>CAYQPL010000011.1:0-22242 GCA_964419395.1 uncultured Phenylobacterium sp. | reverse complement strand
ACTCAGGAGGGCGTGCTGGTGCTGATGGCCGAACGCTTCCGCACCCAGGAGCGCAACCGCGCCGATGCGCAGGATCGGCTCGCCGAGCTCATCCGCAAGGCGGCCGAGCCGCCGCCCCCGCCACGCAAGAAGACGCGGCCCACCCTCGCCTCGAAGAAACGCCGTCTGGAGGCCAAGACCCGGCGCGGTTCGGTGAAGGCCATGCGCGGCCGCCCCCGCGGCGACGACTGATCGGTTGGAGAACGACAGGTGCGGCAGGCCGCCGCATCAGGGGTTGGCTTCTGTCACAGACCTTAACTAAAGTCGCGCCATGACCAACGTCCGCCTTCCGGCGCTCGGCGCCGCGCTCGCTCTCCTCGTCACGGCCTGCGCGCCCACCATGGGTCCGCCGCCGCCGCCGCCCGGCCAGCCAGCGCCCTCGCCGACCGTCTTCCGGCCGGAGGACTTCTCCTGGTCGGCCGTGCCCGGCCGCAACCGGATCGACGGACGCCTGATCTACCGCCAGGGCGCGACCCGCTACACCTGCTCGGGCGCCGGCGTGGTGCTGACGCCGGAGACGCCCTGGACGCGCCGGCGGATGAGCATCCTCTATTCCTCGCCGGACGCCGCGGCCCTGCCGGCCGACGAGGTGCGCGCCCGCACGCCCTCGGCGCCCAATGACGACTATTCGTCCTTCGTGCGGCGGACGACCTGCGACGCCGCCGACCGCTTCAGCTTCTCCAACCTGCCCGACGGCGCCTGGTTCGTGATCACCGTGGCGCGGCCGGCGGCCGGCGGCGGCGAGAGCATCGCCATCATGCGCCGCGTGGTCACCCGCGGCGGCCGGGTCACGCCCATCGACCTCTAGCGTCTGACGCCACTGTGACGCCCTGCTTCGCCCGCCTTCGGAACCCGGGGGCGGGCGAACCGCTTTTTCGGCCATGGCCTCGCTGTCCCAGACCCCCGCCGCCGCCCGCCCGACCCTGCTGGTCCTGGGCGCCGCCAGCCTGATCATCGGCCTGCTGAAGACCGCCAAGCCCGAAGCCATCGCCCGCAACACCGGCATGGCCGAGGCCGGCATGGTCCGTACGCTGGGCCTGCGCGAGACCGCCGCCGGCGCAGGCCTGCTGATGGCCGGACCGGACGCGCCGTGGATCGCCGCCCATGGCCTGGGCCTGATGGGCCAGATCGCCGTCCTGCTGAAGGCGCGGCCGACCACCTCGCGACAGTGGCGTGGCCTGGCCCTGGGCTATGGGGCCGTGCTCGGACTGACGCTGGCCGACCTCTACGCCGCCCGCCGTCTGGCCCGCGCCAGGTCCTGACACGAAGAAGGCCCTCCCCGTCGCCGGGAAGGGCCTCGCCTCGTGACGCCGGAGCCTGGCGGGCTCAGTGGACCTGCGCCCTGCCGATCGTCAGGCCGTCCTCGCCGGCGCTCACCGCGATCACCGAGCCGTCCTCGATGTCGCCGGCCAGCAGCTTGCGCGCGATGGGATCGATCAGCTCCTTCTGGATCACCCGCTTCAACGGCCGCGCCCCATAGACCGGGTCGTACCCCTTGTCGCCCAGCCAGGCGAGCGCGCTGTCCTCCAGGGCCAGCGTCATTCGACGGTCGGCCAGCAGCTTCTCCACCCGCTGGAGCTGGATGCGGACGATGTTGTCCATCTCCGCCCGGCCGAGCCGCTTGAAGAGGATGATCTCGTCGATCCGGTTCAGGAACTCCGGCCGGAAGTGGCTGCGGACCACGTCCATCACCATCGGCCGCGCGGCCTCGACATCCTCGCCCTCGGCCTGGTTGGCCAGGAACTCCGACCCGAGGTTCGAGGTCATGATGATCAGGGTGTTGCGGAAGTCGACCGTGCGGCCCTGGCCGTCGGTGAGCCGTCCGTCGTCGAGAACCTGCAGCAGCACGTTGAAGACGTCGGGGTGGGCCTTCTCCACCTCGTCGAAGAGCACGACCTGATAGGGCCGGCGGCGAACCGCCTCGGTCAGCGCCCCGCCCTCGTCATAGCCGACATAGCCCGGAGGCGCGCCGATCATGCGGCTGACCGAGTGCTTCTCCATGTACTCGCTCATGTCCATGCGCGTGATCGCCTGTTCGTCGTCGAACAGGAATTCCGCGAGCGCCTTGGTGAGCTCGGTCTTGCCGACGCCGGTGGGCCCGAGGAACAGGAAGGAGCCGATGGGCCGGTTCGGGTCCTGCAGGCCCGCGCGGGCTCGGCGCACGGCGTCGGAGACGGCGGCCAGCGCCTCCTCCTGGCCGACCACGCGGGCGCGGAGGTTGTCCTCCATGGACAGCAGCTTTTCGCGCTCGCCTTCCAGCATCTTGTCGACGGGCACACCGGTCCAGCGGCTGACGACGGCGGCGATCTGCTCGGCGTCGACCACCTCGGGGCTGACCGCCTGTTCGGCCGCGGCGTTCTCGGCCTCGGTCAGGCGGCGTTCCAGCGGCGGGATCTCGCCATAGGCGATCTCCGAAGCGCGCTGCAGGTCGCCGCGGCGCTGAGCGGCCACCAGCTCGGCGCGGAGCCGATCGAGCGCCTCGCGCACCTGGGCCGCCGAGGTCAGCTTGTCCTTCTCGGCCTTCCAGCGGGCGGACATCTCGGCCGACTGGGCTTCCAGCTCGGCGAGCTCGCCCTCCAGCTTTTCCAGCCGGGCCTTGGAGGCGGCGTCGGTCTCCTTGGTCAGGGCCTCGCGCTCGATCTTCAGCTGCACGACGCGGCGGTCGATCTCGTCCAGCTCCTCGGGCTTGGAGTCGACGGCCATGCGGACGCGGCTGGCCGCCTCGTCCACCAGGTCGATGGCCTTGTCGGGCAGGAAGCGGTCGGTGATGTAGCGGTTCGAAAGGGTCGCGGCCGCCACGATGGCGCTGTCGGAGATGCGCACCCCGTGGTGCACCTCATACTTCTCCTTCAGGCCGCGCAGGATGGACACCGTGTCCTCCACGCTCGGCTCGTCCACGAAGACGGGCTGGAAGCGGCGGGCCAGGGCTGCGTCCTTCTCCACATGCTTGCGGTACTCATCGAGCGTGGTGGCGCCGACGCAGTGCAGTTCGCCGCGGGCGAGCGCGGGCTTCAGGAGGTTCGAGGCGTCCATGGCCCCGTCGGTCTTGCCGGCGCCGACGAGGGTATGCATCTCGTCGATGAACAGGATGATCGAGCCCTCGGCCGCGGTCACCTCGTTCAGCACCGCCTTCAGCCGCTCCTCGAACTCGCCGCGGTACTTCGCCCCGGCGATCAGCGCGCCCATGTCCAGCGACAGGAGCTGCTTGTCCTTCAGGCTTTCGGGCACGTCGCCATTGACGATGCGCAGGGCCAGGCCCTCGACGATGGCGGTCTTACCGACGCCGGGCTCGCCGATCAGGACGGGATTGTTCTTGGTGCGCCGCGACAGGACCTGGATGGTCCGGCGGATTTCCTCGTCCCGGCCGATCACCGGGTCGAGCTTCTGATCCCGCGCGGCCTGGGTCAGATCGCGCGCGTAGCGTTTCAGCGCATCATAGCCCTCCTCGGCCGAGGCGGAGTCGGCGGTGCGGCCCTTGCGGACCTCCTGGGCGGCCTTCTCCAGGGCGTCGGCCTTGGCGCCCGCGGCCTTCAGGATGTCGGCGGCCTCGCGGCCTTCGGCGGCGATGGAGATGAGCAGGCGCTCGGTGGTGACGAAGGCGTCGCCCGCCGTCTTGGCGTCGGCCTCGGCGCGGGCGAAGACGCTGGCCGCCTCCGGCGACATGTAGAGCTGGCCCGAGCCGCCCTCGACCTTGGGCCGCTTGGAAAGCGCGGCCTCGACGGCGGCGTCGGCCTCGTCGAGACGGCCGCCGGCGCTCTGGATCAGGGCGCGCGACAGCCCGTCCTTCTCTTCCAGAAGGACCTTCAGAAGGTGCAGCGGCGCGAGCTGCTGGTGGCGCCGGGCGCGCGCAAGGCTCTGCGCCGACTGGATCGCCTGTTTGGCGCGGTCGGAATAGACGTCGATGTTCATGGCATCCCCTCGTTAGGCGGACTGGCGAGCCTCGCCTTTGAGTAAGCGCAAGCCTCGCCGGCTCAGATGTAGGTGTGGCTGATGGGCCACACAAGGTGGTTCAACCGCCCGCCCGCACCCGGTTCGGCTGGGTCGGCTATGCAACAAATCCGGCCGCGACGCTTTCCACGTGCTTCCGCGGGGGCAACCCCGCCGTTTCCCTATGCGAGTGGAGTTTCCGATGAAGAAGGCGTGGATCCTGGCGCTGGTCGGCGCAACGAGTCTGGCGGGTCTGGCCTCTCCGGCCGCGGCCGGCGGCTTCTACCTGCAAGAGCAGTCCGTGCGGGGCCTGGGCCGGGCCTATTCGGGCGAGGTGGCCGACACCGGGACCGCCTCGCTGTGGTGGAACCCCGCCGCCATCGCCCGCACCCCGCGCGAGGCTTATCTCGGCGCCCACGCCATCTTCGTTGACGCGACGGTGGAGAACGACGGCTCGACCATCACCTATCCGGGCGGCGTCACCGTCCCGGTGCAGGGCGAGCCGCGGGCCTTCAACCCGATCCAGGACGGCGTGGCCCCCAACGCCGCGATCGCCATGCCGATCGGCGACCGCTTCGCGCTCGGCCTGTCCGTCGCCGCGCCCTACAACTTCACCACCGAGTACCGGAACCAGGCCTGGGCCCGTTATGACGGCCTGGAGTCGAGCCTGACCACGGCCGACGTGCAGCTGACCGGCGCCATTCGGGTCACCGACTGGCTCGATGTCGGCGCCGGCGTCAGCGGCCAGTACACCGAAGCGGTGCTGACCACCGCCTATCCCAACCTGTCGCCGGCCCTGCCCGACGGCGTCTCGCAACTGAAGGGCGACGGCTGGGACTTCGGCTGGACGGTCGGCGCCCAGGCGCACTTCGACACCCTGACGCTGGGCGCCAGCTACCGCTCGGCCGTCGAGCACGAGCTGGAAGGCGACGTGCGGGTCCTGGGCCTGGCGGGCCCCCTCGCCCCGTTCAACACCGACGTGGCCGGACAGGCGAACTTCTCGACGCCGTGGATCGCCACCTTCGGCGCCCGCTGGCAGGCCACCGACCGCTTCGCGCTCAACGCCCAGGTCCAACGCATCGGCTGGGGCGAGTTCGACAACATCGTCGTCACCTCTCCGGCGGTGAACGAGACCCTGGCCCAGGACTATGAGGACGTGACCGCCGGCGGGATCGGCTTCGACTACAGGGTCAACGACGCCCTAACCCTGCGGGCTGGCGCCCAGTACGACCCCACCCCGACGCCGGACGCCGCCCGCACCGCCCGCGTCCCCGACGGCGACCGCTGGCTCTATGGCGTCGGCGCGACCGCGCAGCTGACCGACAGCCTGCAGATGGATGCGGCGCTCGCCTACATCGCGTTCGACGAGACCGAGATCAATCACGACACGGCCTTCTACGAAGGCACCCCGGCCCAGACCACGACCCGCCTGCGCGGCAATGTCACCGGCGACGGCGGCATCATCTCCGTGGGGCTGCGCAAGACGTTCTGACCACGCGCGACCGCTCGGGCCGCCTCAGTTGACCTCGGTCTTCTTGGGCGGTTCGGGCGGCAGGGGGGCGACGGGGACGCCGTCCTCGACCAGGGCTTTCACCTCGGCGGGCGAGGCCTCGCCGAAGATGCCGCGGTCTTCGGAGCGCCCCTCGTGGATGGCGCGGGCCTCGCGGGCGAAGGCGTCGCCCACATAGTCGAAATTCTCTTCCACATGGCGGCGCACCTTGCCGAGCGCCTCCATCATCATGGCCCGCGCCTTGGGCGGCAGGTCGGGCGTGTCCCGCTTCGTGCCGGCGACCGCCGGGGCCATGATCTGCTTGCGCACGGCCGTCGAGGCGCAGACCGGGCATTCCAGGAGGCCCCGGGCCTGCTGGTCGTCGAAGTCGGACGAGGAGCCGAACCAGCCCTCGAACTCGTGCCCGTGATCGCAGGCGAGCGCATAGCGGATCATGGGCGGGACGCGGGCCCCGAAAAGGCGCGGGCGTTGGCCAGGGCCGGAATGGCGCGGCGGGCCTTCTCCACCAGGGAGAGGTCGAGGTCAGCGAACAGCACGCCCGGCTCGTCGTGGTCGAGTTTGGCGATCACTTCCCCCCACGGCGCGACGACGAGGCTGTGGCCGTAGGTGCCGCGGCCGTCCTCGTGGAAACCGCCCTGGGCGGGGGCCAGCATGAAGCTGCCGGTCTCGATGGCGCGGGCGCGGAGCAGCACCTCCCAGTGGGCCTCGCCCGTCGGTCGGGTGAAGGCGGCCGGCGTCGTCAGCACCTGCGCGCCCGCCAGCGCCAGGGCGCGATGCAGGGCGGGAAAGCGCACGTCGTAGCAGATGGTCAGGCCGAGCTTGGCGCCCTCGGCCGCGACGCCCACGGCGGCGTCGCCCGGCTCATAGGTCGCCGACTCCCGCGCCGTTTCGCCGCTCGGCAGATCGACGTCGAACATGTGCAGCTTGTCGTAGGTGGCGACGATCTCGCCCTGGGGATCGATCAGGGCGCTGCGGTTGGCGGCCTTGCCGTCCTCGCGCTTCACCAGGGCCGAGCCGACCAGGACCGTGACGGAGAGTTCGCGCGCCGCCTGCCGCAGACCGGCGACGACCGGGTCATCCTCCAGGGAGAGGAGCTGCGGCAGCAGGGTCTCGCGATCCTTCTGCAGGATGTTGGTTCCCTCCGGCGTGGCGATCAGGCGCGCGCCGCCCGCCGCGGCCTGCCGCACCAGCGGCAGGACGTGGTCGAGCGCGGCGGCGTGGGTCGCCGGCGTACGGGTCTGGACGAGGGCGACGCGCAAGGCGCTCATCGAGGGGCGGCGCTCATGAGGCCTGCAGCAGGGCGTCGAGCTTGCCCTGCTGTTCCAGCGCCATCATCTCGTCGCAGCCGCCGATGTGGCGCTCGCCGATGAAGATCTGCGGGAAGGTGTTGCGGCCGCCGGAGCGGTCGTTCATCTCGCGGCGCTTCTCCGGATCGAAGGCGGCCTCGATCTCGGTGAACTCGACCCCCTTCTTCTCCAGCAGCGACAGGGCGCGGATGCAGTAGGGGCAGTAGGGCTTGGTGTAGATGGTGACCTGGGTCATGGCGGGGATAAGGGGCCTCCGTTGGCGAATGTCCAGACCTGAGCCGTAGGCGGACGGTCATTGAGCGCCGCGCGCCGCCTCTTTCACCCGGGCGACGACCGCGACATCGACGCGCGCCGCACCGGCGGCGCGCAGGGCGCGCGCGCAGCCTTCGGCCGTGGCGCCCGTGGTCAGAACGTCGTCGATCAGCAGGATGTTGCGCCCAGCCACCTGCCGCGCCCGCCCGTCCGGCACGGCGAAGGCGCCGGCCACATTGCGCCGCCGGCCCGATCCGGACTTGCCGCCCTGGCTGTCGGTGGCCCGGCGCCGGACCAGGGCGTCGGGCAGGTAGGCGCGGCCGCGCAACCGGGCCAGGGCGCGGGCGATCTCGGCGGCCTGGTTGAAGCGGCGGGTGAAGAGGCGGCCGGGGTGCAGCGGCACGGGCGCGATGGCGTCGGCCTCCTCCACCAGCCGGTCCGCCGAGCGCGAAATCCAGCGGGCGAACAGCGGCGCCAGATCCTGCCGGTCGCCATGCTTGAACTGCAGGATCGGATCGCGGGAGGTCTCGTCATAGATGCAGGCCGCCCGGGCGCGGGAAAAGGCCCGCGGCCTGGCCTCGCACGCCACGCAGCGCACGCCGGGCCCAAGCGCATATTCGAACGGCGTCCCGCACCCGTCGCAGACCGGTCCGTCGAGGAAGGCGATGCGGCTCCAGGCCTCGGCGGAGAGGCCGATGGTCGCCGGCCGAGGGCCGTCGTCGAGGGCCTGCGGCGGGAAGACGAGGTCGAGGAGGCCACGGGCGGTGGAATTCAGCCGCGGCCCCGGTTTCCACACGGCCGGCGAAGGGCCATCTTGCGCGCTCATGTCCTCCGCCCCGCCCCGCCTCTTCGATCGGTCCCTGCACCGCAAGCGCCTGGACCGCGCCGCCGCCGGCTTTTCCCAGGCCGACTTCCTCCACCGCCGCGCGGCCGAGGACGCCGTCGAGCGGCTGGAGCCGATCATGCGCGACTTCCCCGTGGCCGTCGATCTCTCGGCGCGCCGCGGGGCCTTCCGCGAGGCTTTGGCGCAGAGCGACGCCCGCGAACGGATCGGCCAGGTGATCGAGGTCGACGCCTCGCCCGCCATGCTGGCCGGGCGGGCGGGGATGCGGCTGGTCGCCGACGAGGAGGCCCTGCCCTTCGCCCCCGGCAGCCTCGACCTCGCCGTCTCGACGCTCGGCCTGCACTGGACCAACGACGTGGTCGGGGCGCTGATCCAGATCCGCCGCGCCCTGCGCCCCGACGGCCTCTTCATCGGCGCCTTCCTGGGCGGCTCGACCCTTTTCGAGCTGCGCCGCTCGCTGATCGATGCCGAGACCGAGATCCTGGGCGGCGCCGGCAGCCGGGTCTCGCCCTTCGCCGACCCTTCCGATGCGGCGGGCCTGCTGCAGCGGGCCGGCTTCGCCCTGCCCGTGGCCGACGTGGACCGGGTGAGCGTGCGCTACGCCCATCCGCTGAAGCTGCTCGCCGATCTGCGCCAGATGGGCGAGACCAATGCGCTGGCCGAACGCCACCCCCGCGCGCTCACCCGCGCCATCCTCGGCCGCGCCTTCGAGCTCTATGTCGAGCGGTTCGCCGAGCCCGACGGCCGCGTGCCGGCCACCTTCGAAATCCTCACCCTCACCGGCTGGGCCCCGCACGAGAGCCAGCAGCAGCCGCTGAAACCCGGCTCGGCCAAGATGCGCCTGGCCGACGCCCTGGGCGTAAAGGAGACGCCGCTGCCGAGGCGGGAGGACTGAAGCGCGAGCCCTCCCTCTGTCGGCGGCCGCCCGGCGTCAGGAGACCCTCAGGGCCCCCAGGCGTGGGCGAGGGCCGGCGCGTCGTTGGCCGCCGTGGGTCGAACGCCCGAACCGAGGCTCTGCTCGACCGCCGCCGCCAGCCGCCGCGTCTCCCCGGCCGCCGACCCGGAAGGTTCGAAATCCACCACACCGCAGCCTCCGCCCATGGCCTGCTGATAGGCCAGACGGGATCTCAGCGCGACCGGCGCCACCGGCACCCGGGCCAGCCGCAGCGTCTCCAGGGTGCCGGCGACCGCCCGCGGCTCCACCCCGCGCCGCGCCGGCGGGCACTGGTTGAGCAGAAGCAGCCCGCGCGTGCTGAGCTGGCGCACCAGCTCCAGCGTCTTCAGGGCCGCCGACAGGTCGAGGAAGGTCGGCCGGGCGACGATCAGGCAGAGGTCGGCCAGCTTGATGGCGGTGACGATGTCGGCTTCCGGCGAGGCGGGGGTGTCGATCACCAGCCGCTCGGCCCCGCTGCGGGCCGAGGCGGTGGACAGGGCGAACAGCTTCGAGGCCGAGGTCTCCACCACCGGACCGCCGTCGCCGGGGGTGGCGCGCAGGGCCTCGCTCGTCGAGCGGAGGGGATCGGCGTCGGCCAGGACCGTGCGGCGCTCCGCCTGCCGCAGCGCCGCGAACAGGTTGACGGCCAGGGTCGTCTTGCCCGCTCCGCCCTTTCGCGAAATGACCGCGATCGTCTTCATCGCCCGCTCCCCCTCGCCGACAGAGCCTAGGCAAAGCTTATCCACAGGCACAAGACGTCCTTGTGGCGGCGGTGGAATTTCACGCCGCGCCGCGCGCAAGGGGCGCTGCGGCGCCTTAGGGAAGAGCTTCGAAGGCGGCGGTCAGGACGTCGAAGAAGCGCTCGCGCAGAGCCCCGGCCGAGGCGACGATCGCCATCCCCAACAACGCGGCCAGCAGGGCGTGCTCGATCACGGTGGCGCCGCGCGTCTCGCGCCAGAAGCCCTTCAGATCAGATCCCGCAGCCAGGCGACCAGCGGCGCGTCGGCCGGCGGCATCGGATAGTCGGTCAGCTTGGCGGGCTTCACCCATGCGATGGCCTTGTGCTCCTTGGCGGTGACGAAACCGCTCCAACGCCGGCACAGATAGAGTGGCATCAGCAGGTGAAAGGACTCATAACCATGGCTGGCGAACACGAAGGGCGCCAGGCACGCGCCGGTGACGGCGATGCCCAGCTCCTCGTCCAGCTCCCGGATCAGACAGGCCTCCGGCGTCTCGCCCGGCTCCACCTTGCCCCCCGGAAACTCCCACAGGCCGGCCAGCTGCTTGCCCTCCGGGCGCTGGCAGATGAGGACGCGGCCGTCGGTGTCGACGAGGGCCGCGGCGGCGACCAGCAGGAGGGGCTTATCGGTCATGCTCCCCTCATTCCCGCACCGCGCCCGGAATGCAACAGGCGCGGCGAAACGACCGGGCGAGGTTGACTTCGCAGCTGCGAAAGACGATGTGCAGGACGCGCCGATCCTTGGCGCTATCGGCGCTCCGGCCCGCGTGAAGGTCTCCATCATCAGGAGACCTGGCCCGTTGAGCGCCCTGAAGAGATCGCATCGATCGCCCCGCCACGCGGGGGCTTTCCCCAAATCATCGCGTCCCGCGACCGTCGCATCGTGCGAGCGGCCGCGCTCGGCGCATTCCGAAAGACGGACGTCACTTGACCCAGTTTTCCGACCTTGGCCTCGCCAAGCCCCTCCTCAAGGCCCTCGCCGACGAAGGCTATGAGACCCCGACCCCGATCCAGGCCAAGGCCATCCCCGGCGTGCTCGCCGGCCGCGACCTGCTCGGCATCGCCCAGACGGGCACCGGCAAGACCGCCGCCTTCGCCCTGCCCATCCTGCACCGCCTGGCCGAGAACCGCCGCGCCGCGCCGCGCCGCGGCTGCCGCGTGCTGGTGCTCTCCCCCACCCGCGAACTCGCCACCCAGATCGGCGAGAGCTTCAAGACCTATGGCCGCCATCTCGGCCTGTCGGTCACCGTCATCTTCGGCGGCGTGAAGTATGGCGGCCAGATGCGCGCCATGGCGCCGGGCGTCGACGTGCTCGTCGCCACGCCAGGCCGGCTGATCGACCACCTGCAGGAGAAGACCGTCACGCTGGAAGGCGTGGAGATGTTCGTCCTCGACGAGGCCGACCAGATGCTCGACATGGGCTTCATCGTGCCGATCCGCCGGATCGTGAAGCACCTGGCCCACAAGCGGCAGAACCTGTTCTTCTCCGCCACCATGCCGAGCGAGATCGGCAAGCTGGCCGGCGAGCTTCTCAAGGACCCGCTGCAGGTCTCCGTCACCCCGCAGGCGACGACGGTGGAACGCATCCGCCAGCAGGTGCTGTTCGTCGAGCAGCAGCGCAAGCGCGCCCTGCTGGCCGAACTCTTCGCCGAGAAGGACTTCAAGCGCGTCATCGTCTTCACCCGCACCAAGCGCGGCGCCGACCGCGTGGCCAAGAGCCTCGAGCAGGGCGGCGTCGCGGCCGCGGCCATCCACGGCGACAAGAGCCAGGGCCAGCGCGAGCGGGCGCTGGCGGCGTTCAAGGCCGGCAATATTCGCGCCCTGGTGGCCACCGACATCGCCGCGCGCGGCATCGACATCGCCGCCGTCAGCCACGTGGTGCAGTACGAGCTGCCCAACGTGCCGGAGGCCTATGTCCACCGCATCGGGCGGACGGCGCGGGCCGGCGCCGAGGGGTCGGCCATCGCCTTCTGCGCCGACGACGAGCGCAACCTGCTGCGCGACATCCAGAAGGTGACGCGCCAGACCATCCCGTCCTTCGACCGCCGCAACGACAAGGCGCTCGGCCTGATGACCAAGGCCATCGCCGAGGTGTCGCCGGAGCCCGCTCCGGCGCCGGCCCGCGCGCGCGATCCCCGCGACAATGTCCCCGCCGCCCTGCGCAAGACGCGCAACCGCCGGCGGCCGGACGGCGGCAAGGGCGGCGGTTCGCGTGACGGCGGCGGCAAGCCCCAAGGCCGCGCCGAGGGCGGCAAGAGCGCCGCCGGCGGCGGCTTCCGCGGCCCCAAGCGACAGCCGGCGGCCAAGAGCTGGAGCCCGATGGACTAGGCGTGTCCCGGCGCGCCAAGGCCCCGAGCGCGTACGGCGCCGAGGGCCCGGCGGGACGATCATCGGTGACGGGCATGGACCTTCGGACGAGGCTTCGCACAGGGACGCGGGAGGCGCATGAACGCGTGGATCGGCTGGCCGAGGGTTTCGACTTCGCCCGGCCCGCCGGCTACGCGGCCTTTCTGCAAGGCCACGCCGCGGCCCTTCCGGCCCTGGAGCACGCGCTCGAGGCCGGGGGCGTCGAGGACGTGCTCCCCGACTGGCCTTTGCGGCGCCGGACCGACGCCCTGCGCGGCGACCTCGCCGCCCTCGGCGCCGCGCCGCCCGCCGCGGTCGACATCGGCCAGCTGGAAGGGCGGGCGGAGATGGTCGGCGTCCTCTACGTGCTGGAAGGCTCGCGGCTTGGCGGCGCGGTGCTGCGTCGGCGCCTGATGGCGGTCCAGCCGGCGGCGCCGGCGGCCTATCTCTCGCACGGGACCGGCCTTCCCCTGTGGCGCAGCTTCCTCGACTGGCTCTCCGCCGACCCCCTCGCCGGCGCCGACGCGGCGGCGGCGCTGACCGCCGCCCGCGAGGCTTTCCGCGCCTTCGAAGCCGGGTTCCAGGCAGCTGTCCATCGCGGGCCCTGACCGGGGCCTGGGACGGAAAGTCGCTTACCGGACAGACTTGCGGACTGCCCTGTGATGAAAGTTGAGCTAGGCTGTGCTCACCGCCGCCCCGAATTTCCCCCACACAAGACCCGAGATATCGCCGCTTGGCCGACGTCGACCTGACCAATTGCGACCGTGAACCGATCCACATCCTGGGCGCCGTCCAACCCTTCGGCTTCCTCCTGGCGGTCACGCGCGAATGGGTCATCGCCCATGCGTCGGACAATGTGCTCGCCTTTCTCGGCGTGGGGCCGGACGAGCTCGTCGGCCAGGCCCTGACCCGGGTCCTCGACGGCCACGCCATCCACGAGATCCGCGGCCGGCTGCAGATCATGCGCGGTCGCGACGCCGTGGAGCGGGTGTTCAATCTTCCCCTGACGGCCGGCGGAGAGCCCTTCGACGTCGCGGTGCACTATTCCGGCGAGCAGCTCGTCATCGAGGCGGAACCCAGCCGCGCAGACTCCTCCCTGGAAGCCGCCTCGGCCGTCCGCTCCATGGTCAATCGCCTGCGCGAGCAGAAGTCCCTGGACGCCCTCTTCCACGAGGCCGCCCGCCAGGTCCGGGCCCTGACCGAATTCGACCGGGTGATGGTCTATCGCTTCGACCAGGACGGGGCGGGCGAGGTGGTGGCGGAGTCCGTCCGTCCGGGCATCGGCTCCTTTCTCGGGCAACGCTATCCGGCCTCGGACATCCCGCAGCAGGCCCGCGCCCTCTATGAGCGCAGCTGGCTGAGGATCATCGCCGACATCGAGGCCGCAACGCCCCAGGTGCGGCCGGCGCTCGGCCCGACCGGCGAGCCCCTGGACCTCTCCATGTCCATGCTCCGGGCCGTCTCGCCCATGCATATCGAGTACCTGCGGAACATGGGCGTGGGCGCCTCGCTGTCGATCTCGATCCTGCGGCAGGGCCGCCTGTGGGGCCTGATCGCCTGCCACCACTACGGCCCGCACCACGTCTCCTACGAGCGGCGGACGGCGGCCGAGCTCTTCGGCCAGATCTTCTCGCTGATGCTGGAAAGCCGCGAACAGGCGATGGAGGCCGAGCACGTCCAGCGGGCCCGCAACCTGCACGACCGGCTCGTCAGCACCATGGCCGCCAGCGCCTCGGGCGCCGAAAGCATCGCCCCCTTCCTCGGCGAGCTCAGCGCGCTGGCGGGGAGCGACGGGGTGCTGCTGCACATGGGCGGCCGCACGGCCAGCCAGGGCCGCATCCTCGGCGGCGAGCCGCTCCGCCGGCTGATCGCCTTTCTCGCCGCCCAGGGGCGCGACGCCGTCTTCCACACCCACCATCTGAGCGCGGTGCTGCCGGAGGCCGCCGACTGGCTGGACACCGCCGCCGGCGTCGTCGCCGTGCCGGTTTCGCGCGAGCCGGGCGACTACATGCTCTTCTTCCGGGGCGAGGTGACGCGCGAAGTCGTCTGGGCCGGCGATCCGGCCAAGCCGGTGAGCGTGGGGCCGAACGGCGCCCGCCTGACGCCTCGGGAGAGTTTCGAGGCCTGGAAGGAAACGGTGCGCGGCCAGTCGCGCCCCTGGAGCGCCTCCCAGCTCGCCGCGGTGGAGAGCCTCCGCCTGACCCTGCTGGAAGTCGTCCTGCGGCTGACCGACATCGCCAACGCCGAGCGCGGCAAGGCGCAGCACCGGCAGGAAATCCTGATCGCCGAGCTGAACCACCGGGTGCGCAACATCCTGGGCCTGATCCGCGGCCTCATCTCGCAGAGCCGCGACGGCGCGACGACCGTCCAGCAGTTCTTCGAGGTCGTGTCGGGCCGCGTGCAGGCCCTGGCCCGGGCCCACGACCAGATCACCCAGCACCATTGGGGCCCCGGCGCCCTGACCGACCTGATCCGCGGCGAGGCGGAGGCCTATCTCGCCGCCAAGATCGACCGGCTGGCGCTGTCGGGCCCCGACGTGCTGATCGAGCCGCAGGCCTTTTCGACCCTCTCGCTGGTCGTGCACGAGCTCGTCACCAATTCGGCCAAGTACGGCGCGCTCTGCGACAGCCGCGGTCGGGTGCACGTCTCTTGGAGCGTCGAGGGCGATGGAAGCCTCGTCCTGGACTGGCGCGAAGAGGGCGGGCCGCCCGTACGGCCGCCCACCCGGCGCGGGTTCGGCTCCACCATCATCGAGCGGTCCATTCCGCACGAACTGGGGGGCCGGTCCGAAGTGGATTTCCATCCGGAAGGCCTGAGAGCCGCCCTCCGCGTGCCCGGCCGCTTCGTCGTGCCGGCCGTGGGGCGGACGAACGGCGGCGCCGTCGCCGCCCCCAGCCAGTCCGCTCTGGCGGGGCCCGCCAGCGTCCTGCTGGTGGAGGACAACATGATCATCGCCCTCGATCTGGAGGGGGCCTTGATGAAGCTCGGCGTCCGGCAGGTGCTGATGGCCGCTTCGGTGGCCGACGCCCTGACCCAGCTGGCCGAGGCCCGGCCCGACTTCGCCATCCTCGATCTGAATCTCGGCGACGAGACGAGCATCCCCGTCGCCGAGCGCCTCAAGGCGATGGGCGTGCCCTTCATCTTCGGGACCGGCTTCGGGGACCAGGCCAACCTTCCCGAGGGACTGGCCGGCGCGCAGATCCTCAGCAAGCCCTATTCGGACAAGGCCCTGCGCGACGCCCTGACCGCCGCGCGCTGAGCCGTCGCGCGCTGAGCCGTCGCGCGATCAGGAGCGGTAGTCGCCGTTGATGGCCACGTACTGCTTGGTCAGGTCGCAGGTCCAGACGGTGGCCGAGCCGCGGCCGACGCCCACATCGACGAAGACCTCCAGCTCCTGGCGCTTCATGTAGGCGCTCATCTTGGCCTCGTCGTAGGTCGGCGAGATCAGGCCGTCCTGCGCCGCCCAGTGCTCGCCGAAGCGGACCGACAGCTCGTCGCGATTGATCGGCTCGTCGGCGCGGCCCACGGCCATGACGATGCGGCCCCAGTTGGCGTCCTCGCCGGCGAAGGCGGTCTTGACCAGCGGGCTTTCGGCGATGGTCCGGGCGATCTTGCGCGCCGAGGCCGGGCTCTCGGCGCCGGCCACGGTGATCTTGACGAACTTGGTCGCGCCCTCGCCGTCCCGCACGAGCTGCAGGGCGAGGTCGAGCAGCACGCCCTCCAGCTTGTCGCGGAAGTCGGCCAGGCGCTTGTCGCCGGCCCGCGAGATCTTCGGCGCCCCCGACTGGCCGGTGGCGAACAGCATCAGGCTGTCGTTGGTCGACCGGTCGCCGTCCACCGTCACCGCGTTGAAGGTGGTGCGCACATAGAGGCTGACCAGGGTCTGCAGGGCCGGGGCGGCGATGGCCGCATCGGTGACCACGAAGGCCAGCATGGTGGCCATGTCGGGCGCGATCATGCCCGAGCCCTTGCAGATGCCGGCGATGCGCACGGTCTCCCCGTCGATGACCGCCTCGGCATAGGCGCCCTTCGGGAAGGTGTCGGTGGTCATGATGGCGCGGGCCGCGCCGGCCCAGCCGTCGTCGCTCAGCTTCTGCTCCACCTCGGGCAGGCGCTGGGTGATCTTGGCGTCGTCGAGCAGGACGCCGATGACGCCGGTGGAGGCGACCATCACGTCGCGCTGGCGGCAGTCGAACCGCTTGCCCACGGCCGAGGCGACCCGGCGAACGGCGTCGGCCCCCGGCTTGCCGGTGAAGGAATTGGCGCATCCGGCGTTGACCACCAGGGCGCGGACCTCGGTCCCCTTGGTGACCGCCAGCTGCTTCTGGCACCAGTCGACCGGCGCCGAGCCGACGCCGTGGCGGGTGAAGACGCCGGCCACCGTCGTGCCCGGCTCGAAGGCCATGACCAGCAGGTCGTCGCGCTCGTGCTTGTAGAATCCGGCGCGCCCCGTCGCCATGCGGACGCCGGCGATGGGCGGCATCTTCGGGAAGGGGACGGCGAGCGGCGAGACCGGCAGGGCGCCCTTGGCCGGGGTGGCCGCCGATGCCGTCGAAGGCGCGTCGAAGGCGCGGCTCGTCTTGTCGGCCCGCTTCAGCGCCGCCCGCTTCAGCGCGCTGGCCAGGGGATCGAGAGCGCGCTCGATGGTCTGGCCGACGACCTCCACCGGCCGGGCCGCCCCCTCGGCGGTCTTCGGCTTGGACCGGGACTTGGC
This sequence comes from uncultured Phenylobacterium sp., assembly GCA_964419395.1. GTDB lineage: Bacteria > Pseudomonadota > Alphaproteobacteria > Caulobacterales > Caulobacteraceae > Phenylobacterium. The sequence continues at coordinate 5,630 of CAYQPL010000011.1, read as the reverse complement.
CGGGTCTGCAGGTTTGCGCGCCATCAGTCGGCCCCTCCGGTCTTGTCGGCGGCCTTGGCCGCGGGCGCCTTATCGGCCGGCTTCGCGGCGGGCTTGGCGGGCGGGGCGGCGTCGGCGGGCTCCACCGGCGCGCCGGGCACGGGCTCGGCCGCCCCGATCAGCGTCTCCACCTTGGCGCGGCCGCGCAGCTTCTCCAGAAGGTCGCGGACCTGGTCGTAGGTCAGGAAACGGATGATCTGGGGCCGGGCGGCCTCAAGGGTGATCGGCTCTTCCAGGCGCCGGTCCTCCACCCGCACCACGGCCCAGCCGCCCTCGACCTCGAAGGGGCCGACTACCTCCCCGGCCTTGGCGGTCTTCAGGGCGCCCTCATAGGCCTCGGGCATGACGTCGGTGGTGAAATAGCCCAGGTCGCCACCGTTGAACCGGGTGGCCGCGTCGGTCGAGCGCTCCATGGCCAGGGCTTCGAACGAGGCGCCGGTGGCCAGCAGGTTCTTGATCGCCTCGGCCTCCTCCTGGGTGGCGACGACGATCTGGCGGGCGCGGATCTCCTCCGACTGGCGGGCGAGCTTCAGCTGCTCCTGATAGAGGCCGCGGATGGCGTTCTCGTTGACCGCGGCGGAAACGACGCTCTCCACCAGCATGTCGCCGAGGATGCGCTCGCGCGCCGCGGCCAGGCGGCGCTGGGCCACCGGATCCTCGTCCAGGTTGCGCTGCAGGGCCTCTGCCGCCAGCAGCTTCTGGTCGATCACCTCGTCGAGGACGCGGCGGAACAGGTCCGAGGAGATGTCGAGCGGCTCGCCCTCGCCGATCAGGCCCTGGGCGACGGCCTCGCGCTTGACGTCCGAGGCCCAGACCGTCTTGCCGTCGACCCTTGCGACCGCCTCGTCCCCCGGTTGCGGCGGGCGTTCGGCGGCGCCGCGATCGCCACAGGCGGCGAGCGCCAGTCCCAGCGCCGCGAGGACGGCGGCCAAGCCGCCGAGACGAAAGGGCTTTTCACGCATCATGGCCGGTTTCCCTGAGGCCCGGCGGAAGGCCGCGGGCGAAGTCCGTCCCTAGCCATTTCCCTCGCGGGATGCAAAGGTTGCGGCGATCAAGGCCAAGGGGACCGCAGCACAAGCGCGTCGCCCGATCGCATTCATTTGGGAGAATTTCGTATGCGCGAAGCCGTAATCGTTTCCTATGCCCGCACCGGGCTCGCCAAGTCGGGCCGTGGGGGCTTCAACATGACGCCGACCATGAGCATGGGCGCGCATGCGGTGAAGCACGCGGTGGAACGCTCCGGCCTCGATCCGGCGGCCATCGAGGACTGCATCATGGGCAATGTGACCCACGGCGCGGGCAACCTTGGCCGTCAGGTGGGCCTGCTGGCCGGCCTGCCGATCACCACCTCGGGCTCGACCGTCAACCGCTTCTGCTCCTCGGGCCTGAACACCATCGCCACGGCGGCCAACTATGTGCGCAACGACGGCGCCGACGCGGTGGTCGCCGGCGGCGTCGAGTCGCTGTCCATCCCCGGCGGCGGCGGCGGCCGTGAGAACATCGACCCGGCCCTGGTGCAGCAGTACCCGGCCATCTTCATGCCGATGATCGACACCGCCGACGTGGTGGCCGAGCGCTACAACATCAGCCGCGAATACCAGGACGAGTATTCCCTGGAGTCGCAGAAGCGCATGGCCGCGGCCCAGCAGGCGCAGAAGTTCAAGGACGAAATCGTCCCCATGAAGACCAAGATGAAGCAGGTCAACAAGGAGACGAAGGAAGAAACCATCGTCGACTACACGGTCGATCGCGACGAGTGCAATCGCCCCGACACCACGCTCGAAGGCCTGGCTAAGCTGCAGCCCGTCCGCGGCGAGGGCAAGTTCATCACCGCCGGCAACGCGAGCCAGCTGTCGGACGGCGCCGCCGCCGTGGTGATCATGGATTCCAAGGCCGCCGAGAAGAAGGGCCTGAACCCGATGGGCGCCTTCAAGGGCTGGGTCGTCGCCGGCTGCGCCCCCGACGAGATGGGCATCGGCCCGGTCTTCGCCATTCCGCGCCTGCTGGAGCGCCATGGCCTGAAGGTCGACGACATCGACCTGTGGGAGCTGAACGAAGCCTTCGCCTCGCAGTGCCTCTACTGCCGCGACGAGCTGAAGATCGATCCCGAGAAGTACAATGTGAACGGCGGCTCCATCGCCATCGGCCACCCCTATGGCATGACCGGCGCCCGTCTCGCCGGCCACATCCTGCAGGAAGGCAAGCGCCGCGGGGCCAAGAAGGTCGTGGTGTCCATGTGCATCGGCGGCGGCATGGGCGCGGCCGGCCTGTTCGAAGTCTACTGAGCCGTCACAGGCGTCCCGCGGGAGCGGCTGGAATTTCCGGCCGCTCCCAAGGGCTTCCTTAACGCTCCCGCGCCTAGACTTGGCCTCAACTGCGTCCCCCTGGCTGGACGCGCGGTCAGAACGACGCCGGAGCCCACATGCGGATCGCTTCCGCCTACAGCCTCTCCCCTGGCGCGGCCGAAGCCGCCCGCGAGGCCTATCGCAGCCTGATCTCCCGCCTCGGCGCCGATCCCCAGCTGCTCGTCGTCTACACAACCGAACACAAGGCCGATCCGGCCCTGGTCGACGCCCTGACGACCCTCGCCCCCGGCGTCCAGATCGTGGGCGGCACCTCCTGCGGCGGGGTGATGACCGAGGCGGGCTTTCACGCCGGACCTCACGGCGCCGTGGGCCTGCTCGGCGTGCGCGATCCCGGCGGGGCCTACGGCGTCGGCGCCGTCCCCGTGGCCCAGGACGCCCGCCGCGCCGGGGCCGAGGCCGTGGAGCGCGCCCTGGCCGCCGCCGGCCGCGAGTTCGAAACTCCGGATCTCGTCTGGTGCTGCCAGCCGCCGGGCTGCGAGGAAGAGGTCCTGGCCGGGGTCCAGGCCGTCATCGGCGAGCGCACCCCGATCATCGGCGGCAGTTCCGCCGACGAGGCCATCGCCGGCGGCTGGCGACAGTTCTCGGCGCAGGGCGCGCTGGAAGACCACGTGGTCATCGCCGTCCTGTTCCCCACCCGCGGCCACGGCGCCGCCTTCCAGAGCGGCTATGCGCCGACCGGCCGCCACGGCGTGGTCACCCGCGCCCAGGCCCGCCAGGTGCTGGAGATCGACCACCGTCCCGCCGCCGAGGTCTACAGCGCCTGGACCGACGGCGCGGTCGACCCCGCCGAGGCCGGCGCCATCCTGGCCAAGAGCACGCCCACGCCCCTCGGCCGCGTGGCCGCCGAGGTCCAGGGCGTGCCGATGTTCGTGCTGTCCCACCCCGCCCTGCTGGGCACGGGCGGCGACCTGTCGCTGTTCACCGACATCCGGACCGGCGACGTCGTGCACCTGATGCGCGGCTCGCCGGACTCCCTCGTCAAGCGCGCGGGCCTGGTGGTGGAGGACGCCTGCGCCATGGGCGGCTGGCGGCGCGCGGACACGCTGGGCGGCCTGGTCATCTATTGCGGCGGCTGCATGCTGCATGTGCGCGAGCAGATGGACGAGGTGGTCGACCAGATCCGCGCCGCCATGCCCGGCGCGCCCTTCCTGGGCGCCTTCACCTTCGGCGAGCAGGGGGCGATCGTCGACGCCTGCAACCGGCACGGCAATCTCATGGTCTCGGCGCTGACCTTTGGCTGACATGTTCGACCTGGACAAGGAACAGCTGCGCGAGGCCCTCGCCTCCGCCAAGCAGATCGAGGCGGCCCTGGCCGACCGGATCCGCGAGCAGGACCTGATCCTCAACGGGCTGGAGGCCCTGCAGGGCGAGGAGGAGCCGTCCGCCCTGCTGCAGCGGGCCTTCGACATCCTTGGCCGCAGCATCGCCTTCAACCTGGCCCTGATCCTCGAGCCCGAGGGCGAGGCCTTCGTCTGCACCGCGGCGACGGACCCGGCCGCGGTCGGCGTCCGCTGGCCGGCCGGCGGATTCTTCAGCCGCGTCGCCCGGGGCCGGGCCGCCGTGGTTCCCGACAATCGCCGCGTCCCGGAGTGGTCCCGGTGCGAAGGCCTGACGCCCCTGCCCGGCGGGGGCATCTACGCCCCGGTCTCGGCCAGCGCCGGCGCCGGCCTGCTCGTGCTGCAGTCGCATCGGCCCGGCGCCTATTCGGCCCGCGAGGGGGCCCTCGTCTCGCGCCTGGGCCTGCTGATCTCCCAGACCCTGGCCCAGGCCCAGCGCCGCCGCCTGACCGAGACCGCCCGGCTGGCGGAGATCGAACGGCGCGCCGCGGTGGAGGCCAGCGAGGCGAAGTCCCGGTTCCTGGCCAATATGAGCCACGAGATCCGCACGCCGCTGAACGGCGTCACCGCCGTGGCCGACCTGCTGACCCTGACCAAGCTCGACCCGCGGCAGGCGGAGATGACGCGCCTGATCGCCGAGTCGGGCCGGATGCTCGAGCACCTGCTCAACGACGTGCTGGACTTCGCCAAGATCGAGGCCGGCCACCTGGCGGTGGTGTCCGAGCCGTTCGACTTGGCGCCGGACCTGGCTCCCGTCATCGACCTCTTCGCCGCCCGCGCCCGGGAGAAGGGCCTGGCCTTCGAGCGGACGATCACCGAGGCCGCCGCCGGCCGGTTCAAGGGCGACAGCCTGCGGGTGCGGCAGATCCTGGCCAACCTGCTCAGCAATGCGGTCAAGTTCACCGAGGCCGGAAGCGTCCGGCTGCACGTCGACGCCCGTCCCTGCGGCGAGGGCGAGGTCGAGATCGAGATGACCGTCGCCGACACCGGCTGCGGCTTTTCCGCCGAACAGGCCCAGCGGCTCTTCACCCGTTTCGAACAGGGCGACGACTCGATCACCCGGCGGTTCGGAGGCACGGGCCTGGGCCTGACCATCTCGCGCTCCCTGGCCCGGCTGATGGGCGGCGACATCACCTGGTCCTCGGCGCCGGGCGAAGGTTCGGTCTTCCGCAGCGTCTTCCGGGCGGCTCCCGCCGCGGCCGCCGCCTCGGACAAGCGGGCGCCGTCGTTCGACAAGGGCCGGCCCCTGCGGGTCCTGGTGGCGGAGGACAATCCCAACAACCGGCGGATCGTCGGCATGATCCTGGAGATGATCGAAGCGCAGGTCGACCATGCCGCCGATGGCCAGGAGGCCGTCGAGGCCTTTGCACCCGGGCGCTTCGACATCGTCCTGATGGACCTGCAGATGCCGGTGATGGACGGGCTGACCGCCACCCGGGCCATCCGCCGCAGCGAGGCGGCCGCGGGCGCCCGCCCCACGCCAGTGATCGCGCTTTCGGCCAACGCCATGACGCATCACGTGGCCGAGGCCCTGGCGGCCGGCGCCGATGCGCACGTGGCCAAGCCGATCAGCCCCGAACGCCTGATCGAGACCATGTTGGGCCTCGTGGCCGCCGCCCAGCCGGCCGCCCCGCCCGCCCCGGCCGCCCAAGACGCGCGCCCCCAACAGGCGACCGGGTGAGCCCGCCTCAGTGGCGGCGCGCCTCGTAGGGCAGCACCTTGTCCGTCGGCCGCGGCGGGCGGCTCCGGTCATAGCCGCCGACCACCGAGACGACCTCGAACCCCGCCGCGGCGAGCGCCAGGGCGAACTCCTCCAGGCCCCAGTAGCGCTGGGCCATGGGCTCCATCTGCGCCTCGGCCAGGCGGTGGTCGCGCGCGCGCGCGTAGC
>CAYQPL010000010.1:39114-39502 GCA_964419395.1 uncultured Phenylobacterium sp. | reverse complement strand
CCTCGCCTCAACCCGACTGTGGCTCAGAGCTTATGAGTCCACCACCTAGTCCAGCCGCCCCACGTCCCGCCCCGGCGAGGCGTCGATGCCTTCGGCGTCCATGAGGGCCGAGACGCGTTCCAGGGCGGCGATGATGGAGGCCTGCTCCCAGTCGGCGAGCTTGGCGAAGCGGGCGGCGAAGCGGTCCTGCAGCAGGTCGGGCGTCTCGGCGAGCGCCTTGCGGCCTTCGGCGGTGAGGGTGACGGTGATGCGCCGGCGGTCCGTCTGACCCTTCTGCCGGGCGATGAAGCCGCGGGCCTCCAGCTTGTCGAGCAGGGCGGTGACGGTCGCCTGGCTCAGCCGCGCGGCCTCGGCGATGGCGCCGGCGCCGGGCTCGCCCGCGCGGGCC
>CAYQPL010000010.1:35160-39104 GCA_964419395.1 uncultured Phenylobacterium sp. | reverse complement strand
GAAGCACGATCAGCTGGGAGGGCGTGAGCCCAGTCGCCCGCGTCAGGTCGCGTGAGGCGAATTCCGCCGCGCGCACGATCCGGCGGATCGCCACCAGCGCGTCGCTGACACGAGATTCCATCCGCCGACCGCGCCTCCCGACCGAGTCATTGCGATTCCCCTCATGCCCAGGCTCCGGCAGCCGCGCAAGCGCCTCGAATTTCCGTTTGCGCGATAATTCGAGTAACAAATCAATTGATCTGACGAATTCTCATTGTTCTGCACGTTTTTCCCGCGATTGCCCGGAACCAATAGGCTGAACGTGCGTAAACGCTGGGCGCCAAGGGTTGACATAGTTAGATCGACGAACCAAATAACGGGGCATGGTTATGGAGAGCAATCAGGCGGTTTCGGCGCGCACGCCGGAGCCTGGGATGCGCTCGGGGGGTGACTTGGACTTTGCGGCGCCTGGCGCCGAGGATGGTCCAGCCGTCCACGCGCTGATCGCGGCGTGCCCGCCGCTGGATCAGAACTCGGTCTACGCCAACCTTCTGCAGTGCACCCACTTCGCCGACACCTGCGTGGCGGTGAAGCGCGAGGGGCGGCTGGTGGGCTGGGTCTCCGGCTACATCCCGCCGCAGGAGCCCGACGTCCTCTTCGTCTGGCAGGTGGCCGTCGCCGAGGAGGCGCGCGGCCTGGGCCTGGCCAAGCGGATGATCCGCCACATCCTCGACCGGCCTGCGTGCACGGGCGTGGCGCGGATCAAGACCACGATCACCCCGGACAACGGCGCTTCCTGGGCGCTGTTCAAGGGGCTCGCCAAGGGCCTGGATGCGCCGATCTCCGACGCGCCCTGGTTCCTGAAGGACAAGCATTTCCCGAACGGCCACGAGACGGAGCACCTCGTCACGATTGGACCCTTCGCCGCCGCTCGGCGGTCCTGAACCCGCTTTCACCCCACGACTTCCGCCCACGACTTCGACCCAACCACCCGGGAGGGAAAATCACATGTACGACGCCGAAACCCCCACGGCGCGCGAGCCGCGCCCCTTCGCCACCTTCGAGCGGATGGAATCCAAGGTCCGCTCCTACTGCCGCAGCTTCCCCGCCGTCTTCGAGCGGGCCGAGGGCTCCTGGCAGTACGACAAGGACGGCAAGGGCTATATCGACTTCCTGACCGGCTGCTCGGTGCTGAACTACGGCCACAACCACCCGGCCATGAAGAAGGCGCTGATCGACTACATCGAGGCCAACGGCGTCGTTCACAGCCTGGACATGCACTCCAAGGCCAAGGCCGAGTTCCTCGAGGCCCTGGAGAGCAAGATCCTCAAGCCGCGGGGCATGAACTACCTCGCCCAGTTCACCGGCCCCACCGGCGCCAACGCCGTCGAGGCGGCGCTGAAGCTGGCGCGCAAGGTCACCGGCCGGACGAACGTGATCGCCTTCACCAACGGCTTCCACGGCGTGACCCTGGGCGCGCTCGCCGCCACCGGCAATAGCCACCACCGCGGCGGGGCCCACATCCCGCTCAGCGGCGTCACCCGCATGCCCTATGACGGCTACTTCGGCGAGGGCGTCGACACCGCCGCCCAGCTGGACAAGATGCTCAGCGACCCGTCGGGCGGCGTCGATGCGCCGGCCGCCATCATCGTCGAGGTGGTGCAGGGCGAGGGCGGCCTCAACGTCGCCTCGGCCGAGTGGCTGCAGAAGGTGGAGAAGATCGCCCGCAAGCACGGCGCCCTCTTCATCGTCGACGACATCCAGGCCGGCTGCGGCCGCACCGGGACCTTCTTCTCGTTCGAAGGCATGGGCCTGAAGCCCGACATCGTCACCATGGCCAAGTCCCTCTCGGGCATGGGCCTGCCGATGGCGCTGGTGCTGGTGAAGCCTGAGCTCGACCAGTGGAAGCCGGGCGAGCACAACGGCACCTTCCGCGGCAACTGCCACGCCTTCGTCACCGCGAAGGCGACGATCGACACCTTCTGGTCGGACGAGACTTTCGCCGGCGAGGTCCAGCGCAAGGGCGAACGCCTGCGCAAGGGCTTGCAGGAGATCGCGCTCGCCAACCGCGGCGTGGTCAAGGGCCTGAAGGGCCGCGGCATGATGCGCGGCCTGGACGTGGGCTCGAGCGAGATTTCCGATCCCGTCGTCGATGCGGCCTTCAAGAAGGGCCTGATCATCGAAACCAGCGGCGCCCACGACCAGATCCTGAAGGTGCTGGCGCCCCTCAACATCTCCGACGCCGACCTCGATGCCGGCCTGGAGATCCTGTCCAACTGCGTGGCCGAAGTCGCCAAGCGCCAGGCGCTCGGCTCGGCGGCCTAAAGGAGTAAGCTTATGATCGTCCGCGACCTGAACGAAGCCAACCAGACCCGACGCCGCGTCGTCTCCAAGGGGTGGGAGAGCACCCGCCTTCTTCTGAAGGACGACCAGATGGGCTTCTCGTTCCACATCACGACCATCTACGCCGGCGCCGAACTGCCGATGCATTACCAGAACCACCTGGAGTCGGTGTACTGCATCTCCGGCGAGGGCTCGATCGAGGACACCGCCACAGGCGAGGTCCATCAGATCAAGCCGGGCGTCATGTACGCCCTGGACAAGCACGACAAGCACATCCTTCGCGGCAAGACCGAGATGAAGATGGCGTGCGTCTTCAACCCGCCGCTCAACGGCCTCGAAGTCCACGACGACACCGGCGCCTATCCCCTGGAGGCCGAGACCGTCTGAGGCCGGTTCGCCGGTCCCCCGGCGGGGCCGGCCCGCATCACCCTTTGACTTTCCGACCCGCCCTGGCGCCCCGACGGCCGCCGAGCGGGATGTGAGGCAGGAGGACGCCTTCCCATGACCGACCTTTATCCATCGCGCGTCGCCGACCAGCCGGCCTGGCTGGAGCGCAAGGACCCCGTGGTCCACAGCGAATGGCATTCGGAATCCCCGCTGAGCCAGGCCCAGCACGAGGCCTTCGACCGCGACGGCTTCCTGGTGCTGCAGAACGTGTTCGAGGAAGACGAGATCGCCGCCCTGCAGGCGGAGATGAACCGGCTGCGCGGCATGCCGGCGACGCTCGACGCCGAGACCATCGTGGCCGCGCCCGCCTCCGGCGCCCTGCGCTCGATCTTCGCCATCCATCGCCAGAGCGCCCTGATCGGCCGCCTGGCTTCGGACGAGCGGCTGGTTTCGATCGCCAAGCACATCCTGGGCGACGAGGTCTACATCCACCAGTCCCGCCTGAACTATAAGCCCGGCTTCGACGGCAAGGAGTTCTACTGGCACTCCGACTTCGAGACCTGGCACACCGAGGACGGCATGCCGCGGATGCGCGCCATCTCCATGTCGGTGCAGCTGGTCGACAATTTCGAGTTCAACGGGCCGCTGATGCTGATGCCCGGCTCGCACAAGACCTTCGTCACCTGCGTCGGCGAGACGCCGGAGAACCACTACAAGCAGTCCCTGCGCAAGCAGGAGTACGGCGTGCCGGACCGCGACAGCCTGGCCAAGCTGGCCGAGCAGCACGGCATCGTCGCGCCCACCGGCCCGGCCGGCTCGGTGGTCATCTTCGACTGCAACACCATGCACGGCTCGAACGGCAACATCACGCCGTATCCGCGGGCCAACGCCTTCATGGTCTACAACGCCGAGAGCAACGCCCTTCAGGCGCCGTTCGCGGCGCAGACGCCGCGCCCCGAATTCATCGGCGCGCGCGAACACAACGAGCGCCTGGTTCCCGTCCGCGGCAGCCTGGCCGAACAGGTGAGGGCGGCCTGATGGGACACACGGTCGAAAAGATCGGCGGCACCTCGATCTCCAATACGGACGCGGTGCTCGCCAACATCCTGATCGCCGACCGCACCGGCGAGGATCTCTACAACCGCATCTTCGTGGTCTCGGCCTATGCGGGCATCACCAACCACCTGCTCGAGCACAAGAAGACGGGCGAGCCGGGCGTCTACGCCCTGTTCGCC
>CAYQPL010000010.1:27689-35150 GCA_964419395.1 uncultured Phenylobacterium sp. | reverse complement strand
CGCCGGCACAAGTGTCTACACGGCGACGGGTCAGACGCTTTCGATCGCGTCGGGCGCTGGAGGCCTCGGCCTGGCTGGACTCGCTCGCCAAGCTGCAGGCGGAGATGCTGCGTATAAATGCGGACCGGTTCGGCGACGGGCCGGACCGCAAGACGGCGGACGACTTCATCCTGGCCCGCATCGAGGACGCCCGTTCGGCGCTCACCGACCTGCAGCGCCTGTGCGCCCACGGCCACTTCCGCCTCGACACCCAGCTGGGCGTCGTGCGCGAGATGCTGGCCTCCATGGGCGAGGCGCACAGCGCGCACAACCTGACGCTCGAGCTCAAGGCCCGCGGCGTGAACGCCCGGTTCGTCGACCTGACGGCCTGGGAGGACAAGCGCGCCCTGACGCTGGACGAGCGCATCGCCGACGCCTTCGCCGACGTCGACGTGACCCGCGAGCTGCCGATCGTCACCGGCTTCGCCCAGCGCAAGGACGGCCTGATGAAGGAGTTCGGGCGCGGCTACAGCGAGGTGGTGTTCAGCCGCATCGGCGTGATCACCGGCGCCAGCGAAGCGATCATCCACAAGGAGTTCCACCTTTCGAGCGCCGACCCGAAGCTCGTGGGCGAGAACGCCGTGCGCAAGATCGGCCGCACCAACTACGACGTGGCCGACCAGCTGGCGAACCTGGGCATGGAGGCGATCCACCCGAGGGCGGCCCGCGGCCTGCGCCACGCCAACATCCCGCTGATCGTGAAGAACACCTTCGAGCCGGAAGACCAGGGCACGTCGATCTGCGGCGACTTCGTCTCCGAGACCCCGCGGGTGGAGATCATCGCCGGCATGAAGGGGGTCACCGCCCTGGAGCTGCTCGAGCAGGACATGGTGGGCGTGAAGGGCTACGACGCCGGCATCCTCGACGTGCTGACGCGCCACAAGGTGCGGATCGTCTCCAAGGCGTCCAACGCCAACACCATCACCCACCACCTGGACGCCAATCCCAAACAGGTGAAGCGGGTCATCGCCGACCTGGAGGAACGCTTCCCCAACGCCGCCATCTCCACCCAGAAGGTGGCGATCGTGGCGGCGATCGGCAGCGATCTGAACGTGCCGGGCCTGACCAGCCGCGCCACCACCGCTCTCGGGGAGGCCGGGGTCGAGGTGATGGGCCTGCAGCAGCTCTCCCGCCGCGTCGACATCCAGTTCACCGTGGCCGAGGACGACTACGCCGCCGCCGTCACGGCCCTGCACCGACGGCTTGTCGAGGAGGAGGCCGCCACCGCGCGACCTCTGCGCAGCGCCGCCTGACCCAGCAGAAGCCCGCGGCGGCGACGCCGCGGGCTTCTTGCTTCCGGTCCCCATGAAGACCCGCAGGAGGGCCTGTCCGTGACCATGTTCGTGTTCCTGCTGTGCCTGGCCGCCTTCGTGGCCATCGGCCTGGCCTCGGTGCGCAAGGCGCGCGCCTCGAAGAAGGACTATTACCTCGCCAGCAGCAGCGTGAATCCGGCCTTCGCCGGCCTGTCGGCGGTGGCCACGAACAATTCCGGCTACATGTTCATCGGGGTGATCGGCTTCACCTACGCCACCGGCCTGGCGGCCATCTGGCTGATGGTCGGCTGGATCCTCGGCGACTTCCTGGCGTCGCTCTTCATCCACCGCCGCCTGCGCGAGGTGACGGAGGTCTCCGGCCAGGTCTCCTTCGCCGCCGTCGTCGCCAAGTGGTCGGGCCAGGAGTTCGGCCTCTGGCGCAAGATCGCCGCCGTCATCGCCGTGATCTTCCTGGGCGCCTACGCCGCCGCCCAGATCGCCGCCGGCGGCAAGGCGCTGCAGGGCGTCCTCGGCTGGACGCCGCAGGCCGGCGCCATCATCTCCGCCGTCCTCATCCTGGCCTACAGCGCCTTCGGCGGCATCCGGGCCTCGATCTGGACCGACGCGGCCCAGTCGATCGTCATGGCCTTCGCCATGAGCCTGTTGCTGTTCGTCGCCGTGGCCGGCCGGGGCGGCCTCGAAGCCACCCACGCCGAAATGGCGGCCATTCCAGGCTTCCTGAACCTCTTTCCCGACGAGCTGCTCTTCCCGGGCTTCCTGGGCATGGCGCTGTTCGTGCTGGGCTGGATGGCGGCGGGCCTGTCGGTGATCGGCCAGCCCCACGTCATGGTCCGCTTCATGGCGCTGAAGGAAGCCGACGACATGGCCGCCGCCCGCGGCTGGTACTACGGCTATTTCACCCTCTTCTACGCCCTTGCCACCGGGGTCGGCATGATGTCGCGCCTCTACCTGCCCGATCTCGGCGCGCTCGATCCCGAACTCGCCCTGCCGACCATGGCCGTCGAACTGCTGCCGCCGGTGCTGGTCGGGGTGGTGCTGGCCGGCATCTTCGCGGCCACCATGTCGACGGCCGACTCGCTCGTCCTGGCCTGTTCGGCGGCGATCACCAGCGACCTGGCGGACAACCGGATCCAGCGGCCGTGGATCATGAAGTCGGTGACCGCCGCGGTGACCCTGCTGGCCCTGGCCTTTGCGCTCAGCGGCTCGCGCAGCGTCTTCAGCCTGGTGATCCTGGCCTGGTCGACGCTCGCCTGCGCCTTCGGCCCGCTGATGATCATCCAGGCGTTCGGGCGCCGGGTGAGCCAGCCGGTCGCCATCGCGCTGATGGTCGGCGGCGTCGCGATCGCCCTGGGATGGCGGGCGCAGGGCTGGCAGGACGCGGTCTATGAGGGCCTGCCGGGCATCCTGCTCCCGACCCTCGCCGGCTTCCTGCTCAGCCGGCCCCGCGGGACGGCGGCGGCGCCGGAGCGGCGCGTCGAAGAGGCGGCGCAGGCGCGCGGATCCTGACCCGCCGATTGACCCGGCGCAGGCGCCCGACGCATGAATGCGGCCGGAGGAACCACCGCCCGGGTCGTTCGCGCCAGACCGAACCCTAGACTTCGGCCGGGGCGAGGCGCGCGGGCTTCAAACGGAAGCGGAGACCTGCCCATGCGCCTGGCCAAGCCACGGATCGCCCCCCTCGCCGACGGCGAGCTCGACGCCGACCAGAAGGAGCTGCTGGCGCCCATGGCCGAGCGCGGCCGGGTCCTGAACATCTTCCGCACTCTGGCGCGCGAGCCCAAGGCGATGAAGGGCTTCATGGCCTGGGGCAACTACATCCTGTCGCGCCGCAACGGCCTGGCGGCGCGCGAGCGCGAGATCGCCATCCTGCGCATCGGCTATCTGTGCCGCTCGGGCTACGAGTGGACGCAGCTCGTGGCCTGCGGCAAGCAGGCCGGCCTGACCGACGAGGAGGGCGACCGCCTCAAGGCCGGGCCAGACGCCCCGGGCTGGAGCGCGGCCGACGCCGCCCTGATCCGCGCCGCCGACGAACTGCACCGCGACCAGTTCGTCACCGAGCCGACCTGGCAGGCCCTGGGGGCGCATTTCAGCGACAAGCAGCGGATGGACCTGGTCTTCACCGCCGGCCAGTACACCCAGGTCTCGATGATGCTGAACACCTTCGGCGTGCAGCTGGACGAGGGGCAGACCCTCGATCCCGACCTCAAGGGCTTCTGATGGGCCGGCTCGACGGCAAGGCCGCGGTGGTCTGCGGCGCCGGCCAGACCCCGGGCGAGACCCTGGGCAACGGCCGGGCCATGGCGCTGCTCTTCGCGCGTGAGGGCGCCAAGGTGCTCTGCGTCGACCGGGCGGGCGAACGCGCCGCTGAAACCGCTCGCATGATCGCCGACGAAGGCGGGGCCGCCGACTGGATCGAGGCCGACATCTCGAAGCCCGACGGAGCGGATTCGGTGGTCGGCGCGGCGCGGGAGAGGCTCGGCGCGCTGGACGTCCTGGTGAACAATGTCGGCATCGGCGCCGGCGACGCGCCGGCCCACCTGGTGGAGGAGCAGGTCTTCGACCGCATCCTGTCGGTCAACCTCAAGGGCGCCTGGCTGACCACCAAGGCCGCGATTCCGGTGATGCGGGCGCAGGGCGGCGGGGCGATCGGCAACATCTCGTCCCTGGCGTCCATCGCCGGCGGAATTCAGCTGGCCTACGAGGTTTCCAAGGCGGCGATGAACCGGCTCACCACCAGCGTGGCCCAGTCCAACGCCAAGTACGGGATCCGCTGCAACGCCATCCTGCCCGGTCTGATGGATACGCCCATGGCGGTGGAGGGGATCGCGCGCGCCTCCAACCAGACGGCGCAGGCCGTCCGCGAGGCGCGCAGCGCCCGTGTGCCTCTGGGCGGAAAGATGGGCACGGCCTGGGATACGGCCTATGCGGCCCTGTTCCTGGCGTGCGACGAGAGCCGCTTCGTCACAGGCGTCCTGCTGCCCGTCGATGGCGGCATGTCGAGCCGGATCGGCTGAGGCTCAATTTCATTCGGGAGATTGCTTTGAAGAATCTGTTCAGCGTCGAGGGCAAGGTCGTCCTCATCACCGGCGGCAGCCGCGGCATCGGCGAAATGATCGCCCGGGGCTATGTGGAGAACGGCGCCAAGGTCTACATCTCCTCGCGCAAGGCCGAGGTCTGCGACCGGGTGGCCGAGGAGCTGTCGGACTACGGGACCTGCATCTCTCTGCCCTTCGACCTCGGCGGCATGGACGGGATCGAGGGCCTGGCCAACGCCGTGAAGGAACGTGAGAGCCGCCTCGACGTGCTGGTGAACAACGCCGGCGCCACCTGGGGCGCGCCGATCGACGAGTATCCGGAGGACGGCTGGGACAAGACGGTCGACCTGAACGTGAAATCGATCTTCTTCCTGACCCAGAAGCTGCTGCCTCTGCTGCGGGCCGCCGCGACCGCCGACGCGCCGGCGCGGGTGATCAACATCGCCTCGGTCAACGGCATCGAGCCGCCGGGGCTGGAGACCTACGCCTATTCCACCTCGAAGGCCGGCTGCATCATGCTGACCCGGCACCTGGCCAAGCGGCTGGCGCCCGAGCACATCCTGGTCAACGCCATCGCGCCCGGGCCCTTCCCCTCGAAGATGATGGCCGCGACGCTCGCCCAGGCCGGCGACGCCATCGCCAAGAACAATCCGCGCGGCCGGATCGGCCAGCCGGAGGATATCGCCGGTGTGGCCATCTTCCTGGGCAGCCGCGCCTCGGCCTATACGACGGGGGCGACCATCCCCTGCGACGGCGGTTCGGCCGAGGTCTGATCCGCCTCAGGAATAGCCGCGCGCGGCGATGTAGGCGTCCAGCTGCTGGACGCGCGCGGCGTCCGAGGGGTGGGTCGACAGGATGGCCGGGCCACTGGCGCCGCCGGCCCGCGCGGCCATCCGCCGCCACAGGTCCACCCCGCGCCGGGCGCTGAATCCGGCCCGCACCATCAGCTCCAGGCCCAGCCGGTCGGCCTCCAGCTCGTGCTGGCGCGAATAGGGCATCAGCACGGCCACCTGCAGGGCCGGGCCAGCGTAGCGGCCGAGCGCCTGGGTCAGTCCGCCCTCGGCGTTCTGCGTGGCCGCGCCCACCAGGCCTGCGCCGACCTGGGCGAGCGCCGTCTGGGAATAGCGTTCGGCGGCGTGGTTGGCGATCACGTGGGCCACCTCGTGGCCGAGCACGGCGGCCAGCTCGTCGTCATTGGCCACGAACTTCATCATGCCGGTCGTCACCCCGACCTTGCCGCCGGGCAGGACGAAGGCGTTCACGGCGTCGTCCTGGAAGACCGCATACTCCCAGGACTGTCCGCCCAGGCCGGCGGCCTGCACGATCTGCCCACCGACCCGCCGGACCCGGGCGTTTGCGGCCGCGTCGCTCGAGACCTTTTCCGTCTGCTTCATCTGCGCCCAGGCCTAGGCCCCCTGCTGCGAGAGGGCGGCGGGATCGACGAGCAGGACCTGCTGGCGGCCCAGGTCCGCATTGTACGAACAGGCGGCCAGCAGCGCCGCCTGCGCCGTTCCGGCCTGGCGGCGGGCGTACTTGACCTGGGGGCCGGGGGCGCGGCGGGTGGTGAACATGCGGGCGAGATCCTCGGAAGTCAGCTTCACATTAGCTCAGAAACGCCCCGCCGCAGAATGGGTCGCATGCCGCCGCATTGACGCCCCCGCCAGGCGGCAGTATCGATATTGAGAACTATTCGCAATTGGAGAGTCGCCATGGCCGGCGTCGAGGCGTGGACCGCATTTCCGCAGGAGCAGGGCCCTGGCGGGCTGACGTCGGGGGAGCAGCTCGTGCTGGCCGGCTGCCGCTACTGGGCGAGCCTGCGGCTGGCGGGGCAGGAGCCCCAGGGCCCGGTGCGCGGCCTGATCGCCGCCCGCGCCAGCGATCGGGCCGCGGCCCTCTTCGTGGCGATGATGGAGAGCCTGGAGAAGCAGACCCGCCGGCCGCTGGACTTCCGGTGTGGCGGTTGCGCCGGCTATTCCCTGGATGAGCAGCGCCTGGTCGTGGCGTGCGGGATCAGCCGCATCGACATGCAGACCGCCCGCGCCCTGCTGACGCCGCTGATCCATCAGCCCGAGCCCGTGGTCGTCTTCGCGCGGGCGGTGAACATGGTCTTCGCCCACGAAGGGCTCGATCTGCCGGTGAGGCTGTCGGACGCCGCGCCCGCCCCGGACGTCGCGGCGCTGCCCCGCAACAGCCGGCCGCCGGGCCCGACGATCCACTAGGGTCAAGCTCAGACCCAATTCCGCCATGGACGCGTGGGAGCAGGACGTCAGGCTGTTGAACCGCAGGAGACTCGCCCATGCCTCGCCGCCTCGCCCTGACCGCGCTCGCGCTCGCCGGCCTCTGCGCCGCCGGATCGGCGACCGCCGCCGAGGGCCGCTTCATCCACCCCGCCGACACCGATCGCGATGACCGCATCAGCCGCGAGGAGTGGAACGCCTACAGGCTGCCGGCGGCGCAGTTCGACAAGGCCGACACGGACGGCGACGGCCTGATCGACGGGCCGGAGTTCGTCGCCTGGAGCCAGACCCGCAACTGACCGCGCGGAACGCCCCGCGGCCGGCGGCGTTTGCCAAGCTCAAGCTTGGAGGCGTGGCATGCTCAAATGGGCCGGAATATTCCTGCTGGTGATGATCGCCGCGGCGGTCGTCGGCTTCCTGGTCGAGGCCGTACGCTTCATCGCCGGCTTTCTCGTGGTGGCCTGCCTCATCGGCTTCGTGGCCACCGGCGGGCTGAAGATGCTCGGCAAGCGGGGCGGCGACTGAGCGCCGCCCCGGCCGGGGGCCCGGCCTATTCGCGCGTGTAGTGGTCCGGGATCACGGGCTGCGGCCCTGCCTTGCCCCACAGGACGATCTCATTGCCCCAGGGGTCGCGGAAGGCGTGGTTGCAGCCGTTGAACTCGGCCCAGTAGTGGTCCTTCCAGAGCAGGGTCGCGCCACGCGCCTCGGCGGCCGCAAGGATGCGCTCGGGCGTATCGTCGTCGCTGATCAGGATCCAGACCCTGGGCTTGCGGCCCTCGGCGACCGCGCGCGGCTCGACGCCGGCGGGATCGGGATGGGGCCGGGCGTTGGCGGCCTTGTGGATGCCGATGTGAAGATTGCCGATCTCGCTGTCGG
>CAYQPL010000010.1:603-27679 GCA_964419395.1 uncultured Phenylobacterium sp. | reverse complement strand
CGGGATTGCGGAACTGACCGCCGGGCACCAGGCGATGGTAGAGCCCCTCGGGCCGGGGATCGTCGCGCCAGCCGAAAACCTCGGCGTAGAATCGTCCGGCGGCGGCCGGATCGTCGGCGGACAGGTCGACGAAGATCAGGGTGTTCGGATAGGCCACGGAAGCTCCTCTTGGTTCACAGGCCGCCTGCGCGGCCGTCGTGACCCTAGGGGCGGCCGGCCTCCGGCTTCTTGCCTGTCCGCGCCCGGGGGCTTGCCTGCCGGCGCAAAGATCATCGCCTGGGCGGAAGTCTGAAATTTTACTGAAAATGTGCAAAAGGACTGGTCAAACCGGCGCCGGTCCCGCCACGCTGGCGCGCATCGCCGTTCATCGTATCCAGGAGTTCACGTGCAGGACCTCGCCGACCGTACGCTCGACCAGCTCTTTCGCCAGGCGCGCACGCACAATGTGTGGTCCGACGCCCCGATCGCCGAGGCGACCCTGCATGAGCTCTACGAGCTGCTGAAATGGGGTCCGACCTCGGGCAACTGCGGTCCGGGACGCTTCGTCTTCCTCCGTTCGCCCGAGGCCAAGGAGAAGCTCTCGCCGCACCTGTCGCGCGGCAACCGGGCCAAGACCATGGCCGCGCCGGTCTGCGTGATCGTCGCCTACGACCTGAACTTCGCGGAGAAGCTGCCCTATCTCTTCCCCCACGATCCGAAGGCCAAGGACTGGTTCGCCGATCCGCAGGTCCGCTTCGAGACCGCGCTGCGCAACTCCAGCCTCCAGGGCGCCTATCTGATCATGGCCGCCCGGGCGCTCGGGCTCGACTGCGGGCCCATGTCGGGCTTCGACAACGCCGGCCTCGACGAGGCCTTCTTCGCCGGCACCAGCTGGCGGTCGAACTTCCTGGTCGCCCTGGGCCATGGCAAGCCCGAGGGCGTCTATCCGCGCAATCCGAGGCTGGCCTTCGACGAGGCCTGCCAGATCCTCTGACGCCAGGCCGCCGAAGCCGCCGCACCGCGGCGCTGGCCGGTCCTGACATTTCAGACTAATCACTTGGGATGACCCGGCCGGAAGAGCCGGGCGTCCGGAGGAAGGAAGAAGAGTGGGACGGAGTGTCAGCTTGAACACGGTCGCAGCCGCCAGGGACAGCCAGGGCGAGGGCATCATCGCCGCAACGGGCTAATGGTCGCCGTAGCTGCTGAAGTCGCGCGCGTACGAACAGATCCTGCTGGTCATCATCCTGGGCCATCTGGCGCCGGGCGCGCGGCTCGACGAGCAGGCATTGACCCGCCGCTACAACACCGGCCTGGCCGGGGTGCGCGACGCGCTTGGCCGGCTGGCGCTGGAAGGCATGGTGGTGCGCCGCTCGCGGGCGGGGACGACCGTTTCGCCGCTCGACCTGGTCGACCTTCGCGAAGGCTACGAGGCCCGCGCCCTGATCGAACCGCATTGCGCGGCCATGGCCGCCCGCAACGCCAGCGAGGACGAGATCGCCCAGATCCTCGTCGCCTTCGACGACGCCGAACGGGCCACCCGCGACTACGACCGCCGCGCCCTGGTGGCCATGGACCAGCGCTTCCACGCCCTGATCGCCCGGGCCAGCCGCAACGCCGCGCTCGCCCGCATCCTGATCCCCCTGCAGCACAAGGCCGCCCGCTTCTGGGTCTACTCCATGGGCGCGACCACGGAGGAGGAGCGGCTGGCCGACATCTGCCATCACCGGGCCATCGCCCAGCGCATCGCCGCCCGGGACGCCGAGGGGGCGCGCGCGGCGATGATCCTGGTCCTCGGCTCGATGCCTCAGACCGTGCGGCGCTCTCTGACCGGCTTCGGGGAAGAGGACGCGTCTTCGGCGAGCGCCGGGCCGGGCTGACCGCCCTCCGGTTGAGCCGCGGACGGGGGCTGACCCCGCCGCGGGCGCCGCGGGAGCGAAATTGAGCGTCCGGCGGGCGCCTCTGAAATTCCGTCTGACATTTCACGTGACATTTTTGACCTGAGCGCCGCGGCGCGCGAGCTTGTCGTCAAGAGCAGCGCGGACGCGGGGATAACCGCCACCCGGCGGAGGGTCCGCGCTCTCGGATGAGGGCGAAATGTCAAAGAGACTTCTGCTGGTGGCGGGCGCCTCCCTGTCCGCACTGATTGCAAACCCCGGGTCCGCCTGGGCCCAGGCCGATCTGGTCGACGAAGTGGTGGTGACGGCCCGCGACAAGACGGGCCTCCTGGAAAAGGACCCCAGCGACAGCGTGTTCGGCCTGGACAAGGCGCTCATCGAGACGCCGCGTTCGGCGAGCTTCGCGAGCGACGTCACCCTGGAGCGGTACGGCATCCAGTCAATCGACGACCTGACGGCGGTCTCGCCCGGCACCTATACGGCCAGTTTCTACGGCGTGCCCGGCGCGCTCAACATCCGCGGCACCCTGGCGGAGAACTACTTCCGCGGCTTCAAGCGGATCGAGAACCGCGGCACCTATTCGACGCCGATCGCCGACGCGGCCCAGATCGAGATCGTCCGCGGCCCACCGACGCCCATCTACGGCGCGGGCAAGGTCGGCGGCATGCTCAACTTCATTCCCAAGTCCGGGAAGATGGAGGGCGAGTACATCTCCGAGATCGGCGGCGACGTCTCGCTGACGGTCGGCTCCTATCAGAAGAAGCTGGCCAATGGTCAGATCAGCATCCCGCTGAACTTCGGCGGGACCGAGGGCGGCTTCCACCTCTTCGCCGAGGCGGAGAATTCCGAGAGCTTTTATCGCGGGATCACGCCCCGGAAGGAGATCATCGAAGCCTCCTTCGACTTCGAGCTGGGCAACGGCTGGAGCACCGCCTTCGGCGCCATGGCCTACCACTCCGACGGCGACGTCCAGACGCCGGGTTGGAACCGCCTGACCCAGGAACTGATCGACAACCAGACCTATATCACCGGCCGGGACACGACGCTGACCGACGCCAATGGCGACGGCAAGCTGACCCCCAACGAGATCGGCTTCTATCCGTACAATTCGGCGCTCTATCTCGCCTATTACGGCTTTCCGCAGTCCGACGCCAACCACACCCTCGATGTGGGGGTGGGCACGACCAAGCTGGATCCGCGCACCGTCTACATCAGCGATGCGGACTTCTCGAACACCTGGACCCGCACGGCCTATTACGACCTGGTCAAGGACTTCGACAACGGCTCGGCGCTGAAGTTCCAGCTGTTCTACGACGACCTGAAGAACAAGCGGTTCGTGTCCTACGGCTATCCGGCCTATTTCGACTCCTGGGTCGGCGAGGCGCGGGTGACCTACAACTTCGACTACGACCTGTCCTTCGTGACGTCGCAGTCCTTCGTCGGGGCCTCTTATCGCAAGTTCGACGGCAATCGGAAGGAGAGCTACAACTCCGGCCTGATCGCGCTCGACCGCCGCGACATCGCTTTCGGCGCGACACCCAACGACATCATCGACGATCCCTACTCGCCGGAGGCCTACGGCCTGCAGTGGGAGAACGACAACGCGTCGACCTGGAGCCAGGCGGGCGTCTTCTTCACCTCCGACATCTACTTCGGCGAGCGGCTGAACCTGATGATCGGCGGCCGGTACGACGACTACAAGGTGGAGTCCGAAGACACCGGCCTGGTCAGCTACCAGCCCGCGGGCGAGCAGAAGGATGGCAAGGGCAAGGGCACCTACACCGCTTCGCTCTCCTACCAGTTCGACTTCGGCCTGATGCCCTACATCACCTATGCCGAGGCCGCGGCCCTGGAGATGAGCCAGGCGGGCGACATCGCGCCCTCGCTGATCGCCAACCAGTCCTGGCTGTCGGACTCCGACCTCGCCGAGGCCGGCGTGAAGTTCCAGCTGCTGCAGGGCACGCTGGTGGGCTCCATCGCGGCCTATCGCCAGAACCGCACCCAGCTCACCGGCGGCCCGAACCCGACGGTGCGCGGCAGCCGGTCCAAGGGCGTGGAGATGGAGGTGCGCTATCTCGCCACCGAGAACCTCAGCTTCACCTTCGCCGGCAACAACCAGAGCACGACCATCAAGGGGCCGGACGCCAGCTTCGCCTACATTCCCTACTATGTGACCGGCGTCGACCCGGTGAACGCCTTCGGCGGCACCTATGTGGTCTGGGCCTTCTCCAGCCTGCCGGGCAGGGGCGGGGACTACGACTACACCCTGATCCCGGAGACGGTGCTCAGCCTCTATGGCAGCTACACCAGCGACGAATACGCCTGGGGGCAGGTGGGCGGAACCTTCGGCGCCACCTATGTGAGCGAGACCTCGCAGACGGTGGAGAACCCGATCACCTATCCGTCCTACACGACGGCCAGCCTGTCGGCCTTCTACCAGCGCGGTCCGTTCCAGGCTTCGCTCAACGTCGATAACGTCTTCGACGAGCTGTACTTCACGCCCGCTGCGGACTCCTACGCCAACCTCGCGGCCCTGCCCGGCAAGGGACGCGAGTGGCGGGTGACCCTGAAGCGGTCGTTCTGATCTGCGCGTCCGCCGGCCGGGTCCCGGCCGGCGGACCGCCCGTTTGAGTTTCGAGGAGGCATGACATGCCCCGACTGGAATCTCTGCGTCCCTGGATCCTCCTGGGCGTGTTCAGCTTGCTCCTGTTCCTGATCTCAGGGGCGACCTTCTCGTCTCTCGGCGTCGTGCTGCCGGCCATGGTCGCCGACCAGAAATGGAGCTGGGCCCAGGCCGGGCTCGGCTTCACCCTGCTGGGCGCCTGCTGCGGCGGCTCGGCCTGGTTTCCGCCCATCGTGATCCGCAAGTTCGGCGTCCGCGCAGCCCTGCTGCTCGGCACGGCGGTGATGGCGGCGGGCTTCCTCTGCCTCTACGCCACGCCCAACGTCTGGATCTACTTCCTGGGCACGGCCCTCTGCGGCGTCGCCTACCAGCTGATGGCCCTGATCCCGGGCACCCACGTGCTGGCGGCGGTGTTCCAGAAGCGGGCCATGGCCTTCGGCCTCTACTTCACCCTCGGCGGCCTGGGCGGCGTGGCCGGCCCGATGATGGCGCTCGGCGTCATGGAGCTGACCGGCGGCGAATGGCGGCCCTTCTGGGCGCTGCAGGCGGTCGCCGCGCTCGCCATCGGCATCCTCTGCTCCCTGCTGATCCCGGGCAGCGCCTGGCTGCGGGCCTCCTCGGAGAAGATCGACGCCGCGGTCAAGGCCGAGGCGGAGGCCGCCGCCGCCGCGCCTCAGACCGCGCCGCTGGCCGTCTACCGCACGGTCCAGGACTGGACGCTGAAACAGGCCATGGGCACGGTCCAGTTCTACATCCTGGTGGCGGCCTATTTCGTCCACCTGCTGTCCGGCGTCACGGTCTCGAGCCTTTCGGTCGCCCACCTCTCCGAACGCGGCGTCGCCGCCGGAGTCGCCGCCGGCATGCTCAGCCTCGAAGGGCTGATGTCGACGGTGGCGCGGCTGGGCGGCGGCTTCATCGGCGACCGGATCGATCCCAAATGGCTGCTGATCTTCGCGGTCGGCTCGCTCGGGGTCGGCTCCCTGGCCCTCAGCGTCGCCGACAGCTACGTGCTGATGATCGTCTACGCCATCGGCACTGGCATCGGGTTCGGCCTGACCGCGCTCGCCGTCACGATCCTCCTGCTCAACTATTACGGCCGGCAGAACAATCTGGAGATCTTCTCCACCGTCTGCCTGGTCGGAGCGGTCTCCGCGCTTGGGCCCCTGATCGGCGGCTCGCTGCGCGACATGTTGGGCAGCTTCTCGCCCACCTTCCAGCTCTTCGGCCTCGTGGCCGCCGGCGTCTTCGTCGCCTCGCTCTTCATGCGCCCGCCGCAGATGAAGCGGGAAGGCGAGGGCCTGACGGCGCCGGCCGGCCTGATCAACGATCCAGTCTAGAGGCGCGCGCCATGTATCAGAAGCCTTCTCCCAACAAGGAATTCGGCGTCTTCCTGCCGGTGGCCAACGGCGGTTGGATCATCTCCAAGACCTCGCCGCCGCTAGACGACCTGTGGGCTCAGAACCGCGCGGCGGCGATCACCGCCGACGAGGTGGGCATGGACTTCGTCATGTCCATGGGCAAGTGGCGCGGCTTCGGCGGCGAGACCAACCATTGGGGTCATTCGCTCGAGTCCGTGACCATGATGGCCGGCATCGCCGAGGCCACCCGGAACGTGAAGATCTGGGCCACTGTCCACCCGCTGCTGCAGAACCCGGCGGTCACGGCCAAGATGATCACCACCCTGGACCACATCAGCGGCGGGCGCGCGGGCCTCAACATCGTCGCCGGCGCCTATCGCGCCGAATTCGACCAGATGGGCATGTGGGACGACAGCCTCGACCACGACGCCCGCTACGCGCTGACCGAGGAATGGACGGCGGTCGTCAAGCGCCTCTGGAAGGAGGAGAGCGTCGATCACGAGGGCCGCTTCTTCACCATGAAGGACGCCCAGTCGAACCCGAAGCCGATCTCGCGTCCCCGCCCCGAGCTGATCTGCGCCGGCCAGTCCGACCGCGGCTTCCAGTTCTCGGTGCGCGAGGCCGACATCTGCTTCATCGGCGGCCGCACGCCCGAGGAGCGGCGCGACAACTCCCTGCGCGCCAAGAAGGTCGCCGCCGAACTCGGCAAGTCGATCAAGACCTACGCCATGTGCACCATCGTCCACGGCGAGACCGACGCCAAGGCCGAGGCCCTGGTCGAGCACTACAAGACCGGGACCGACATGGGCGCCATCCTGGAGATGCTGCGCAGCTGGGGCGTGCCGGCCGACAAGCTGGACGTGGTGGCTCAGCAGCAGGGCGCCTTCATGACCCACACCGCCGTGGGCTCGCCGGCCACCTGCGCCGAGCAGGTGCAGGAGTATGTGGAGTTCGCCCAGCTCGACGGCCTGATGCTGATCTTCCCCGACTATGTGGAAGGGCTGAAGATGTTCGGCGCGGAGATCCTGCCCGGCCTGCGCTCGGCCTTCGCATGAGCGCCGCGGCCGAAGCCGAGGTCGGCGTGCGCGACGGCCTGAAGGCCTGGATCGCGCCCGGCCGCACGGCCCTCGTCATCATCGACATGCAGGTCGACTTCGCCGCCCCCGACGGCCAGATCGGCCAGTGGGGCGTGGACCTTTCGAGCGTGCCGCCGGCGCTCGCCAGGGCCGAGGCCCTGGCGGCTTCGGCGCGGCGCTCCGGGGTGCCGGTGGTCTTCGTCACCCTGGTCACCCGCAAGGAGACCGACTCCGCGGCCTGGCGCGAGCGGATGCGCCGCCGCGGCGGGGATGCGGACAGCGACTCCGGCCTCTGCCGCGCGGGCACCCGCGGGGCCGAATGCTACGGCCCCCTGCCGCTGCCGGGCGAACCGGTGGTGGAAAAGGCGCGCTACAGCGGCTTCCACCAGGCCGATCTGGACACGGTGCTGAAGGACCTGAGGGTCGACACCCTCGTCATGGCCGGCCTGACCACCGAATGCTGCGTGGACTGCACGGCCCGCGACGCCTTTCACCTCGACTACCATGTGTTCGTGGCCCGCGACGCCTGCGCCGCCTACGAGCCCGACGTCCACGAGGCGGCTTTGAAGTCGCTCGAGCTCAACTGCGCCATCCTGGTCGAGACCGACCAGGTGGTCGCCGCCTGGGAGGAGGCCGCGTAATGGCCGACGGATTCCAACTGCCCGGGGCGCAGGCCCCCTTCGCCGTCTCGGACGAGGACCGCAAGGCGATCGCCGCGGCCATCGACGAGGCCGAGGCCGTCGAGCTGGCCCTGGCGCTGGGCAACATTCCCAGCCCCGCCGGCCACGAGTTCGAGGCCGGAAACTTCGTCCATGACTGGATGGCGAAGGAAGGCTTCAATCCGCGCAAGGTCGGTGCGACGCCGCAGCGGAACAACATCATCGGAACCTATGGCGGCTCGGGCGAGGGCAAGAACCTGCTCTTCACCGCCCACCTCGACACCGAGGCGCCGACCTGGAACCCCGATCTCGACGTCTACAAGTATCGCGCCGAGACCCTGGCCAATCCGGAGTGGGAGAAGTGCTGGCTGGAGGACGGCGTCCTCTACGGCTACCCCATCGCCAACGACCGCGGGCCCATGACCTGCTTCCTCATCGCCGCCAAGGCGCTGAAGACGGCGGGCTATGACCTGGCCGGCAAGCTCTATCTCACCGCCTGTCCGGGTGAGATCGGCCCCGAGCCCATCGAGGAGCATCGCGGCGTCGACTACATGGGCAAGGACATCGGCGCCCACTACCTGTTCCATCACGGCGGCGTCGCGCCCGACTACGCCATCGCCGCCGAGGGGTGCGACTACGGCCTGACCTGGGTCGGCTGCGGCTACGCGGTCTTCCGCATTCGGCTGTGGGGGGAAGGGGTCTTCACACCCCTGCTGACCCAGCCGGAGAAGTCGGGCGACCACCCCAACCCGATCTACCGCCTGGGCGCGCTCACCGACGCCATCCACGAGTGGAGCCGCAAGTACGAGGCGGAGAGCGCCTATGAAAGCGCCGGCGGCGTCGCCCTGCCCAAGGCCCAGATCGCTTCGGTCCGCGGCGGAATCCCCTACGCCTTCGGGGCGGGGACGGAACTGGTGAACCTCTACATGGAGGTGGGCCTGAACCCGCGGCAGCGGATCGCCGACATCCAGCATTCCCTCGAACGCATGGTCCGCGCCGCCGGCCTGGGTGAGGTGGACATCGAGCCCGTCGTCGTGCGCCACGGCTTCGAGGCCGACGCCGCCGAGGTCGCGCCCCTGGTCGGCGCGGTGGACGCGGCCACCCGTCTGTCGCTGGGTCATCCGGTGCAGCGGGCCGCGCCGGTCTATTCAAGCATGTGGCGGGACCATAACGTCTTCAACATGCAACGCATTCCCGCCATCACCACCGGCTTCAAGCGCTGGCGCCCCAGCCCGAAGGACCTGACCGACAGCGCGCTCGTCTATGCGCTCACCGCGCTCGCCATCTGCGGCAAGGCCGACAATGTCGCCGCCAAGGCCCACCGCGCGCCGGTCTATGGCGACAACCCGTTCGGAAACGACTGATGGGCGAACCCCTCGTTTTCGGCGACGTCGAGGTGGCGGGCGGCTTCGAGCCCGACGACTGGAAGCAGGCCATGGGCGCCTTCGCCAGCGGCGTGGTCATCGTCACCACCCTGGACGAGGGCCGCCCGGTCGGCACGACGGTCAGCGCCTTCTCCTCGGTCTCCCTGCACCCGCCGCTGCTGCTCGTGTGCCTGGATCACAAGAGCCGCACCCGGGTGGCGGTGCGCAAGGCGGGGACCTTCTGCATCAACATCCTGGCCGCCGGGCAGGGGGATCTGGCCAAGACCTTCGCCGGTCCCGGCGCCGTCGACCGCTTTCAGGATCTGGAATGCGAGCCGGGCGGCGTCGGCGCGCCGCATATTCCGGGCGCGCTCGCCAATATCGACTGCCGGCTCCACTCCCTGCACGGCGCCGGCGACCACGACATCCTCATCGGGCGGGGCCTCGCCATCCGCAGCCAGCCCGGCGAGCCGCTGATCTACTGCCAGGGCCGCTTCCTCGGCCAATAGGACGACAAGCCATGGGATACGAAGTCCTCGACGTGAAGCCCGTGACCCGGCGCATCGGCGCCGAGGTGTTCGGTATCGACCTGGGCAAGCCGCTGTCCAACCGCCAGACCGCCGAGCTGCGCGAGGCGCTGGCCCAGCACCAGGTCCTCTTCTTCCGCGACCAGGAGATGGACCACGACGCCCACAAGGCCTTTGGCCGCCTGTTCGGCGAACTGGCCATCCACTCGGCCATTCCCGGCATCGAGGGCCATCCGGAGATCGTCGCCATACATGCCGACGCCGACTCCAAGTTCGTGGCCGGCGAGAACTGGCACTCGGACCTGACCTGCGATCCGGAGCCGCCGCTGGGCTCCATCCTCTACATGCCGGTCGTGCCCGACAGCGGCGGCGACACGGTCTTCGCCTCCATGTACGAGGCCTATGACAGCCTGTCGGAGAGGATGAAGGTCTATCTTGAGGGGCTGGAGGCCGTCCACGACGCCAACCCCGTCTATCAGCGCCTCTTCCCGGACCTGGACCGGAAGTACAACCGGTCGCCCCACCCGGTGATCCGCACCCATCCGGTGACGGGCAAGAAGCTGGTCTTCGTGAATCCCTCCTACACCACCCACATCGTGGGCCTGCCGGACGACGAGAGCGAGGCCATCCTCAAATTCCTCTACGTCCACTGCATGAACCCGAACTACCAGGTCCGCTTCCGCTGGCGCCCCAACTCGGTCGCCTTCTGGGACAACCGCTGCACCTGGCACCAGGCCATCTGGGACTACTTCCCCGACACGCGCTCAGGCTTCCGGGTCACGGTGGCGGGGGATAAGCCGGTTTGAGGGGGGCTGCTCAATAAGCGTCTTCGAGGCAGGAGTGCAACTCACAAGTTATCGCTACCAAGGCGCGCTACGCAGTGAATCGGCAGATTTCTGGCAAGCTTCTCCGATGTATTTGGAAACTGATACGCTCATGTATGGAGTATCGGCCACCCGAAACATCGGTAATCTTATGGAAACTCCTCCCAGATCAACATCCTGATATTCGAGTAAGAAATCGGTTCCGTTTCGAGGCAGCCACTCGGTGGTGGTGAAGGTGGCGTGCAGGCGATCGAGGTCTGGTGCTATATCCAGAGACTTTTCAAATACCTTGCGTGGTACGATAGGTATTTCTTTCGGCCAAGCGGATGGAACGCCCCCGTAATTATCAATTACCACAATCCCCTCGACGCGCCACGGTAAGGCCGGATCGAGTTTTAGTTGTGTAGCAATTGCGCCTAAATTTTCACGTGCACTGTCGCGCTTGCGCCGCACCTGTTCAGCCTTGTCGGCGCACACCTTTTGTCGCTGAAGAACTTCTCGTATCTCACCGGGGTGTAGCATCCACCGGAGTTCGCAAAGAAGTATAAGGTTCACCTTGCTGTCCACCAGCACCAGGTCAACTTCCTCGCGCTTCGGACGGGTCAATAGCCTAAGGTTTGGCTTAGGCATAAGCTTGGCTGGGACCACACCCGCAAGACGCTGGACCATGGTGGCTTCGAATTGATGGCTCTGGGCGTCGAATGAAGCGGGATCCAGGCGCGCGTGAAGGGCGAGGAGGTTGCGGGCCCAAGCCGACGAAAGGATCAAGAATGGTGGCAGTAGGATGGACTCGGCGTTGACCGGGATAAGGGGCTGCAATGCAGGATCAGGGCTGTTCACCCCCGATCCATAAATTAGGACTTTGAGAAGCGAGCGCACCTTTCCAACCGGCAGGCCAACCAGTTGTGAAATTTCCTTCGAAAGCTTCTCCGGCGTAGTTTCAAGACAGATTTGCGCTACGCCCATGCCGCTTATCTTCCAGCGCGCAGCACCAAAATGTATCGCAATGAGGTGGTAGAAGGCCCGCACCTGAAGGGCGTTAAAGACGGCCTCAGCTTCCTCGGCTGTAGCCCAAGGAAAAACCCAGCCGTTAGGTAGGTCGGTAGTTTGAATTTGAAAATAATCGAGCAGCCACCGGGCGCGTTGAATCACGAAAGAGTATTTTATTCGATGTTTTCGGCGCTCAGTATTATTTACAATACTGCGGACTTCTGGTGACCAAATTACTTTGTGACCGGTTTCACGGTCAAAATGTTCTATTCCGCGAAACAGCGCCACCAACACGGGGATCGCGCTAAATTCCCTGTCGTCAGCATTGATGAGTCCTTCCAGGGCGGGATAGGTCCTGTCGGTATCACTAATCTGGATAAATAGATTTCCGTCGTGGGTTCGCATGAGATCCCGAATGCCCGCCCGCAGCGGCGACATGACGCGGACTGCAGTCGCATAAGCATCGCAGTGGCGAAATACAAACTCTGCCGCTCTTGTATAGGACGTAGAAAAATCCGTTGATCTCGCCCCTGCGTTGCGTTCTGGAATTCGGCTGTCAATGAGACTAAGGGCGGCTTTCAGGGAGTACTTCGTTCTATCGAGCATTTGCACTAAATTCCACATATCGCCCCGGCGGCTTGTGGAATCTTTCGTGGCCTCAGCTGTTCTCAGCAGCATCAACCGGAGCTGGTCTTCCGTTGCGGTGAGAACGGCGCGTCGGCTGGAGTAGCGGCTTTCCGTGGGCAGAGACGCCTTATTAAATGCGCCGTCTATGCGCAGTTCGATCTCGTCGATCTCAGTGTCTGACACTGGAATGGCCGATTCCGACTCCATAGATGCCCCCCTTGAGCCCCTATGCTGTAAGTCGGCGGGTGTTTTGCGGCAACCTCGAACCCCCCGCCGCAGCCTGGAACGGCCGCGGCGGGGAGGGGCTGACGGTCAAGGGGTTAGCCGTCAGTTTCCTGGAAGGCGATGCTGGTGGAGAGGCCGGCCCAGTCGCCGATTTCGGTGGTCATCTGGCCCATCTTGCGCATGGCGTAGTGCAGGGCGTCTTGGCCCAGCAGCAGGCGCAGGGGGGCGTTTTCGGCGCCCGCGATCTTCAGGATGGCGGCGGCCGCGCGGGCCGGGTCGCCACTTTCCTGGCCGGCGTGTTCGGCGAGCAGGCGAGGCGCCAAATGGGCGGTCTCGGCATAGTCCTCGATAACCTGGCCGGCGCGGGTGAGCGAGGCGCCGGCATAGGCCGTGCGCCGCCCGCCGGGCGCCACATTAGTCACCTTGATCCCCAGGGGCTCCAGCTCCTGCGCCAGGGTCTCGCCGATGCCTTCCAGGGCGAACTTGCTGGCGCAGTAAATCCCCGTGCCGGCCCAGGCGGCCAGGCCGCTGACCGAGGTGATGTTGATCACGTGGCCCGATCGCCGCGCGCGCATCCCTGGCAGGGCGGCGCGCAGGACGGCCAGGGGACCGAAGACATTGGCCTCGAACTGGGCGCGGGCTTCTTCGAGGCTGACCTCCTCGATGGCCCCGGTCAGGCCGTAGCCGGCGTTGTTGACCAGGATGTCGATCCCGCCGGCCAGCGCCTCGGCGCCCGCGACGGCGGCCTGTACGGCGGCCTCGTCTGTGACATCGGCCAGAAAGGCGTGCGCGTTCGGCGACAGACCCTCGAAGGCGCCGGCGTCGGCCGCCTTGCGGCCCGTGCCGGCGGCGCCGTCGCCGGCCACCCGCGCGGCATGCGCGAGCGCGCGGCCCAGGCCGCCGCAGGCGCCGGTGAAGACCCCGGAGCGCGACATGTCAGTAGGGCGCGTCGCCCTTGGCCCACAGGCGGTGCATGGTCCGGAAGTACTTGGTGTCGTCGTAGAGGGTGCCGGTGTGCAGGGTGCAGCGGTTGTCCCACATGAGCACGTCGCCCACCCGCCACTTATGGCGGTAGACGAACTGGTCCTGGGTCAGGAACTCCACCAGCTCGTCCACCAGCTTCAGCCCCTCGGCCTTTTCCGCCTCGCCTTTGTCCATGCCGACCACGTGGGTGACCGTGCCGGTGGACGGCCACAGCGCCTTGCGCCCGTCGGCGGGGTGGGTGCGGATGAGCGGGTGCTCCACATCGGGATTGGCCGCCTTCATCTCGTCCGACAGCTCCTGACGGCCGAATTCGCGCGTGGCCATGAAGTACTGGTAGCTGTGGTGCAGCTTCAGGCCCTCGAGCTTGGCCTGCTGCTCGGGCGACAGCGCGTTCCAGGCCGCGCAGCCGTCGGCGATCAGGGTGTCAGAGCCTTCCTCCGGCACCTCGACTGCGTAGAGCATGGTGCACATGACCGGCTCGGGCTTGTAGGAATAGTCGGTGTGCCAGCCCACGCCGTCGTTGTGGGCGCCGATGGGCTTGCCGTCGACCACGCGGTTGGAGAGCACGAACACCTTCGGATAGCCGGGCAGGGTGAAGCGCGTCTGGGTGTGGTCCTCCGGCGGACCGAAATTGGCCACGAAGGCAGTGAGCTGGCCGGGATCGAGCGTCTGGTCGCGGAGCACGATGGCGCCGTGCCGGTGGAAGGCGTCGACCACGCCCGCCAGGGTCTCCGCATCGGCGGTGGCGAGGTCGACATCGAGCAGCTCGGCGCCGAAGCCGGGCTTCAGCTCTCTCGTCTTGATCTGAACGGCTGTGGTCATGGCGTGGCTCCCGAAGGTCTGCCGCCACCCTAGGGCTGGCTGCGCGCCCCGTCTTGTCCATCCGCGCACGTTTGCTTGCCCCGTGCGAGGCGCCGTGCACGCGCCCTGACCAAGGGCTGACCAGCAGCGCCTGCAAAGCGGGCGAAGGGGAGGCTCGTCCCCCAGCCGGCCAAGTTCTCGTGCGCCTATGAGCAAGACCGCCCTTGCGCTCGTCCATAGCGTGAAGGCCTCGACCGACCGCAGAGCCGAGGGGTCAAAGCCATGACCAAGCCGATACTCACCGACGCCTTTTTCGACGGGCTTTCCACCTCCATGGAGGGGTTCGAGACCGCCGAGACCCTGCCACCCGCCTGCTATGTCGACGCCGGCTTCTACGAGTTCGAGAAGGAGGCGGTGTTCAACCACGAATGGCTGTGCGTCGGCCGGGAGTCCTGGGTGGCCGAGCCGGGCGACTACTTCACCACCTCGGTCATCGGCGAGCCCATCGTGGTGGCGCGCACGCGCAAGAACGAACTGGTGGCGATGAGTTCGGTCTGCCAGCACCGGGCCATGCTGGTGGCCGAGGGCCACGGCAACACCCGCGGCTTCGTCTGCCCCTACCACCACTGGACCTACGGCCTGGACGGCAAGCTGGTGAACGCGCCGGCCATGGAGCAGACCTGCGGCTTCGACAAGACGAAGATCGCCCTGCCGCGCTTCAAGGTGGAGGTCTGGCTGGGTTTCGTGTTCGTGAACTTCGACGAGAACGCCGCCCCCCTGGCGCCGCGCGTGGCCGATATCGCCGAGGCGCTGGCGGGCTATGACCTCGCCAATGCGGTCGGCCCGCGCCCGGACCCCGCCGCCAAGTTCCCCTGGAACTGGAAGGTGATGTTCGAGAACAACAACGACGGCTATCACGCCAGCCGCCTGCACCAGGGGCCGCTGCACGACTTCGTGCCCAGCGCCCAGTCCGTCTTCCCCGAGCCGCCGGAAGGCTCGGCCGGTTACCTGCGCTTCAACGGCACCCTGCATCCCGACGCCAGCTTCAATGTCACCCAGCGGGCGCTGCTGCCGGTCTTCCCGGGCCTGGGGGAGGTGGAGCGCAACCGCATGACCTTCGCCAACATCCCGCCGACCCTGTCGCTGGTGGTGACGAGCGACATGGTCATCTACCTGATCGTCCGCGCCGACGGACCCGAGAGCCACGAGATGGACACCGGCCTGCTGTTTGCGCCCGGCGCCATGGAGGACCCGGCCTTCGAGCATAAGCTCGCGATGAACATGGCCGCCGCCGGCGCCATCATCAGCCAGGACCTGCACGTCGACGGTCTTGTCCAGGCAGGCCTGCGCTCGCGCTTCGCCATCCGCGGCCGCTACTCCTGGCAGGAAGGCGCCCAGATCGCCTTCAACCGTTGGCTCACGCCGCGCTATCAGCAGACCTGGAAGGCCATGCGCGCGGACGCCGGGCAGCAGGTGCCGGCATGAGCGGCGCGGCCCAACGTCTGCCGGTGGTCTTCTTCGGCCACGGCAGCCGCATGATCGCCCTGGAGACCAGCGCCGCTACGGCCGCCTGGGGCGCCATGGGCGAGTCCATCGGCAAGCCCCGTGGCATCCTCTGCATCTCGGCCCACTGGCTGACCCGCGGCGTCGGGGTGACGGCGATGGACCGGCCAAAGACGATTCACGACTTCGGCGCCTCGTTCCCCCAAGCCCTGTTCAACGTCCAGTATCCCGCGCCCGGCGATCCGGCCCTGGCGCGACGGGTGGCAGAGGCGCTGGCCCCGCTGCCGGTGGTTCAGGACCAGAACTGGGGCCTCGACCACGGGACCTGGTCGGTCCTCTCCAAGGCCTATCCCAAGGCTGACGTGCCGGTCGTCCAGCTTTCCATGGACGCCACCAAGCCGCCGGCCTGGCACTACGAGATGGGCCGCAAGCTCAGCCCCCTGCGCGATGAGGGCATCCTCATCGTCGGCACGGGCAACATCGTCCACAACCTGCCCGCCATGGACTGGGGCGACCGCAACTGCGCGCCCTATGACTGGGCCAAGGCCTTCAACGACGCGATCCGCAGCGCCATCGCCAATGACGAGCCGGACAAGGTCGTCGGCTTCGAGGCGATGGGCGAGGCCGCAGCCAAGTCCGTGCCGACGCCGGATCACTACTGGCCGCTGCTCTATGTGCTGGGCGCGCGCCTGCCCGGCGACCGGGCGGTCTTCGGCCCCGACCACATCGAACATGGCTCGCTCAGCATGACCAGCCTCATGCTCGACAGCCGCGCGCCGGCCGCCCAGGCCGCCTGACCAGCCTTCTTGAGGGGGACCCGATGGCCTTCATCTGCGAACCGGCCGAGACCCGCGCCGACACCCTGCCGACCGCCCTGCACACCCTGAACGCGACGCCGAAGACGGTGCACTGGGGCTATTTCGATCCCGCCCGCGGCCCCTCCCTGAAGATCAGGAGCGGCGACCTCGTCCAGGCCGAGGCGATCACCCACCATGCGGGCGACGATCCCGAGCTGATGATGGACGAGGCGGTCACCGCCATCTTCCGCGAGATCCCGGAGGCCGACCGCAATCCCGGCGTCCACATCATGACCGGCCCCATCCATGTCGAGGGGGCCGAGCCCGGCGACATGCTGGAGGTGCGCTATCTGAAGATGACGCCGCGCTGCAACTACGGATCGAACCTGGCCGCCAACTGGGGCCATCTCTATGAGGAGTTCGGCCAGAAGGAGCGGGTGACCATCTATGAGCTGGACCCCAACGCCAACACCGCCAGCGCCCTCTACGCCTACGACTTTCCGGGCAAGTACCTGACGCCGGGGACGATCACCAGCTGCCCCGTCTGCGACCGTCAGTCGGCCCTGCCGGGCGTGCGCGTGCCGGTCCGTCCGCACCTGGGCACCGCCGGCGTCGCCCCCGACGTGAAGGGCCGCGTCAGCACCATCCCGCCCGGCCTGCACGGCGGCAATATCGACAACTGGCGCATCGGGGCCGGCGCGACGATGTACTATCCGGTGCAGGTGGACGGCGCGCTCTTCTCGATCGGCGATCCCCATGTCAGCCAGGGCGACGGCGAAATCTCCGGCACGGCGATCGAGGCCTCGCTGAACGTCTTGATGCAGATCATTCTGCGCAAGGATTTCAGCTTCCCGTCGCCCTTGCTGGAGACGCCCAACTACTGGATCGTCCATGGCTTCGACCCGGACCTGAACCAGGCCATGAAGAACGCTTCGTTGGACATGCTCCACCTGCTCAACGAGCATCAGGGCCTGTCCCGCAACGACGCCTATTCGCTGATGAGCGTGGCCTCGGACTTCGCCATCACCCAGGTGGTGGATGGGACCCAGGGCATCCATGTGCGGATGCCGCGCGGCATCTTCCCGGCCAAGGGGAGCGTCAAGGACCCGACCTAGGAGACCGCGGGCGTTGAAGGCCTGGCAGTTCACCACCGACGCCTATCTGAAGCCGGAACGCCGGGCCGCCTGGCGCGAGGCCATGGAGCGCCTGCGCCTGCCTGTCGGCGACCTGCCGGCCGAGGGCGCCTTCCACGCCCAGGTCTCCAGCCTGACCTCGCCCATGGGGGTGGAGTTCGCCGTCGTCGCCTCCACGCCGCAGGAGATTTCCGGCCGCAATCCCGACCAGCCGGCCGCCGTCTGGCTGGCCGTGCTGCTGGAGGGGGAGGCGATCCTCTCCGACGGCGTCCGCGACATCCCCGTCGCGGCCGGCGACATCGTCTATGGCCCCACCGGCCAGACGGCGGGTTTGCGCCTGACCACGCGGTTCAAGCTGCTCTTCATCACAGCGCCCCGGCTGGCGCTGGACCATCGCCTGCTGGCGCCCTCGGCCCTGCGCATCGGCCATCTGGCGGCGGGCGATGGGGTGAACCACGTCTTCTCCGGCCTGCTGCGCGCCACGGCCGAGGCCCTGGACGAGCTGACCAGCGACCAGCTTCGCCCCGTCGAACTGGCGCTCACCGAATTCCTGGTCGCCTGCCTGGCCCAGGACGGCGACGCCGCCGCCCGCGGCGGGGCCGAGGGCGCGCGCGCCGTGCAGATGCGCCGGGTGCGGCAGACCATCGAAATCCTCCTGGCCGAACCGGACCTGACCCTGCGCCGCGTCGCCGACGAGGACGGCGTTTCGCCCCGCTACCTGCAGAAGCTGTTCGCCAGCCAGGGCCAGAGCTTCACCGGCTATGTCCGCGCCCGGCGGCTGGAGCGGTGCCGCGCCGATCTCGCCAGCCCCGCCTGCGCGCAGCTGTCCATCTCGGAGATCTGCTTCCGCT
This sequence comes from uncultured Phenylobacterium sp., assembly GCA_964419395.1. Lineage (GTDB taxonomy): Bacteria > Pseudomonadota > Alphaproteobacteria > Caulobacterales > Caulobacteraceae > Phenylobacterium. Next base: position 9,463 of record CAYQPL010000010.1, on the reverse strand, counting down.
GGGGCTTCAACGGCTCAGCCCATTTCAGCCGCGCCTTCCGCAGCGCCTACGGCGTCACGCCCCGGGAGTACCGCCGCGCGGCGGCCGGCGGCGAGGCCGAGGCGGCTTAGGACCTCTCCTGTCCTTTTCCCTCGTCATTCCCGGCCTTGTGCCGGGAATCCCTCGCGACGCTCGCGCCCGCCATCGACAGGGATGCTCGCCACGAGGGCGAGCATGACGCATCTGGAGTGGCGTTTAAGCCCCGAGAAGCCCCTCGACCTCCGCCCGCGTCGGCATCGAGGCCGCCGCGCCGGGCCGGGTCACCGACAGGGCCGCGGCGGCGTTGGCGAACCGCACGGCGCCAGCGAGGTCCACCCCTTCATCCAGGGCGGCGGCCAGCGCACCGCAGAAGCAGTCGCCGGCGCCGGTGGTGTCGACGGCGGGCTGCTTCAGCCCGGCCGCGTGGAAGACCTCGTCGCCGCGCACCGCCACCGCCCCGGCCGCGCCGAGCGTCGCGATCACCGTCTGGTCCGGCGCCGCCAGCCGCCGGGCGGCCGCAATGGCCTGATCGGCGTCGGCGGGGTCGGCGTTGAGGCCGGCGAAACGGGCGAGTTCGCTCTCGTTCAGGATCAGGATGTCGGCGAGCGCGAGGAGGTGCGCGCCCTCCGCCAGCGCCGGCGCGGTGTTCAGGATTTTCAACGCGCCCTTCGCATCGTCGCGCGTGAAGACCGCCTCGATGGCCGGCAGCGTCGCTTCGAACTGGGTCAGGATCACGCCGGCGCCGCCGAGGTCGGCCGCGCCGGCCAGTTCCGGCCCGAAGAGGGCGTTGGCCCCGGCAGCCACCACGATCATGTTCCGCGCTGCGGCATCGACGGTGATGAAGGCTTGGCCCGTCGGATGATCGCCGGCGCGCAAGATCCCGGTGGTCTGGACGCCGGCCGCCTCCAGAACGTCCAGCATGAAGTCGCCGGCCGCGTCCTGGCCAACCGCGCCTAGCAGGCGCACCTGAGCGCCCAGCCGGGCGGCGGCCACCGCCTGGTTCGCCCCCTTGCCGCCCGGGAACTGCGACAGGGCGTGGCTGGCCACCGTCTCGCCCCAGCGGGGGAGTTCGGCCACCGAGGCGACATGGTCCAGATTGACGCCGCCCAGGACGCAGACGCTCATGGTTTCCCCCAACTCTTTCGCAGGGGAGGCCTAGGGCGCCGGGCGTGAAATGTCAGCGGCTCAGATGGCCTTGGCGTGCCGTTGCGCATCCGGCGCCAGATAGACGTCGAAGAGGGCGCAGATGGAGCGCACCAGAAGGCGCCCGCGCGGGGTGACCTTCAGCGTGCGGCCGTCCCACTCCAGCAGGCCGTCCTGCCGGAAGTCCTCGAACCGGGCGATGGCCGGGCGAAGCTCGGTCATGCCGCGGCCGTGGCGTTCGCAGACCTCCGGCAGAACGACTTCCAGATCGCACATCAGCCGCTCGATGATGTCGGCGCGAAAGCGGTCCTCGTCGGTGACGGCGACACCGCGGGCGATGGGCAGCTTGCCGTCGGCGACCGCGTGGCGCCAGCCGAGCTCCTGGGCGATGTTCTGCACGAAGCCGTCCGGCGTCGTGCCGATGGCCGAGGCGCCGAGGCCCAGCAGGGTGCGGGCCGCATCGGTGGTGTAGCCCTGGAAGTTGCGGTGCAGCCGCTTCGCTATCGCCGCCTTGGCCAGTTCATCGCTCGGCAGGGCGAAGTGGTCGAGGCCGATGCGGACATAGCCCTCGGCCCGCAGGCGCTCGGCGGCGGCCTCGCTCTGCTCCAGGCGCTCGGCCGGGCCGGGCAGGGCGGCCTCGTCGATCAGCTGCTGGTGAGCCTTCATCCAGGGGACGTGGGCGTAGCCGAACAGGGCCAGGCGCTCAGGCCGCAGGGTCAGGACCGCGTCGATGGTCGAGAGCGTGTTGCGGGTCGTCTGGTGGGGCAGGCCGTACATCAGGTCGAGATTGACCGAGCGCACGCCGGCCTCGCGCAGGGCGGCGACGCAGTCGGCGATGTCCTCGAAGGCCTCTTGGCGGTTGACCGCCTGCTGCACCTCGGGGCTGAGGTTCTGCACGCCCAGGCTGGCGCGCGACAGGCCATGCCAGGCCGCCGCCTTGATCCAGTCGCGCGACAGGACGGCCGGGTCCAGTTCGGCGGCGATCTCGGCGTCCTCGGCCATGTGGAAGACGTGGCGCAGATTGCCGAAGATGATGCCCAGCTCCTCGACGCTCAGCATGTTGGGCGTGCCGCCGCCCAGGTGGATGTCGCCCACCGTGAGCTTGCCGGGCAGGGCCTGCTCCAGCGTGGCGAGTTCGCGCATCATCAGGTCGACATAGTCGCGCACCGGCTCGTGCCGGCTGACGGCGCGGGTGTTGCAGCCGCAGTACCAGCAGAGCCGCGTACAGAACGGGATGTGCAGATAGACCGAGACCGGCGCGCTCACCGGCAACTCCGCCAGCCAGGCGCGATAGGTCTTCTCGTTGACCTCGGGGGTGAACTGCACCGCCGTCGGATAGCTGGTGTAGCGGGGCGCCCGTCCGTCGTACTTGGCGATGAGCTGGGCGTCGGCGGGGGCCTGGGGATTGTAGATCACGGTCATGGGCGCAGATTGCGTGGGCCGCGCGCCGCCGCCGTGACGCAGATCAAACCCGCGACGGTTCCGCCACCTCGCCCCGCGGGAAGACCGAGACGGACAGGGCCGCCAGGACCATCATCGCCGCCGCCGCGGGCCACAGGGCCGGCGGGCCGAGCCGTCCGTAGGCCACCGCGCCGCCCGCAGCCCCGGCGACGAGACCGGCCCAGAGCATCAGGTCGGGCAGCCAGGGGCCGTGATCCTCGCCAAAGAGCGCCGCGGCCAGGCCCTTGCCGACCTTCACCAGGGCGCCGGTCATGTAGGTCAGGCCCACCCGGACCTCTCCGCCCTGGGCGAAGATGAGGTTTTCCGCCCCCATGGCGGCCGCCAGGACGAGGGCGGCAGGCAGATCCCAGCCCTGTCCCGCCAACAGTCCGCCAAGGCCGAGCGTCGCCGCCAGAACCGCCAGGATGGTCGTTTCGGGACGACGGGGCGTCAGCCGTCGCAGGATCGCGCCCCCCGCCACGCCGGCGACGAAGGCGGCGATCAGGGAGGCCGCCAGCAGGGCCTCGTCGGCTCCGCGGGAGAGTCCCACGCCGAGCCGGGTCGAATTGCCGCTCATGAAGGAGACGAAGAAGCCGCCGGTCAGCAGGAAGCCGGCGGCGTCGACATAGCCGGCCGTGGCGGACAGCACGACGGCGAAGAGGCGGGCGCGGCGGTCGAGACGTCTCACGGGCCTGGTCTCTTCGATGACGGAGCGGCCCGGCGCTTGCCGCAGGCGCGCGCCGGGCCGGGCATGAGGTTGGGGATCGGATAGCGCCTATTCGGCGTCGTCGTCGATAGGCAGGCCGAACTCGCGCCACAGGCCGTTCAGAATGCCGAAGGCGACGGCGAGGCCGGCCCCCAGAATCCAGGCGAAGCACCACATGATGGGCGTCCTTGCGTTCAGGAGAGGTCGGGATTGGCGCGCAGGTCGCCGAGCGAGACCCGACCCCACAGCACCTTGAAGCGCCAGGCCGCTCCCCGGCGTCCTCGGAGACGGACGCCCTGCGCGGCCCCTGCGCCTTCGCGGAAGAAAGAACCGCCCGCCGCAGGCGCGACGGGCGGGAAGGTGACACGGGTAGGAGAAAAAAACAGGTCGCCGGCGCGGCCAGGCCCGAATCCATGAGGGCGGGTCCGGGGCAGGGGGATAGCCGCGCCGGCGGGCGCTGGCGCCGGGGGGTCACTCGGCGAGACGTTCCAGCGCATCCCAACGCTTCACGCGGAAGCGCCGGCATCCTTCGAACTCGACCACGGAGGCGCCCTGAAGCTGGGTCAGCATCCGTGAGACGGTTTCGATCGTCAGGCCGAGATAGTCGGCCATGTCCTGCCGCCCCATCGGCAGCGAAATCTCATCGGCGCCCTCGCGTTCGGCGAGGTCCATGAGGAAGCTGGCGACCTTTTCGCAGGCGGTCTTGCGGCCCAGCACCAGCAGGTGCTCCTGGGCCCGCTCCAGTTCGCGGCGGGTGGCCTCCCAGATGGCGCGATCGAGCTCCTCGTCGCCGGCGAAGGTCTTCAGCGCCGAGCGCTTGACCACCAGCAGGGTGCTTTCGCAAAGCGCCTCGGCGGAGAAGCGGTGCAGGTCGCCGGTCTCCAGGCCCACCAGGTCGCCGGGATAGTAGAAGCTGCCCACCTGGCGGCGGCCGTCGCTCAGCAGGCGGGTGGTGCGCACCGCGCCGGAGACGACGATGTGGATCAGGTCGGCCTCCTCGTCCTGGCTGAAGATCTCCTCGTCCTTGGCGAAGCTCATCCGCAGGCCAAGCCGCGACATGACGTCGGCGATGGCGGGCGTGGCGTGGTGGCGGTCGGAGGCGTAGGCGAGGGTCATGGGCGAGTTCCTTGCGCCGATGAGGCATCCTTCCTCAGCCGCCGGTCGCCCGATATTCGGGGGCTCTCCCTAAGTAGGTCTACGGATGTGTCAGTGCGCCGCGGCCTGGCCGAAGCGCCCGCGCACGGCGCGGCGCACCGTGTCCATGATCCCGGCGAAGGCCTCCTCGGTGATGCCTGGGACCACGCCGCCCACATGCACATGGTCGATGACCTGCAGGCCGCAGACCGCGGCGACATGGCGGTCGAAGAGCTGCTGGAGCGTTTCCAGCGCGCCGGTCTCCCTGACCCAGGCGTCCGGAGCGCCGGAGAAGGTGAAGCTGATCATCCGGCGGCCGCTCAGCAGGGGCCGGGTGCCCCCGGGCCCGGGCTCGTAGCCGAAGCCGGCGCTGAAGATCCGGTCCACATAGCCCTTGAGGATGGCCGGCGGGGCGTTGAACCAGAGCGGATAGACGAAGGCGAAGACGTCGGTCTCCCGCAGCTTCTGCCGCTCGGCGGCGGCGTCCGGCGCGGGTTCGTAGCCCTGGGGCCCCGGAATTTCGCCGGCCTTCAGGCAGGGGTCGAAGCCGAGCCGGTAGAGATCGCGGACCTGCGCCTGATGGCCGAGGGCCGAGGCGCAGTGGGCATAGGCCTCCGCGGCGGCGCAGGTCAGGCTGTCCCGGTTGGGGTGGGCGACGATCACGGCGTGCTTCATGGCGGGCCTCCTGCGCCGACCTAGAGCCGAACCGGCGGGACGCGGCATTGACGCGCGTCATTCCCCAGGCGCCTTCGCCTTGACCAGGGTCAAGGCGTGGCCGGCGCCACGCGTCCTCACTGGCCGGGCCAAGGAGACGCCAATGACCGTCGAGCCGCAAGCCCGTCGCCGGATCGTGCTGATCAACGGCCACCCGGACCCGAGTCCGCAGCGGTTCTGCGCGGCCCTGGCCTCGGCCTATATCGAAGGCGCGGTCAAGGCGGGACACGAGGTCCGGCGGATCGCGGCCGCGGCCGGCGGCCTGCCGCTCCTGCGCAGCCGGGAAGCCTTCATGTCCGACGCCGACGAGCGGGGGGCGGAGCTACAGGCGGCGAGCGCCGCGGCCGACCATCTGGTCCTCATCTATCCGCTTTGGCTGGGCGGGCCGCCGGCCCTGCTGAAGGGATGGCTGGAGCAGGTCTTCCGCTACGGCTTCGCCCTGGCCGCGCCAGGCGAGGCGAAGGGGGTGAAGGGGCTGCTGGCCGGGCGCTCGGCGCGGGTCGTGGTCACCATGGGGATGCCGGCGGCGGTCTTCCGCTGGATCTTCTTCGCCCATGGGCTGAAGGCGGTGAGCCGGGGAATCCTCTGGATCTCGGGAATTTCGCCGGTGCGGGAAAGCGTGATCGGCAATGTCGAGGGAGGCAGCCTCGCCCATCGGCTGAACTGGCTCTCGCGCATGAAGGCCCTCGGCGAGGCCGGCCGCTGACCCTCAGATCGCCAGGGCGGCCTTGATCTTCCCGATCAGCAGATCGCCCAGGAGCGGCTTTTCGACGATCACCGCCCCCGTCCGCTGGGCTCTCGCACGCGTGTCCGGCGTGGGATTGCTGGTGATCAGGATGGCGGGGAGGCCGACGCCGCGTCCGCGCAGACGTTCCAGCGCCTCCAGGCCGGTCATCCCGCCGAGCCGGTGGTCGAGCACGAGGCAGGCGGCGCCGTCGGGCAGGGCCTGGGTGACGAGTTCCTCGCCCGTCTCGCAGGTCTCCACGTCGAACCCCTCGATTTCGAGCGAGAACTTGAGAGCCTGCCGCAGGGCCGCGTCATCGTCCACGAGGACGATCTTGCCGGTCGAAAGGTGCGGGGAGATCATGCGGTGGGTTCTGAGCGCAGCGTCTACGGCCCTTCACGATAGGCGCGCCGCGCGGCCCGATCCTTGACCGAACGCAAATCCGGGCGTGCGGTTCAGCTCCGGACCAGCAGGACCATGCGGATCAGTTCCGAAAGCCCCCGCGCGCCCGTCTTCGACATCACATTGGCGCGGTAGACCTCGACGGTCCGCGGGCTGATGCCCAGCTCGTAGGCGATGACCTTGTTGAGCTTGCCCTCGACGACGCCCTCGAGGACCTCGTGCTCGCGCGGGGAGAGGCTGTCCAGCACCGAGCGGATGCGGTCCCGTTCCGGGTCCTCGTCCTGCGCCTCGGGCGAGGCGGCCAGGGCGCTCTGGATCGCCGCCAGCAGGGCGTCCTCCTCGAACGGCTTCTCCAGAAAGTCGACTACGCCGGCCTTCATCGCCTCCACCGCGAGCGGCACGTCGCCGTGGCCGGTGATCACGATGACTGGGTGCGGCGCGCCGGCGGCCTTCAGACGCCGCACGAGGTCCAGCCCCGTCATCTCGGGCATGCGGATGTCGGTGACGACCACCCCCGCCTCGGCCCGGGCGAGGCCGTCCAGGAACCGCGGCGCGGAGTCGTAGGTCCGGGCGGTCAGGCCAGCGGTGTCCAGCAGGAAGGCGAGCGACTGGCGCATGGCTTCGTCGTCGTCGATCACATGCACCACAGGTTCAGCCATCCAGCTCCTCCCTCCGGACCGCGCGCAGAGTGAACCGGAACACCGTGCCGCCGCCGGGATTGGGCTCGGCCCGGATGCGACCGCCATGCGCTTCGACGATCGTTCTCGAGATCGACAGGCCTACCCCCATACCCTGGGCCTTGGTGGTCACGAAAGGCTGGAACAGCTGATCGATCATCGCAGGCTCGATGCCGGGCCCGGTGTCGGCGACGGCTACCTCGACCATGCCCCCTTCGGCCGGGGCGGTCGAGACGATCAGTTCGCGCCGCGCCGTGGCCTCCATGGCGTCGATGGCGTTGCGCATGAGGTTGAGCACCACCTGCTGCACCTGCACCTTGTCGGCCAGGACGAGGTCCAGGTCGTGGTTCAGGTTGAAGCGCAGCCGCACGCCGCGCTCCTTGGCCCCGATCATGGCCAGGGCTCCGGCCTCCTCCAGCAGCTGAGGCAGGTTCTCGATGCGGCGGTCGGCCTCGCCCTTGGCCACGAAATCGCGCAGGCGGCGGATGATCTGGCCCGCCCGCAGGGCCTGCTCGGCGGCCGCCGAGAGGGCGCCCTTGATCTTCTCGCGGTCGGGTTCGGGCGCGGCCAGCAGCCGTTCGGAGCCCTTCATGTAGTTGGCGATGGCCGAGAGCGGCTGGTTCAGCTCGTGCGCCAGGGCCGAGGCCATTTCGCCGAGCGCTGTGAGGCGCGAGACGTGCACCAGTTCCGACTGCAGGTCCTGCACCCGCCGCTCGGCCGTCTGGCGCTCGGTGAGGTCGCGGACGAAGCCGGTGAAGAACCGGTTGCCCATGGCCTCCATCTCGCCGACGGCCAGCTCCATCGGAAAGGTGGAGCCGTCCTTGCGCTCCCCGACGACCACACGGCCGATCCCGATGATGCGGCGTTCGCCGGTCCGGTAGTAGCGCTCCAGATAGGCGTCGTGCTGCTCGCGATAGGGGCTCGGCATCAGGATGGAGACGTTGCGGCCGATCGCCTCCGTCGCCGTCCAGCCGAACAGCCGCTCGGCCGCGACGCTGAAGGACCGCATGACGCCGCGCTCGTCGATGACGATCATGGCGTCGGGGACCGTCTCCAGGATGGAGCGGAGCCGCGCCTCGCTCTCGGCCAGATGGACGACCGCGCGGGCCCCGTCCTCGGTGCGGCGTTGATGGAAGTGGCCGGCGGCGGCGACGCCGAGCCCGGCGAACAGATAGAGCGCGGCCTCCAGCAGATTGGCCGGGTCCTCCGTCAGGGCCCGGCCGCTGATGAGGGCGACGGCCGCCAGCCCCGCCAGGGTGGCCAGCAGGGCCGGGCCGAACCCGCCCGCCAGGCCCCCGACCACGGCGGCGGGCAGCAGGACGACGAACAGGGTGCGCTCGCCGATCAGCGGCAGGGCGGCGACGTAGGCGAGGATGCAGAGGACTGCGGCGGCGGCGGCCCAGGCGTAGCCCTGCCAGACCGGTGCGCGTTCGTTTCCCCTGAGCCTGCTCAAGCCTTGCATCAACAGATGCGGTAGAAGCCACTCCACGGATTGGCAAGCCGTGTCGGGGAAGGCGGGCGGGTCAGCCCCTCTTGCCGCCGGCCCAGAGGCTGACGCCGAACAGGACCACGGCGAAGGTCGAGAAGGTGGCCAGGATCAGGCCGAGCAGCAGGTCGTGGGCGGTCATCGGGTAGGTCCCCCAAGGTTGGTCGGACCGGCAGAATTCCCGTCCGGGACGCCTGCGCCTATTCCGGAGCGTCGCCTAAGTAGGGCTACGGAGTCGGTCGGAGGGCGCCGGCGACCTAAGCTCAGCGGCTCCTGGAACGGCGGTGGGAGACATGCCGTGCGCCGAACATTCGCGAGCTTCGCCTGCCTCGTCAGCCTGAGCGGCCTGGCGGCCTGCGCCAGCGGCGTCGGCGAACCGGTCCCGCCGTCGGCCGCGGCCGAGCCCGTCGCCCCCC
>CAYQPL010000010.1:0-593 GCA_964419395.1 uncultured Phenylobacterium sp. | reverse complement strand
ACGCCCAAGGCAGCGGCCGAGCGCGGCCGGCAGTTCGCCGAACGGGCCTGCGCCGGCTGTCACGCCTTCGCCGCGCCGGCGCGCAGCCCGAACACCGCGGCCCCGTCCTTCGCGGTGGTCCGCCTTCGCCACAACGCGGTGGCGCTGGAGCGGACCCTGGACCGCATCGCACGCGAAGGGCATGGCGAAATGCCGCCCATCTACATCACTTCCGCCGAGATCGAGGACCTGGTGGCCTTCATCGAGACCCTCGGGCCGGTGGCGGACCTGCGCCCGCCGGCCGCATCCGAGGTGCGCCTCACGCGCGACGGACCTGCGCCGCCGCGAGGCTGACCCCGCAGGCCGCGCCGCGGCGCGTCAGAGGCTCATCGCGCCGGCGACGATCACCGCCAGCAGCACGGCCCCGGCGGCGGCGACCCAGAAGACCGGCGGCAGCTTGATCCCCGGCCGGGCCGGGGAGCTGGGGTCCTGGCGTCCGCCCGGCGGGTTGCCTGCGGCCCGCGCCGCCTGCGGCTGGGCTGCGCCGCCGCCCGCCTCGGCGTCGGCCGTGGCGGGCGCGGCCCCCGGATCGAAGGTCTCCAGGGCGGCGGTTT
>CAYQPL010000009.1:41443-43153 GCA_964419395.1 uncultured Phenylobacterium sp. | reverse complement strand
TGGCGAGATTGGTCACGCCGGGCTGAACCACAGCGCAGCGATTCGCGTAGTCGATATCGAGGATGCGGTTGAACTTGGCGAGTCCGAGTAGCACGCCGTCGCCAAGCGGCAGCGCGCCACCCGATAGTGAGGTACCCGCGCCGCGCGGCACGATCTTGACGCCCCAAGCGCTGCACAGCTTGAGGATTTCGGAAACCTCCTCCGTAGTCGACGGCAGCGCAACAATCATTGGGGTTTGCTTGTAGGCAGTCAGCCCGTCGGTCTCGTATGCCTTGAGTGCTTCATCGTCGGCGATGACCGCGTCAGGGTCGATAATTGCCTTGAGCGCGGCCACAAGCTCGCCGCGTCGTGCCAATACGCTCGCATCGAGTTCTGGCATTTTCAGCATATCTTGCCGCCTTTCGCTCCCAGGGCCAGGCTTCATGAGCCTGACTTGATCCACCTTAGTCTCGAATGACTTTACCCAGTCTCGAAGGACTTTACCCGGACTTCGTGCGGGCAAAAAGAAACCGCGCCAAATGGCGCGGTCAGCGAAGCCTCCCTACTGCCGTGCTCAGCCCTGGCGCGCCTTGAAACGCTTGTTGGTCTTGCTGATGCCATAGATTCGACCACGGCGTCGAGCCACACGGCAATCGCGGTGACGATGCCATCATCATAGCCAAGGCCAATGGGCGGATTGAAGAAGAAATGTCCGGATTTTTCAAAGCCGGCAATTGCGTCCAAGTCATTGACGCGGCGCTTGATGTAGGAGTGGCCGGTCTTCCAATAGACCGTCTTGGCCCCGTTGGCGGCCAGCACCTCGTCGGTGGCGTAGAGTCCGGTGGACTTCACGTCGACCACGAAGGTGGCGTCCTTGTGCAGGGCCGACAGGTCGCGGGCCAGCATCAGGCCGATCTTGTCGGCGAAGATCTCCTCGCCCTCGTCGTCCACCACCCCGCAGCGGTCGCCGTCGCCGTCGAAGCCCAGGGCCACGTCGGCCCCGTACTCGCGCACGGCCTTGGCCATGGCGTGCAGCATCTCCTGGTCTTCGGGGTTCGGATTGTATTTGGGGAAGGTCCAGTCCAGCTCGCAGTCCATCTCGTAGACGACCGCGACGCCCATCTTGCGCAGGGCCTCAGGGGCGAATGCGCCGGCCGTGCCGTTGCCGCAGGCGCAGACCACCTTCAGCGGCCGGGTCAGGCTGGCGCGGCTGGCGGCGTCCTCGATATAGCGCTCGGTGACGCCGGAGATGTGGGCCAGGCTGCCCCCGGGGCGCTGCTCCCACTTGCCCGACAGCACGATCTCCTTCAGCCGGCCCATCTCGTCGGGACCGAAGGTGAGCGGGCGCTGGGCCCCCATCTTCACGCCGGTCCAGCCGTTCTCGTTGTGGCTGGCGGTGACCATGGCCACGCAGGGCGCATCCAGATCGAACTGGGCGAAATAGGCGATCGGCGAGAGCGCCAGGCCGATGTCGAGCACCTCGCAGCCGGCGGCCACCAGGCCGAGCGTCAGGGCCTGCTTGATCGACAGGGAATAGGAGCGGAAGTCGTGGCCGACGACGATGCGCTTCTGGCCCATCTCGTGGATCAGCGTGCCCAGGCCCAGGCCCAGGGCCTCGACGCCCAGCAGGTTGATCTCCGGCCCGAACAGCCAGCGGGCGTCGTATTCGCGAAAGCCCGTCGCCTTGACCAGCGGCTGGGTCTCGTAGGCCAGGGTGTTCACGGCGAGGTC
>CAYQPL010000009.1:33820-41433 GCA_964419395.1 uncultured Phenylobacterium sp. | reverse complement strand
GTGCGAGGGGCTGACAGCAGCTGGGCTCCGCAGGTGGGGGTCGAAACAGCTTTCGGTGGAATTCAAGCCTGGAGGCTAGCCGAACGCGAAGCCTCTAAGGTGGGTTCGCGACGGTTGCTACATTACGCCTGCCCGAAGCAGGTCATGCACGTGGAGTATGCCTACCGGGCGGTCGTCCTCGACCACGAAGAGGACGGTCACCGAGGGCGGCGGGTCGCTCATCAGGGCCAGGGCCTCGGAGGCCATCATGCCCGGCGGGACGGTCTTCTTGGGCCCCGGCGTCATCACCTCGCCGGCGGTGTGGGCGAGCAGGCCGTCGATGTGCCGGCGGAGGTCGCCGTCGGTGATGGCGCCGGCCAGGCCGGTCGTCGACTGGACGACCAGGCCGCCGTTGTCGTCGACCGAGGCGGTGAACGAGGACGCGAAGTTCGTGTCGGCGTTGAGCTCGGCGGCGATGGCGTTGGCGTCCGTGCTGGCGGGCAGCGCGGCGGTGGTGACGGTGACACCGTTCTGGGTGAAGGTGGCAGCTGCCGCGGTGGCGGTGGCGGCACCGTTGGCCCAGGGCGAGCAGGCCGTCGAAGTGCCGGCGGAGGTCGCAGTCGGTGATGGCGCCGGCAAGGCGTCCCGTCTCGTCGACGACGCCGACGATGCCCCAGCGCTTCTCCGTCATCACCAGCAGGGCCTGCGGCATGGGCGTGTCGAGGGCCACCAGGGGCAGTTCGCCCGCGCCGTGCATCAGGTCGCCGACGGTGCGCAGCATGGCGCCCAGCTTGCCGCCGGGGTGGAAGGTCTTGAAGTCGCCCGCGGTGAAGCCGCGCCGCTCCAGCAGCGCGACGGCCAGGGCGTCGCCCAGGGCGATCTGCAGGGTGGTGGAGGTGGTCGGCGCATTGCCCTCGGCGGTGGCCTCCGCGCCGTCGGCGAGCTGCAGGACGATGTCGGCCGCGCCGCCCAGGGTGCTGTCGCGCGCGGCGGTCAGCGCGATCAACGGGATGCGGAAGCGCTTGGCGTAGGCCAGGATGTCGGCCAGCTCCCGCGCCTCGCCGGACTTCGACAGGGCCAGCACCACGTCGTCCTGCCCGATCATGCCGAGGTCGCCGTGGCTGGCTTCCGAGGCGTGGACGAAGAAGGCCGCCGTGCCGGTGGAGGCGAAGGTGGCGGCGATCTTGCGCGCGACGTGGCCGGACTTGCCGATGCCGGTGCAGGCGATGCGGCCCCGGGCGGCGAACAGCAGGTCGACCGCGGCGGTGAAGTCGCCGTCCAGGGCGTCGGCCTGCAGGGCGAGGGCCGAGGATTCGGTGGCCAGGACGCGGCGGCCGACCGCGACGGCGTCAAAGGGGGCGGTCATGGGTCGGGCGTGACGGCTTGGGTCTGCAGGTCGCGCACCGCCTCGCGGGCGGCCTCGATGCGGCGCTGCGAGGCTTCGGTCTGGCGCTGCATGGCCGCCTGCATCTCCGGCGTCTGCAGGACGGGGGTGTGGCCGAAGGGGCCGGGCGAACGGGCGCCGAGGCCCTGGGGCCAGACGAGGGCCAGGGCCACCGTCAGCACGGCGGCGAGGCCCAGGAACGGGAAGAACAGGCGGTCGAACATCGCGGTTCGGTATAGCGCCTCGCCCGGCGCGGGGCCATGGCGTTCGGCGTGCTGCGCCTTGACGGCGACAAGGCTGCGCCCTAGCCGGAACCGCGTCCCGCCGCCGAAGGAGATTTCCACGTGCCGACCCTCGTCCTGCTGCGTCACGGCCAGAGCCAATGGAACCTGGAAAACCGCTTCACCGGCTGGGTCGACGTCGACCTCACGGCCGAGGGCGAGGCCCAGGCGACCAAGGGCGGCGAACTGATCAAGGCCGCGGGCCTCCAGATCGACCGCGCCTACACCTCGGTGCTCACCCGGGCCATCCGCACCTCCTGGCTGGCCCTGGCGGCCGCCGGCCAGGCCTATGTGCCCGAGACCAAGGACTGGCGGCTGAACGAGCGGCACTACGGCGGCCTGACCGGCCTCAACAAGGCCGAGACCGCCGAGAAGCATGGCGAGGACCAGGTGAAGATCTGGCGGCGCTCCTATGACGTGCCGCCGCCGCCGCTGGCGCCGGGCGGCGCGTACGACTTCTCCCAGGACCGTCGCTACGCCGGCGCCGTCCTGCCCGACACCGAGAGCCTGAAGACCACGCTCGACCGCGTACAGCCCTACTGGGAGGCGCAGATCGCGCCCGATCTGAAGGCCGGCCAGACCCTGCTGGTCGCCGCCCACGGCAATTCGCTGCGCGCCATCGTCAAGCTGCTCTTCGCCGTCGGCGACGACGACATCGTCGGCGTGGAGATCCCCACCGGCAATCCGCTGCTGATCGAGCTGACCGGCGATCTGAAGCCGGTCGCCGCCCGCTATCTCGACGAGAGCCGCGCGCAGCCCCTGCCGGCGGTCGGGTGAGCCGCGAGCTCGACCTCGCCCACATGCGCCGCGCCATCGCCCTGGCGCGGGCCCAGCTCGGCCGCACCGGCGACAACCCCGCCGTCGGCTGCGTCATCGCCGCCGGCGCCGTCGTGCTGGGCGAGGGGGCCACGGCCGAGGGCGGTCGGCCGCACGCCGAGGAACTGGCCCTCGCTGCGGCCGGCGCCGCGGCGGTGGGCGCCACGGCCTATGTGACGCTGGAACCCTGCGGCGTCCGCTCCTCCGGCGCGCCGTCCTGCGCGCAGCGTCTGGCCGAGGCGGGCCTGGCGCGCGTGGTGGTCGCGGCCCGCGATCCCTCCGCCTTCGCCGACGGACGGGGGCCGGCCCATCTGCAGGCCCAGGGGGTCGCGCTGGACTGGGGGGTGCTGGCGGAGGAGGCCGCCGAACTCTACCGCGCCTACCGCCCGGCCAAAGGCTAAGGCGCCGAAGGGGCGCGTTAATCTTGGCCCCATAGGCTTGCCGGGACGCTTCCTGCAACCGGCTGCCATGCTTTCCGCCCGCCCCGCCTCGATCCCCGAACTCCGCCGCCTGACCCAGGCCGAGGTCGATGCGGTGTGCGCCAAGCATGACCGGCTCTGGACCTCCCGGCCGGGGGGCGCCCGGGCGGTGTTCGCCTGGAAGGACCTGACGGGGCTCGACCTGCGGGGCCGCAACCTGTCCGACGCCGACTTCACCGGCGCCTGCCTCAACGACTGCGCCATGCAGGGCGTGCGGCTGGACAACGCCAACCTGTTCGGCTGCGACATGCATGGCGCGAACCTGACCGACGCCTCCCTGCGCCGCGCCGCCCTGCGCGGCGCCTGCCTGCGCGGGGCCAACCTCACCGGCGCCGCCCTCTTCGAGGCCGACCTGCGTGAAGGCTCCATCGCCGCCGCCGACCGCGATCACGGCCTTCGCATCCTCGAGCACCTGGCCCGGGCCGGGGAGGTGCAGGGCGCGGTGCTGGCCGGCGCCAATCTCGCGCGCTCGCGCCTCTCGGGGGTGATGGCCGCCCGCGCCGACTTCTCCGACGCCGTGCTCAAGGACGCCAAGCTGGTCCGGGCCAACCTGAAGCAGGCCAATATGAGCGGCGCCAACCTGCAGGGGGCCGACCTGTCGGGCGCCGACCTCGCCGGCGCCGACCTGCGCGACGCCATCCTGGTGGGCGCCAAGACCTTCGCCTGGAACGTCAGCAAGGCCGAGATGGACGGCGTGCTGACCGATGCGCCGGCCGGCACGGCGGTCTCGGACCTGCCCTACAAGACCATGATCCGCGACCATGCCCGCTGGTGCGAAACCGGCGGCGCGGAGGGTAGCCCCTCGGTGTTCGACAACGCCGATCTGCGGGCCCTGGAGACAATCCGCGGCTTCAACCTGACCGCGCTGTCGGCCAAGGGCGCGGTCTTCTACGGCCTCGACATGGAGGGCGTGCAGCTCCAGGGGGCCCAGCTCGACGGCGCGGACCTGCGGGCCTGCAACCTGCGCCGGGCCGACCTGCGCGGGGCCCGGCTGATGGGGGCCAAACTGTCGGGGGCGGACCTGCGCGACGCCCAGCTCGGTCCCCTGTTGATCGGATCGAACCGGCTGCTGCCCAGCAATCTCACCGGCGCCGCCCTGAAGAACACCGACTGCGCCCGGGCCGACTTCCGCCAGGCCGTGCTCACCGACGCCGACCTGTCGCGGGCCAACTTCACCGGCGCGCAGCTGAAGCAGATCGACCTGACGCGCGCGAACCGCGCCGGCGCCCGCGGGCTGGCCGAAGTCATCTGAAGAACGTTGTTCGCTTAACCCTTGGTTTGGGCTTCTGCGGCTATCGGTCGCAAGGTTCGTCTTGCAGGAGAACATGACGCGTGTCCGCCGCCATCGCCCTTTCCGGTCGCAGGAAGCTTTCTCCCGGTGAGATCGAAATGGTCCTCGCCGCGCACGAGCGCTTCATTTCCGGCCGGCCGGGCGGGAAGCTCGCCGCGCTGCGCTTCATCGACTTCACCGGCGTGGACCTCTCCGGGCGCAATCTCTGCGACGCCGATCTGTCGGCCTCGGTCTTCGACGGCGCCAAGCTGGTCGGGACGCAACTGGAACGGGCCAATCTCTTCGGCTGCGACCTGCGCAAGGCCGATCTGCGGCGGGCTAACCTCAGCCGCGCCGACCTGCGCGGGGCCTGCCTGCGGGGCGCCGACCTGACCCAGGCCGACCTCACCCAGGCCGACTTCCGGGTCGGACAGGTGGCGGTTCCGCACCCCTCCAAGGGCCTGGCCTCCCTGATCCACCATCAGCGCCAGGGCGATCTCGACCATGCCCGCCTCACCGGGGCGACGCTGGACGGCTCCCAGATGGAGGAGGTGACCGCCTTCGCCACCGACTTCACCGACTGCTCCCTCCGCGGCGCCAAGCTGAACCGCGCCAATCTGAAGGACGCCAATCTCGAAGGCGCCATCATGGACTGGGCCGACGTGGCCGGCGCCAATCTGGAGGGCGCCCAGCTGGTCGACTCCGTCCTGACGGGGGTGGAGATCCGCACCGCGCGGACCTCCGGGGCCAATCTCAACGGGGCGCTCTCGGCGCCGGACCAGGAGTCGGTCGACCTGGCCGGCGACCATCACCAGATGGCGCTCGCCAATCAGGCCTGGTGCAAGACCGGCGGCCGCGAGGGCCGGCCCGCCTGCTTCGACGGCAAGGATCTGCGTCCCCTCGACCAGCGCCTGCGCGGCCTGCGTCTCAGCGTGATGAGCGCCCGGGGGGCCATCCTGGTCGGCCTCGACCTGTCGGGCGTGCACCTCCAGGGCGCCAATCTGGAGAACGCCGACCTGCGCGGCGTCTGCCTGCGCGGCGCGGACCTGCGCGGCGCCAAGCTCGCCGGCGCCAAGCTGACCAAGGCGGACCTGCGCGAGGCCATCCTCGGCCCGCTGCCGCTCAGCGCCGACCGGGTCAACCGCGGCGACCTGCATCATGCGCGCCTGCGCTATGTGAACGCCCAGGGAGCCGACCTGACCTCGGCCATCCTCGACGAGGCCGATGTGCGCGGCTGCGACTTCTCCGGCGCGCTCATGCGCGGCGCCAGCCTGCGGGGCGCCGACCTCTCGCTGGCGCTCGGCCTGGAAACCCTCGGGGCATGAAAAAAGGCGGCGCGTTTCCGCGCCGCCCAGAGGGATGGGGTTGAGGGAGGAAAAGGGGGCTTAGGCCGCCTTGTCGCCTTCGATCAGGGCCTGGGACGGGCCCGTCGCGATCTCGAGCTGGCGGGGCTGCAGGGCTTCCGGAAGCTCGCGCTGCAGCGAGATCGAAAGCAGGCCGTCGGCGAGGCGGGCCTCGGTCACCACCACATAGTCGGCCAGCTGGAAGCGGCGCTCGAAGTCGCGCTCGGCCAGGCCGCGATGCAGGAACCGGCGGCTCTCGTCATTGGCCGCCTTGCGGCCCTGGACGGTCAGCAGGTTCTCCTTGACCTCGATGGCCAGCTCGTCGGCGCGGAAGCCGGCGACGGCGATCTCGATCCGGTAGGCGTTCTCGCCCGTGCGTTCGATGTTGTAGGGCGGATAGCCGCTGGCGGCGTCGGCCGCGGCGGTTTCCAGAAGCCCGGCGAGACGGTCGAAACCGACGACGGAGCGGTAGAGGGGGGAAAAGTCGAGAGTACGCATGTGGGGTCACATCCTTCTTGGCTAAGCAAGGTTGCGTCATGATCGACCTGCGGCGAGCCGTTCGGCCTCGCCATCGGTCGGAAGGCCCGGACATCCAGCGCCTTCGCTCCAGGATTTGGGGCGCGTTTTTTCGGTTTCAAGGGGTCGGCGAGCCCGGCTCAGCCTTGCCAGATCGTCCCGCGTCCTTAGGGTCACCGGCCAGCAAGCACGCCGGAGCCCCCGCATGTTCCATCCCAGATTCGAAGCCTTCGTCCTCGGCGCCGCCGCGGCGCTTTCTCTGGGCGCGGCCGCCCAGGCCGAGGACGCCGCCCTGCGCCAGGCGGTCGACGGCCCGCAGCGGGGCGAGGCCCATGTGGCGCGGGACGGCGACCGCCATCCCTATGAGAGCCTCGCCTTCTGGGGGTTGAAGCCCGGGCAGACGGTGATCGAGATCTCCCCCGGCTCCGGCTACTGGACCGAAATCCTGGCGCCCTACGCCAAGGCGACCGGCGGGACCTATGTGGCCGCCGTCGCCGACCTCGATGACCCGGCCCTGTCGGAGGGCGCCCGCAAGGGCCGCGCCGCCTTCGAAGCCAAGTATGCGGACGCGGCGCAGTTCGGCGACGTCGCCTATGTCGGGTTTGGCGCGGCGTCGAAGCCGCTCGGCGCGCCGGGCTCGGCCGACCTCGTGCTCACCGCCCGCAACATCCACAACTGGATGTGGCGCGAGGGCATGCTGGACAAGGCCATGGGCGATTTCTACGCCGTGCTGAAGCCCGGCGGCATCCTGGCGGTGGAGGAGCACCGCGCCGATCCGCGGCCGCAGGTCGATGAGGCGCGCGACGGCTATGTCGCCACCGCGACCGTCGTCGCCGCGGCCGAGAAGGCGGGCTTCAAGCTCGAGGCCCAGTCGGAGATCAACGCCAACCCCAAGGACTCCAAGGATCATCCCTTCGGCGTCTGGACCCTGCCGCCGGTGCGCCAGAGCGCCGCGCGCGGGCAGGAGCCGGCGGCGGACTTCGACCGCGCCAAGTACGACGCCATCGGCGAGAGCGACCGCATGACCCTGCGGTTCGTCAAGCCGGCGGCCTGAGCATGGCGCTCTCGCTTCCCACGCGCCGCGCCGCCCTGCTGGGCGCCCTCTCGCTCGGCGGGGCGACGCTCGCCGCCTGCAATCGCGGCGAGGAGGCCGAGCCGCGCGTGCCGGCCTCGGCCATGAGCCTGCAGGAGGCGGTGGCCGGCGCATGGCGGCCGCCGGAGGACAAGGCGCGCGACGCCTGGCGCCATCCGGTCGAGACCCTCGACTTCTTCGGGCTGAAGCCGGGCATGACGGTGGTCGAGATGTGGCCGGGCGCCGGCTGGTACACCGATATCCTCGCCCCCTATCTCGCCGCCTCGAACGGCAAGCTCTACGCGGCCAACCTGCAGGCCAGCGACCCGGCCTCCACCGAGGTCGTGGCGTCGACCGCGGGGCCCTTCCGCAAGTACGGGTCGTTGCTGGTCGAAGCTTGCGCCCAGGAAGGCACGTCCTATGCCGATATCACGGGCGAGAGCGGCTGGACGCTGAACATGGCCGCGCAGCAC
>CAYQPL010000009.1:7966-33810 GCA_964419395.1 uncultured Phenylobacterium sp. | reverse complement strand
GAAGCTGCGCGCGCGCCCGCGCCTCTATGGCGAGGTGGAGATCACCGCCTTCGGCCCGACCAGCGGTCCCATCGCGCCGGCCGGCGAGGCCGACCTCGTCCTGACCTTCCGCAACATCCACAACTGGATGGCGGCCGGCATCGTCGACAAAGCCTTCGCCGACGCCTTCGCCGCGCTGAAGCCGGGCGGCGTCTTCGGGGTGGTGGAACATCGCGCCGAGCCCGGCGGCGTCCAGGATCCGGCGGCGGCCAGCGGCTATGTGGAGCAGGCCTATGTGATCCGCCTGGGCCAGGAGGCGGGCTTCATCCTCGACAAGGCCAGCGAGATCAACGCCAATCCGCGCGACACCAAGGACCACCCCTTCGGCGTCTGGACCCTGCCGCCGGTGGGCCGTACCTCGCCGCGGGGCGAGCCCGAGGATCCCGAGTTCGACCGCAGCCGCTACGAGGCCATCGGCGAGAGCGACCGCATGACGCTGCGCTTCGTCAAGCCGACCTGAGGCCGCGTCTTCAGAGCTGGGTCTTGTAGCTTTCGATGATCTGCGCGTTGGTGACGGGCAGGGGGCCGAGCTTCAGCTGGTCGGAGATCATTTCCGCCCCGCTCGGCAGGACGCCGCGGTCCACCTGCGCCTCCGGGTCCCACAGGCGCCCGCGCATGATCGCCTTGGGACAGTGCAGGAAGGCCTCCTCGACGGCGATCTGCAGGACCAGGCGCGGCAGGCGGCCGAACTCCTCGAACTGGGCCAGCAGATCGGCGTCGTCGCGGGCCTCGGCGCGGCCGTTCACGCGGAAGACGTCGTCGAAGCCGGGGATCATGAACATCATGCCGATCCGCCCGTCGCCGGCGAGAATGCTGCGCAGGATGTCGAGGCGGTTGTTGCCCGGCCGGTCGGGCAGGAAGAGGGCGCGGCCGTCCTCGCTGACATGGACGAAGCCGGGCTCGCCGCCGCGGGGCGAGACGTCCAGCCGCCCGTCGGCCCCGGCGGCGCTCACCACGCAGAAGGGCGACAGGGCGATCAGCGAGCGGCCGTGGCGGTCCACATGGTCGAGCACCTTGTCGAGGACCACCTTGCCCGGGGCCCGGTAGAGCCTGTCCAGATCGGCCAGTTCGAGTTTGCCCATGGCCCGCCTCCCGTTTTGCGAATTGTTCTCATTATTGTGGACGAGCCGCGCCGGCCTGTCACGGCCCTTCGGTTTACATCCTTCAGCCGCCGGGCCACTGTCGCGGCCGAAGGTAGGGAAGCCATGGCGGGCCTCGAGGATCTGACCGAACGCATCGCCCAGGCGGTGGCGGCGGGCGAGCCCCTGTCCCATTCGGTCAAGCTCGACCTGAAGGGCGACGGGGTGATCCATATCGACGGCCGGCGGGTCAGCAACGACGACGCGCCTGCCGACCTGGTGGTGACCATCAGCCTGGCCGACCTCAAGGCCCTGGGAAAGCGCCGGCTCGACCCCATGACGGCGCTGATGAGCAAGCGCATGCGCATGTCGGACATGGGCCTGGCCTTCTCCATGCAATCGAAGATCCAGAGCCTGTTCGCCCAGGCCGCCTGACCGGCCGGCGCCCCCGCAAGGAGATCCCATGGCCGAGACCGCCCCGCTGACCGACATCCCCTCCGCCCCGGTCCCGGCCGGCGCCTCCGCCCGCTGGATCGTCGGCGCGGGCGGCGCGAAGCTGCGGGCGGCCCTGTTCCCGGCCAGGGGGACCCCGCGCGGCTCGGTGGTGCTGAGCGGCGGACGCACCGAACCCATCGAGAAGTACTTCGAGGTCATCGAGGACCTGACCGGTCGCGGCTTCGTCGTGCTGGCCCACGACTGGCGCGGCCAGGGCCTGTCGCACCGCGCCCTGCCGGACCGGCTGAAGGGCCATGCCGAGGGCTATGACGACTTCCTGGCGGACTTCGACATCCTCCTGTCGCGCTTCGAGGCCGAGCTGCCCAAGCCGTGGCTGGCCGGCGGCCATTCCATGGGAGGCTGCCTGACCCTGCTGGCGCTCGCCAAGGGCCAGGCCCAGCGGTTCGCCGCGGCCATCCTCTCGGCGCCGATGCTGGGGGTGAAGGTGGGCCGCTATCCCAAGGCCGTCGGGCTGATGGTGGCCGCCAACCGCCTGCTGGGCCGCGGCGGCGGCTATGTTCTGGGCGATCCGGGCAAGCCGTTCGACGACACCTTCGACGGCAATGTCCTGACCCACGACCGAACCCGCTTCACCCGCGCCCGAGCCCAGATCGCCGCCAACCGCGACCTGGCGCTCGGCTCGCCCACCTGGAGCTGGCTGCATTTCGCCCTGAAGGCGCGCGACGAGTTCGTCCGCCCCGGCGCGCTGGACGGCGTCACCATCCCGGTCGTCATCTGCCAGGCCGAGCAGGAGAAGCTGGTCGACAACGCCGCCCAGGACGAGGTCGCCCGGCGTCTGCCGGACGGCCGTCTGGTGGTGGTGAAGGGCGCCCTGCACGAGATTCTGATGGAGACCGACGAGCGGCGAGACGTCTTCTTCGCCGAGTTCGACGCCTTGGCGGACCGGTTCGCGCCGAAGCCGGCCGCTGCGAAGGCGGCGCGCAAGCCGGCGGCCCCCAAGGCGACCGCGGCCAAGGCGGCTGCATCCAAGGCAGACGCGTCGAAGCCGGCGGCGAAGGCGAAGCCCGCTGGCGTGAAAGCCGCCGCGCCCAAGGCGCCTGCGGCGAAGCCCGCCGCCCCTAGGACGCGGAAGAAGCCGACTTCGCCGAGCGCCTGAGCGCCACCAGCGCCTCGTCCAGGCAGGCGCGGTCGCCGCAGATGACGATCTGGCCGCCGTTCGGGCCGGGCGCATTGCCGCGCCAGTCGGTGACGAGGCCCCCCGCGCCCGCGATCAGCGGGATGGCCGCCTCGATGTCCCAGGCCTTCAGGCCGGCCTCGATGACCATGTCCATCGCCCCGGCCGCGACCATGCAGTAGGCGTAGGCGTCCAGCCCCAGCCGCGCCAGACGCGCGGCCGCGCGCACCTGGGTCCAGGCCCCGGCCTCGGCGCCGTCGAAACAGGCCTCGGGATCGGTGGTCGAGATGGTGGCCTCGGTCAGCTTCGGGCAGGCGCGGACGCGCAAGGGCCGCGCGACGCCGCCGCGCAGCAGCCGCGAGCCGCCCGCGTGGCCCACATAGAGCTCGTCGAGATAGGGCTGGTAGATCGAGCCCAGCACCGGCCGCCCCTCGTGCCGCAGCCCGATGAGCACGCACCAGAGCGGCAGGCCGGAGATGAAGGACCGCGTCCCGTCGACTGGATCGAGAACCCAGACGAACTCGGCGTCCGGACGATCCTCGCCGTACTCCTCGCCGATGACGCCGTGCTCGGGAAACCGCTCGGCGATGATCCTGCGAATCGCCGCCTCCGCCCCCTTGTCGGCGGCGGTGACGGGGTCGAAGGCGTTCAGGCCGGGCGCGCCGCCCTTGTCTTCCAGGCCGTGGTCGGCGCGGAACAGGGGCAGGGCCACCTCGGCGGCGGCGCGGTTCAGCTCGACAAGGACGTCTTCGAGCGCGGACAGGCGATCGGGGCTCAGCATCCCGGCGGTTTAGCCCGGCGGGGCCGCCGACGGAAAGCCGAACCGGCGCGCGGCGCCAAGATCGCCGCTCAGCCCGCCTCGCCCTCGTTCAGCGACTTGGCCAGGTCCAGCAGCCGGCGGCGCGGACGCTCGCCCAGCTGATAATAGGCCCGGATCAGGTCCATGGTTTCCTTGCTGGCCAGGACCTCGCCGCCCGAATCGCAGGTCTGGGGGCGTTCGCCCGCCTTCTCCGACAGGCCGTCATAGAAGTAGGCCACCGGGACCTCCAGCGCCTCGGACAGCTGCCACAGGCGGGCGGCCGAGATGCGGTTGGCGCCGCACTCGTACTTCTGGATCTGCTGGAAACGGACGCCGCAGGCGCCGGCCAGTTGCTGCTGGGTGAGGCCGAGCAGCCGGCGGCGGCGGCGAAGGCGCTTGCCCAGATGGACGTCGATTTCGTTACCCATGTCTCTTTCCCCCTCGTGGTTAAGAGATGCGCCGTCCCGTTCGGGGACGGTGTGGGCCGACGTCCGCAAGTCGCGCGCCAAGCGACTGCGGTTCGCGTTGCACGAAGGCGCGGGGCGAGACTAGTAGAGGTCCATGGCGCGTGCGCGAACTTCCCTGGGCCAGGACCTGCTCTGGCGGCTGGAGGCCCTGGCCTATGACGGGGTGACGGCGCTCGCCCGCCTCTTCCCGGTCGATGCGGTGTCCGACTTCGGCGCCTGGGCGCTGCGGCGGCTCGGGCCCCTCACCAGCGCCCATCGGACGGCCGAGCGGAACCTGCGGATCGCCTTTCCCGATCTGGGCCAGGACGAGATCGACGCCCTGCTCGACGCCCAGTGGGCGCAGACCGGGCGAAACTTCGCGGAATTCCCGATCATCGACCGCATCGTGCGCGCCGGAGACCGGATCGAGATCGTCGGCGCCGAGCGCCTGGCCGAGATCGCCCGGACGAACGAGCCGGTGGTCTTCGTCTCGGGCCACCTGTCGAACTGGGAGATCATGCCCGCGGTCATCGCCCATTCCGGCGTGACCTGCCACATGACCTATCGGGCGGCGAACAATCCCTATTTCGACCAGCGCATCCGGGAAAATCGCTTCCGCTACGGCGTGCGGCTCTTCGCGCCCAAGGGCGGCGACGGCGCGCGCGAGGTGCTGGACGCCCTGGCCAAGGGCGAGTCCGTGGCCCTGATGAACGACCAGAAGTTCAACGGCGGGGTCGCCGCGCCCTTCTTCGGCAGGACGGCCCACACCGCCCCGGGGCCCTCCCGCCTGGCCCTGCGCTTCGACACCGTGCTGCAGCCCATGTCGGTCCAGCGCCTGGACAAGGCGCGCTTCCGGGTCATCGTCCACCCGCCGATCAAGCCCCGGAAGACCGGCGACCGCAGCGCCGACATCGCGGCCTCGGTGGCGCGCATCAACGATTTCATGGAAGAGCGCATCCGCGAACGCCCGGCCGAGTGGTTCTGGGTCCACAAGCGCTGGCCCAACGACACCTACGCCCGCAAGCGGCGGTAGCTCAGGCTGCGCGGAGGCCGACGAGGCTCAAGGGGTTGAGGTTGCGGTCGCGCCACTTCATGCGCCAGCACAGGTGCGGACCCGTGGCGCGGCCCTCAGACCCGACGGCGGCGATGGGCTGGCCCTGGGCCACATCCTGACCCTGAGCCACCAGCACCTGCGACAGGTGGAGGTAGGCGCTGACCAGGCCCTGGCCGTGATCGAGCATGATCAGGCCGCCCTCATAGTGCAGCCCGGTCTCGGCGAAGGCGACGGTGGCCGCCGCCGGGGCCATGACGGGCGTTCCCGTGGGCGCGGCCATGTCGACGCCGTAGTGCGGACGCGAAGGCGTGCCGTTCAGCACCCGCTGATCGCCGAACCGGCCCGACAGGCGGAAGTCCGAAAGCGGCATGATGAAGCCGCCCCTGAAGTCGTCGCGGGGCGCGCGGCTGGCGAATCCCGCCCGCTTGCGCTCGGCCTCGGCGCGGATGCGGGCCAGCAGGTCCGGGTCCATCGGCGTGACCGTGTCCTGGGGCAGGCCGTCGATCCGCTGAACGGCGTACTCGCCCGACTGCAGGACGAGCGGGCGGATCGCCTCCGACGCACCGTCGACCACGCGCAAGAGCGTGCGGCTGGCCGCATCGCGGTCGAAGCCGATCACGAACCAGCCCTGATCCGAGGCGGCGGTCAGCCGCTCGTCGTCGAGAAAGACCTGGGCGCCCGGCGTCGTGCGGCCGACGGCGACGCCCCCTTGCATGAACCGCCCGTCGAGGCGCAGCGGCAGGCGCTCCCCGGCGGCCGCCCGCACCGGCGCGGCGAGGCCGGCGGCCAGGCCGAGCAGGGCCGTTCGGCGGTCCGGCCGCCAGCTCAGGGGTTCATCTCCTTCCACCGGGCGAGCGCCTCGGTGGGGCCGGCATAGGCTTCCTGCAGGGCCGGGCTCCAGTAGCGCAGCGCCTCCAGCGGGATCTTCACCCCGGAGACGGCGCAGACCACGTGACGGCCCGGCTTGAGGACGACGAACTCGCCGTCGCCATAATGCAGCACGGCCAGCTCGGCCGCCTGGCCCGGAAGGTCGCGATCATGTGCGTTCATCGGCCCAATGTAGCGCGCGGGCGGGGGCGATGACAGGGGGCGATGCGAGGGGGCGAGACGCTAGAAGAGATCGCCCTGCACCCCGCCGGGCCCTGCGGCCGGGGCGGCCGGCTTGCGCGCCTTGGGCCTGGCGGGCGAAACGGGCGCCTCCGCGCGATCGGGATGGGCCGGGTCCACACCCTGGCCGTCGATCACCGCATTGCGGGTGGCGTCGGCGAAGACGAGGCGGACGGCCTCGCCGCGCTCCAGCGCCGCGCCCTGACGGGCCAGCGATCCGTCGGCCCGGTGCACCCGGGCGAAGCCGCGCGACAGCGGGCGGTCGGGATCAAGCGACAGGCGCAGCTTCTCCACCGCGGTCAGCCGTTCGGAAAGGCGGTCCGTCATCCGCCCGAGCGCCGGCCGAAGCCGCGCGCCCAGGGCTTCGACCTGGCGCTTCTGCTCGGCCTGCGGGCGCTCGAGCAGGGCCGGCGACAGGCGAACCGACACCCGGGCGAGCTCCCGCTCATGGTCGGCGGCGTTCCGCTGCAGGCCGGCGGCCAGTCGGGCGGCGGCGAGACCCAGCCGCTGGCCGGCGCTCTCGACGATGTCCGGCGCCCGGGCGGCCATGCGCCCGCCGAGCGCGTCGAGCTTCTGGCGCTGGGCCTCCTGCGGCCGGAGCAGCAGGCCTGCCGACAGGCGCGAGGCGACCCGCACCAGGTCGCGCTCATGGGCCGCGGCGTTGCGCTGCAGGCCGGCGGTGAGGCGGCCGGAGGCGAGATTGAACCGCTGCGCCGCCATCTCCACCAGGTCGGGCACGCGGGCCAGGCTGCGGCCGGCGCTCTGCACCCGCCCTGCGCGGTCCTCGACGACGCGCCCGCCGCAGCGGTGCAGGCGGGCGTTCAGATCGCTGACGGCGGCGCGCAGCTCGGCCAGCACCGGCGTCGCCATCTCGGCCGCCGCCGTGGGCGTCGGCGCCCGGCGGTCGGAGACGAAGTCGATCAGGGTGGTGTCGGTCTCGTGGCCCACCGCCGAGATCACCGGGATGTCGGCGGCGGCCACCGTGCGCGCCAGCGTCTCGTCGTTGAAGGGCCAGAGGTCCTCCACCGATCCGCCGCCGCGGGCGACGATGATGACGTCGGGACGCGGCAGGTCGCCGCCGGCCGGCAGCGCGCAGAAGCCGCGCACGGCGCCGCAGACCTGGGCGGCGGCCTGGTCGCCCTGCACCACCACCGGCCAGACGACGACCCGGCAAGGCCAACGGTCGCGGATGCGGTGCAGGATGTCGCGGATCACCGCGCCCGTCGGGCTGGTCACCACGCCGATGACCGCCGGCATGGCGGGCAGGGGGCGCTTGCGGGCGGGCTCGAACAGGCCCTCGCCGGCGAGCTTGGCCTTCAGCCGCTCGAGCTGGGCGAGCAGGGCGCCCATGCCGGCGGCCTCCATGCTCTCGATGACGATCTGGTAGCGGGAGCCGGCCGGGTAGGTGGTGATCTTGCCGGTGACGATCACCTCCAGCCCCTGCTCGGGCCGGACGGAGAGATTGCGGACCGAGCCCTTCCAGACCACCCCGTCGATGGCCGCCCGCTCGTCCTTGATGGTCAGATAGACGTGGCCGTTGGAGTGGTGGGTGACCTTGGAGAGTTCGCCGCGCAGGCGCACGAAGCCGTAGGCGTCCTCCACCGTCCGCTTCAGGGCGAAGGCGAGTTCGGAAACCGAATAGGCGTGGGCGTTGGAGTCGGGTGCTGCGTCGCTCATCGGTCGAAGCTAACCGGTCTCGCGGCGGTGCAAAACTGGGTGCGGGGGGAAGCTAGCGTCAGTTCAGAAGTCCGCTTTGAAGCCTGTGCCAATGACCGCACGCGACGCCCAGGCGACGTTCGCGACGTCCGCTTGAGGGGCTGAAGCACGGTCAGGAGTCATCAAGATGACGTAACAAGAAGTCGGCTCGGTCTCGGATAGCCGAGCTTCGGTCTATGAGCAGGCGATTGGCAATCTCGGAGACCTGGCTCAGCGAGCCGCGATGCTCGATTAGCCCATCCGCTGCGACCCTGCGGACCATAACAAAACGATCATTGAGGCCACTATGGATTAGCGGTTCGATCTGGAATGCGAGCGACAGCGGCCGCGATTGCAGTAGCGGCTTTCGCCGGCGTACGCCGAAGCTCTTGTCGATCCACTGCCAGCCGTAGCCGACAGTCCACTGGGCCTTGCCGGTGATCATTGCTTTTAGGGCTGTGGCCCTCACAGCCGGATGCAGGGCCGCTGCCGCTATGGCGGGCAGGAATGCGTCAAGCGCTGGGAATCGTAACGCCATACGAAGAATGGCCCCGCCGGCCCCCGTCTTCATCGCTATCAGATGATCTTTCACCAGCGTGGCGACATCCGGTCTCGCCAGAGCCTCATCGAGGACTTCCGCCTCGTCTGTCCAGCGGCTCCATTGGAAGCGCCGCAACAGTAAGTACGGCGCTGCGGCCGCGACGGCTTGAGCCGGTGCATCAGGAAATAGCTGGGTCGCGGCCCTTCCGGCGGCGGCTCGAACAGCGGGAACCCAGTCGTTCAATCTCAGAGCTAAGGCGACAACCTCAAACGGCAACTCGGGTGGGCGTTGGAGGCCTTCCAACCCGGCTTGCCGGATGTGTCCATCGCTGTCGAACAGGAGAAGCCAGGCCAGTTCTGGAACCTGTTTGATTGCATCGCGAGCACGGGAGCGGCGCTCGGGTGTGTAAGAAAGAATCCCCGCACAAGCCTGCGATCCCAGATGGATGCTCTCAGAGAGGTCGGCCCGTGAGAGCTCATCGAACCTTCTTGCAACTTCCGCATGATCAACGACGGCGGACGCGGGTTTGATTCGACTGCTCTTTCTGAACGCAAACAGATCGATCAGTTTGCCCACCTAGTCACCCTCCCGTTGTGTCCCGGCCAATGGACCACGGGTAACGTCTCCTCACCATCCTTGTCCGGAGTTCGGCGCGTCAGTTGATCGGCCCTTCGTCTCGCGCCGCCGAACCATGCCGCCGCGAGACATATGTCACTTGACGACATAGTTTGGCCGCCCCATATGATCCCATGCCGTCTGCGGAACTGCTCTTTCACGCCAAGCGGGTCTACGACGATGGTGCGATCGTGGAGCTTAAGATCTGGCGGTTGGCGCGCCCGGTTCCGGGGTCGAGCCACGCCCTCAAGTACTCGCTCTTCTATGGCGAGCGGGGCGCCCGGATCGTCGGCTACGACAACGAGCGCGGTAAGGGCGATCATCGGCACTACGGGGACCGTGAAGAGCCCTATGGGTTCACCTCGGTGGACCAGCTGGTCGCGGATTTCGAGGCGGACGTGGCGAGAGTCAGAGGCGGTGCGATATGACGAAGGACGTGAAGATTCAGGTCGGCGGCACGCTTCGGGACGATCTCGTCGCGTTCAAGGAGGCCTGGAAGCGTGCGGAGGCCGGTGACGACCGTCAGGAACGGGTGATCGCCTTCGAGAGCTGGGAGGGGCTCGCCTCGGTGATGACGGGGGAACGCTACCGGTTGCTCCGGCACCTGCATGCGCATCCGGAGAAGTCGGTCAACGCGCTCGCCCAGGCCCTTCAGCGGCAATACCGCCGGGTCCATGAGGACGTGACCGTTCTGGAGAGGGCCGGGCTGGTGGAGCGGGCGGAGGGCCAGGTCCGCGCCACGGCCGACCGGCTGAGCGCGGTCGTCGTGCTCTGAACGGCCCGGCCGCACGCGGGCGGCGAACCCACATGAGGCCGGGACGATCTCAGAAAGCCGTCAGATATACCGCCGCAGCGAGCGGGCCAGGTCCGAACCGCTGGAGCGCTTCTTGGCCTGGGCCGGCTGGTAGGCCACCCGGGCGTGCTCGACGCAGTAGGGGCCCTCGCTGGCGCGGCGGCCGCAGAAGGTGAAGCCGTCGCTGGACGGATCGCCGATCGGCCACTTGCACATGTGGGCGCCGAGCGTCAGCACGGTGGCCGAGCCGGGCTCCTCGTCCACATAGCGGGTGGGCGCCGGCGTCTGGGCGGCCTCGGCCACCACAGGTTCGGCGATGCGGCGCGGCGCGGACGGCGCGGTGGCCGCCGGACGCTGCGGCCGGGGCGCCTTGAACGCCGGACGGGCCGGCTTCGACGGCGCGGCGCGGCCCGACAGGCCCAGGCGATGGACCTTGCCGATCACCGCGTTGCGGGTGACGCCCCCCAGTTGTTTCGCGATCTGACTGGCCGAAAGGCCATCCTGCCAGAGCTTCTTCAGCGACTCGACACGCTCGTCAGTCCAACTCATCAGAGCCTCCCAAACGGCCAGAGCGGTCCCGAAACGCCACCCCGCGCAACGCTCGGAACTACATCTAGTGGGGACGCGTCATTCTGCGCCCCACGGACTACTAGATATCGTAAAGACTTCCTTAAAGGCCACAATAGGCGCCCCTGGTTCCATCCACAGGAACTAGATATAGCGTCGGAAGGTCGCACACTTGCGGTCAAGCCCGACCGGGCGCATGTGTGCGGCATGAACGACATGTCGCCCGGCCGCGCCGCAGAGATCTCGTCCGCCGTCCCGCCTCAGCCGCGGGCCTATTCCGGCTTCAACTGGCCGGGCTTCCGGACCCTCTACCTGCGGGAGGTGAAGCGATTCTGGAAGGTCGGCACCCAGACGCTGGCCGCGCCGGTGGTGACCTCGCTCCTCTATATGATGGTCTTCGTGGTGGCCGTGGGCGGCGCGCGGCCGGCGGTGCACGGGGTGCCCTTCGCGACCTTCATCGCGCCCGGCCTGATCATGATGACCATCCTGAACAACGCCTTCGCCAATTCGTCGTCCAGCCTGCTGCAGGCCAAGGTCAACGGCCTGGTGGGCGACTTCATGACCCCGCCCCTGACGCCGCTGGAGCACGTTGCCGGCTTCGCCCTGGGCGCCGCCACCCGGGGCCTGGCGGGCGGCGCGGTCACCTGGCTGGCCGTCCTGCCCTTCGCCAACCTGCCGCTGACCCACCTTTGGGCGGTGCTCTACTACGCGGTGGCCGCCTCGCTGATCCTCGGCATGCTGGGCATGATGGCGGGTCTGTGGGCCGAGAAGTTCGACCACATGGCGGCGGTGACCAACTTCATCATCATGCCGATGACCTTCCTGTCGGGCACCTTCTATCTGGTCGATCGCCTGCCCGAACCGTTCCGCACGGCCAGCCACTTCAACCCCTTCTTCTACCTGATCGACGGCTTCCGCTACGGCTTCATCGGCCAGGCCGAGGGCTCGCTGCTGACCGGCGTCGGCATGACCGCGGGCATCGTCGTGGCCTTCGCCTTCGTCTGCCTGTGGATGTTCGAGACGGGCTACAAGCTGAAGACCTGAGGCCAGGCGGGCGCGTCGGCGGCGCCACAGCCGCCCGGCGCCAAGCGCCGGTCCGGTGCAAATCGTTGGCAGAGCGGCGTTCGCGCCGGGAAAGGTCGGGCCTTCTTGTCCCCGCCGCCTGCGCGCGGGGACGCTTCACTTTGGAGGGCTCCTCCCGTGACCGAAAAGACCGCGACGGCCGCCGCGACCGTTCCCAGCGACCACATCATGGGCGTGTACAACCGCGCTCCGCTGGCGTTCGAGCGAGGCGAGGGCGCGCGACTGTTCACGGCTGACGGGGAAGCCTATCTCGACTGCATGGCCGGCATCGCGGTGAACGCGCTGGGCCACGCCCATCCGCGCCTCGTTCAGGCGCTGAAGGACCAGGCCGAGAAGCTCTGGCACGTCTCGAACATCTTCAAGATCCCGGGGCAGGAGACCCTGGCCAAGCGGCTCTGCGCCGAGACCTTCGCCGACGTGGTGTTCTTCACCAATTCCGGCGCCGAGGCGGTGGAGTGCGCGATCAAGACGGCGCGGAAGCACCACTGGGCCCGCGGCAACCCCGAACGCATCGACATCATCGGCTTTGACGGCTCCTTCCACGGCCGGACCGTCGCTGCTGTGAACGCCTCGGGGAACAAGTCCTACCTGGAAGGCTTCGGCCCGCCGCTGCCCGGCTTCGTCCAGGTCCCCTATGGCGATCCCGAGGCCCTGAAGGCCGCCATCGGGCCGACCACGGCGGCGATCATCATCGAGCCCGTCCAGGGCGAGGGCGGCGCCCGCGCCATGTCTGTGGCCGAGATGAAGGCCCTGCGCCAGCTCTGCGACGAGACCGGCGTCCTGCTGATCTTCGACGAGATCCAGTGCGGCCTTGGCCGGACGGGCCGCCTCTTCGCCCACGACTGGGCCGAGGGCGAGGCCAATCCCGACATCATGTGCGTCGCCAAGGCCCTAGGCGGGGGCTTCCCCGTCGGCGCCTGCCTGGCGACGGCGGAGGCCGGGGCGGGCATGGGCGTCGGCTCCCACGGTTCGACCTATGGCGGCAATCCGCTGGCCATGGCCGTCGGGCTGGCCGCCGTCGACGAGCTGGCCAAGCCTGAACTGATGGCCCACGTCCGCGAGGTCGCCGGCTATTTCAACCAGCAGCTCGCCGGCCTGAAGGACCGCTATCCCGACGTGGTGATCGACATCCGCGGCAAGGGCCTGCTGATCGGCGTCAAGCTGGGCACGCCCAACCGCGAATTCATGCAGCTGGCGCGAGACCAGCATCTGCTGGTGGCCGGCGGCGGCGACAACTGCGTACGCCTGCTGCCGCCTCTCACGCTGACGCTCGACGAGGCGCGCGAGGCGATCGAACGCTTCGAGCGCGCTTGCGAGGCCGCCCGCGCCAAGGCCAAGGACGCCGCCTGACCCCTTTCACGCCCGGCCCGCCGGGACCCTCATTGATCAAGATCCCCGCGCCGAAGGCGTCGCCTTCGAGCTTTTCCGGCGCCGGCGCGGGGCTGTTGGGACTCTTCCCGCCATGAGCCTCTCTTCCGGACCCTCTTCGGCCTCGTCCGTCAGACACTTCCTCGACCTCTGGCGGATGGAAGCCGCCGACCTGCGCGCCATCCTGGACGACGCCAAGGCCCGCAAGGCCGCCCGCGCCGGCTGGCCCCAGGGCCGCGTCGACGCCGACGCGCCTGGCCGCGACCGCGTGCTGGCCATGATCTTCGAGAAGCACTCCACGCGGACGCGCTTCTCCTTCGACGCGGCCATGCGCCAGCTGGGCGGGGACGTGATCATCTCCACCTCGGCGGACATGCAGCTTGGCCGCGGCGAGCCGATCGAGGACACCGCCAAGGTGCTCTCGCGCATGGTCGACGCCATCATGATCCGCGCCAACACGCATGAGGATCTGGAGCGGCTGGCGCTGGCCGCCACCGTGCCGGTGGTCAACGGCCTGACGGACAAGAGCCACCCCTGCCAGATCCTGGCCGACCTGCTGACCTTCGAGGAGCATCGCGGCCCCGTGGCCGGCCGCACGCTCGCCTGGGTGGGCGACGGCAACAATGTCTGCGCCAGCTTCATCCATGCGGCGGGCAAGTTCGGCTTCAAGCTGAACATCGCCTGCCCGACGATCTACCACCCCGACCTCACCGACCTCGCCCGCGCCGCCGAGATGCAGGGGCGGGTGGAGATGACCGAGGATCCGCGCGAGGCCGTCCGCGGGGCCGACTGCGTGATCACCGACACCTGGGTCTCCATGGGCGACACCGACCACGACGAGCGCCTGCGCGCCTTCGAGCCCTATCAGGTGGACGACAACCTGATGGATCTGGCGGCCAAGGACGGGATCTTCCTCCACTGCCTGCCCGCCCACCGTGGCGAAGAGGTGGTCGATGCGGTGATCGACGGGCCCAAGTCGCTCGTCTGGGAGGAGGCGGAGAACCGCATCCACGCCCAGAAGTCGATCCTGGCCTGGTGCTTCGGGGCGATCTGAGGCGCTGGGGCTCAGCCGCCGCCCAGGGCTCGCAATCCCGGGCGGGGGCGCCTATATGGCCGCTCCATGTCCGTTGACCATTCCCACATCCCCGACGACGTCGTCGGTCCGTTCCAGATCGAAGGCGAGGCCGTGCGCGGCCGCCTGGTTCGCCTGGGTCCCGCCATCGACGAGATCCTGGCCGCCCACGACTATCCGGAACCCGTCGCCAACCTGCTGGGCGAGACCTGCGCGCTGGCCGCCCTCGTCGGCTCGAACCTGAAGTTCGACGGCCGCCTGATCGTCCAGGCCCAGGGCGAGGGCCCGGTCCGCTATGTCGTGGCCGACTACGACACCGAAGGGGGCTTGCGCGGCTATTGCCGGTTCGACCCCGAGGCGGTCGAGGCCGCCTCCCAGGGCTTCGCCCGTCCGGGCGCCCGCAGCCTGCTGGGCGCGGGCGTCTTCATCATGACGGTCGACCAGGGGCCGGACATGGACCGCTACCAGGGCGTCACCGCCATTGAGGGCGAGACCCTGGCCCTCTGCGCCGAGCAGTATTTCGCCCAGTCCGAACAAACGCCCACCCGCCTGCGTCTGGCGGTCGGCCAGGCCGACACCGGCGAGGGTCTGCGCTGGCGCGCCGGCGGCATGCTGATCCAGAACATCGCCGAGGACGACACGCGCGGCTCGACCGAAGAAGCCTGGAACCGCAGCCAGGCCTTCTTCGAGACCATCGGCGAGGACGAGCTGCTGGATCCCGGCATCTCCGGCAAGACCCTGCTCTTCCGCCTGTTCCACGAGGACGGCGTGCGGGTCTATGAGGACAAGCCGCTGCGCGCCTTCTGCCGCTGCTCGGAGGAGCGGATCCGCGTCGTGATGGCTTCCTTCGGCGAGGACGAGCGGGCTGACATGGTCGAGCCGGACGGCAAGATCCACGTCAGCTGCGAGTACTGCGCCAAGGAATACCGGCTCTCGCCCGAGAGCCTGGCGGCGCAGCCGTCCGAGGCCTGATCCGCTCTCAGGCGGCGTCGAGCGCTCGCTCGACGTCGCGCGTGAGGTCGACGGCGCTCTCCAGCCCGACGCTCATCCGCACCCAGCCCTCGGTGAGGCCGATGGACTCCCGCTCCTCGGCCGGCATCGACCGGTGGGTGGTGGTGCAGGGGTGGGTGGCCATGGACTTGGCGTCGCCGAGATTGTTCGAGATGTCGACGATCTGCAGGGCGTCCAGGAACCGCCAGGCGGCCTCGCGGTTGCCGAGGTCGAAGGCCAGGACGTTGCCGCCGCCGGACATCTGGTTGGCGATGATGGCCGCCTGCGGGTGGTCGGGCCGGCCGCAATAGACCGTCTTCCGTACCTTCGAATGGGCTGCGACCGCGTCGGCCACCTGGGCGGCGTTGTCGCTCTGGCGGCGCACCCGCAGGTCCAGCGTCTCCAGTCCCTTCAGCAGCACCCAGGCGTTGAAGGGCGACAGCGCCGGCCCGGTGTGGCGCAGGATGTCCTTGTAGGCCTCCAGCATCAGCTGTTCGGAGCCCAGGATGGCTCCGCCCAGCACGCGGCCCTGGCCGTCGATGTGCTTGGTGGCCGAATAGACGACGATGTCGGCGCCGAGCGCGAGCGGCTTCTGGAAGACCGGCGTGGCGAAGACGTTGTCCACCACCAGTTTGGCGCCGGCGGCATGGGCGATGTCGGCGACGGCCCCGATGGCGGTCACCTCCAGCAGCGGGTTGGCCGGGCTCTCCACCAGGAAGCACTTGGTGTTGGGCCGCACCGCGTTCTTCCAGGCCTCCAGGTCGGTGGCGTCCACATAGGTCACCTCCACCCCGAACCTCGGCAGCCATTCGGAGATGATCCAGCGGCAGGAGCCGAAGAGCGCGCGCCCGGCCACCAGGTGGTCGCCAGCCCGCAACAGGCCGGTCAGCGCCACATGGACGGCGGACATGCCCGAGGAGGTGGCGCGGCAGAGCTCCGCGCCCTCCAGCAGGGCCAGACGGTCCTCGAACATCTGCGTCGTGGGGTTGCCGAAGCGCTGGTAGATGAAGCCCGGCGCATCGCCGGCGAACCGGGCGTCGGCGGCCGCAGCGCTGTCATAGGCGAAGCTCTGGGTGAGGAAGAGCGCCTCGGAAATCTCGCCATGCTCGGTGCGCATGAGGCCGCCGCGGACGAGCTTGGTCTCCAGGTTCCAGTCGCGCGGATCTTCGGCCATCGGGGTCTCCTTCCCGGCATGCAGCAAGGCTGCGCATCAACGCCCTGCGCCGCCCGCGGTCAAGCGCCGGGGCGGGGCTTCGGCCCCGCCAGACCCTTGTCAGACTCAGGACCAACGGCGACTGTCGCGGCGATGAACGACCAATCCCAAGCGCCCGGCATCCTGCCCTGTCAGGCCATCGACGCCCTGATCGCCCAAGGCGCCATCGCAAGCGCCACGGCCTTCGATCCCGATCAGGTCCAGCCGGCCAGCCTCGACCTGCGCCTGGGGATGCGGGCCTGGCGGGTGCGGGCCTCCTTCCTGCCGGGGCTCGGGCGGCGCGTCACCGACCGGATCGAAGACGTCGCCATGCACGAACTCGACCTCACCGCCGGCGCGGTGCTGGAGAAGGGCTGCGTCTATATCGCCGAGCTGCAGGAGCGGCTGGCCCTTCCCAAAGGCGTGGCGGCGCGGGCCAATCCCAAGAGCTCCACGGGCCGGGTGGACGTCTTCGTGCGCCTGCTCACCGACCACGGCGCGACCTTCGACGACGTGGCCGAGGGCTATTCCGGCCCGATCTATATGGAGATCGCGCCCCAGACCTTCTCGGTCCTCGTGCGCACCGGCACGCGGCTGAACCAGCTGCGCCTCAAGCGCGGCGAGCCGCCCAAGCTCTCCCTGCGCAGCGTCGGCGTCGCCCTGACCGAAGGCATCGCCGGCTTCCGGGCCCGGCGGCACGCCGGCGTCATCGATCTCGACAAGGAGGACGGCCACGACCCGCGCGACTTCTGGGAGCCGCTGATCCCCCGCCATGGCGAACTGCTGCTCGATCCCGGCGAATTCTATATCCTGGCCTCGAAGGAGGCGGTGGAGATCCCGGTGCTGCAGGCCGCGGAGATGACGCCGATCGATCCTTCGGTGGGCGAGTTCCGCGTGCACTACGCCGGCTTCTTCGATCCGGGCTTCGGCACGGAGGAGGCGGCCGGCCAGGGCTCGCGTGGTGTGCTGGAGGTGCGCAGCCACGAGACGCCCTTCCTGCTCGAGGACGGCCAGACCGTCGCCCGCCTGGTCTACGAACCGCTCACCGAGCGACCGCGGCGCCTCTATGGCGAGGATGGCTCCCACTACCAGCGCCAGGGCCTGAAGCTCTCCAAGCACTTCCGCGCCTGGAGCTGAGGCCCGGGCGGGGCGGTCAGCCCATCTTGAAGACGCAGAGCTTGTTGCCGTCGAGGTCGCGGAAATAGGCGCCGTAGAAGTTGGGGATGCGGATGCCCGGCGCGCCTTCGTCGGCCGCGCCGTTCGTCAGCGCGAGCGCGTGCACCTCGTCGACCACCTCGCGCGACGGGGCGGCCAGCGCCACCATGGTCCCGTTGCCGGCGCTGGGCGCCTCGCCGTCATAGGGCGTGCAGACGCTGAGCATCGGTCCGGCGCCGTTGGCGAAGCCCTGCATCCGGTCGCTGCCGCAGGCCGGCTTCGCCCCGAGCGGGCCGAGCACCGTCCCATAGAAGCTCTTGGCCCGTTCCAGGTCGTTCACGCCGAGCGTCACATAGCCGATCATGTGGATCCTCCCCGATCTCTATCGGGCGGCAGCATAGAGCGGGTGACGGACGGGGAAGCAAGACGCCCGAGGCCGCTGCGCGCCAGCCTGTGGCCGGCGTCCCTGGCCAGCCGCCGAGCTTGTCGAGCGACCGGAAGTTCGAAGACACGACGCGCGCAATCGCCCCCGCCGTGCGCAGGGGCATGTTGACAGCCGCCCCCTGCCGCGCCGATAGGACGGGGGCGCGCGGTCGTAGTTCAGAGGTAGAACGTCAGCTTCCCAAGCTGAATGTCGCGGGTTCGATTCCCGCCGGCCGCTCCATCCCCCTCGCACCGCCGCAGATCGGCCGACGTCGGACGACGCATTTTCGCGCCTGTCGCGCCTTCGCCCCTGCGGTAAGTCGTCCAGGCGACAAACCGTTTTTCTTAACGCATGTTTATTGCCGTCTCCTTGGGGGCGACGGAATCGATGGCGGAACAGGACAGGCCGGAGACGGAGTCGGCCTCGGAAGTGCGGCACCGCACGGCGAACACGCTGCAGCTGCTGGCGACGCTCGCCCGCATGCGCGGCCAGCGGGCCACAGACGCCGAAGTCCGGCGCAACATGGTCTGGATGGCCGAGTCGATCGGCGCGCTGGGCGGTCTTGAGCGTCAGCGCTCCACGGCCGGCGTGGACTTCGCCGCCTATCTCACCGAGATGGCCCCGGTCTGGCGTCGGCGGCGGGTGGGCGAGGACATCCAGGTCGAGGTGGACGCCGACGAGCTGCGGGTCCGCGACCAGGCGGCCTCCACCCTGGCCCTGGTGACCAGCGAGCTCGTCGCCAACGCCCTGACCCACGGCCTGGCGACCGCTGCGGCGCCGTCGCTGCGGATCAGCCTGCGGCCGGACGGGGAGGGGCACGTCCTGCTCGCCGTCAGCGACAACGGACCCGGCCTGGCGGACGGGGCGGGCAAGGAAGGCTTCGGCCTGTGGCTCGCCCGCAGCCTCACCGCCCAGGTGCGGGGGACCCTCGTCGTCGCGCCGGGCGCCGGCGGCGGGGTCAGGGCAGAACTTCGGTTTCCGCTCTGAGCCGGCCCAGGGGTTCGGTCGGGATCAGCCGGTCATAGGCGCGGCGGACGACGCCGTAGCATTCGCAGGCGCAGGCCTCGAGGACGGCGCGGTCGATGATGTCCACCTGACCGCGGCGATAGCGGATGGCGCCCTTTTCCTGGAGCGAGCGGGCCACGGCGGTCACGGTCGTGCGCTGCACGCCCAGCATGTCGGCCAGGAACTCCTGGGTGAGGGCCAGGGTGTCGCCGTTGATGCGGTCGTGACACGCCAGCAGCCAGCGACAGAACCGCTCCTCGACCGAATGAAGGGCGTTGCAGGCCACCGACTGGGCGGCATGGGCGTAGAGGCCCTCGCCATGCCGGTCGGCCAACTCGCGCAGGAAGGGGCTCTCCAGCCACAGATCGTGCAGCGGAACGACGCCGATCCGCAGGGCCCGCAGCGGCGCCTGCACCAGGGCCCGGCCCTGGGAGAGGCGGGGAGCGGCGGCCGCCGCCAGGCCGAACGCCCCTTCCGGCCCGATCATCGCCGACTCGATAGCCGCGCCGCTCTCCATCAGCGTCATCAGCGAGATCACGCCGGTGAGCGGGAAATAGGCATGCTCGATCCGGTCGCCGGGTTCGCAAATCGTGCGTCCCCGCTCCAGTTCGACGGCAGAAAGGTGCGGCGAAAGCCGTGCCAGCTCGTCTGCGGGCAAGGCGGCGAGGAGCCTGTTCTGCAACTGGGGGATAGGCCTCTGCATCGGGGAATCAAAACGCCGCCGTACAGCGGAGGTTTCAAGTTACCGACGGCGCAGGGCCAAGTTTGTCGAGGACTCGACATAAACACTGGAGGAAAAAGACAAAGTTTTGCGGTGGTCGTCAGGTCAACCGCGCCTGGGGCGGCGAGGTCGGCTTTTGTGTCGACCACCCGACTTTTGCGGGCGCCAGATCTTCACTTCGGCGACCGCGCTTTCGCCTTGCCTCGCCTTCGGAGGCGGCAGGACCTGGCGAGCCCGCGGCGCCCGATTACCGTCTGGCCGGTCGCCCGCCGCCCCTCCGGCGCATCTAGTGGAACCGGACCTCCATCCGGGCGCCCAGATGGGGTTGGTGGCCCGTGGCGTTGGCCTTGGCGATCTCCCAGGCGAAGCGCATCGGGCCCGCCTCGGAAATCCAGACCTGGGCGGCGGCGCAATCCAGGCACAGGAGGGTCAGGTGAGGGTCGTCCTTGCCTTCGGGGTGCCAGGCGGCGACGACGGCGTTCCAGTACCTGTCCATGCGGGCCGGGTCATGCCGCACGCTCAGGCGGCCCGCCACGCAGGCCCGGAAGTCGCGCTGCTGGAAGACGAACATGGCCTGGCGGCCGTCGCCCACCTCGCGCACCAGGTCGGTGTCGTGTCGCGTGAAGAACCACAGCTGGTTTCCCGCCGGTTCGGCGAAGGCGGTCATCGGCTGCAGATGGTGGGGGGTTCCGCCGACCACCCCCAGCATGCCGACCTGATGGTTCTCGATTTCGTTCCAGAACCGCCGTTCGACGGCGGCGCTGTCCTTGACGTTGGCGCTCATGGCGTCCTCCTTTCGGATGCCCGCCAGCAGAACCGGCCAATGGCCAAGCCGGTTCCTGAACGAAATCAGGCGCTGAGCAGGAGGGCCAGGGCGGCCGAGCCGAGGATGATGCGGTACCAGGCGAAGGGCGCGAAGCCGTAGCGGCCGACCACGGCGACCAGGCCCTTGACCACCAGCAGGGCGGTCAGGAAGGCGACGACGAAGCCGATCGCGATGGCGGTGAAGTCGTCGAAGTTCAGCTGGTCCCAGGACTTGTAGAGATCGTAGGCCGTGGCGGCGACCATGGTCGGCGCCGCCAGGAAGAAGGTGAACTCCGCCGCCGTCTTGCGCTCCACGCCCATCAGCAGGGCGCCCATGATGGTGGCGCCGGAGCGCGAGACCCCCGGCACCATGGCCAGGCACTGCACGAGGCCGATGGTCAGGGCGTTCAGCCAGGACAGGCTCTCGATCTCCATGAGCCGGGCCGGCGGCGCCACGCGCTCGATGATCAGGATGGCGACGCCGCCGACGATCA
The DNA here is from genome assembly GCA_964419395.1 of uncultured Phenylobacterium sp. GTDB lineage: Bacteria > Pseudomonadota > Alphaproteobacteria > Caulobacterales > Caulobacteraceae > Phenylobacterium. The sequence goes on along the minus strand of CAYQPL010000009.1, from coordinate 13,137 downwards.
GCGCCACGGCCACCACCATGGGCGACTCCAGAAGGCTCTTGATGCCGTCATAGGCGAAGACGCCGATGATCATGGCCGGCACGACCGCGAGCAGGATGTTGCGGGCGAAGGCGATGTCACGCTTGCGGCCCTGCAGGACGCCCAGGCCGGCGTTCCAGAAGCGCTGGAAGTAGACGACCAGGACCGCCAGGATGGCGCCGAGCTGGACGACGATCTTGAAGGTGGATTCCGCCGGGCCCTTGAAGCCCAGGATCTCGCTGGCCAGGATCAGATGGCCCGTGGAGGAGACCGGCAGGAACTCGGTCAGGCCCTCGATGATCCCCAGCAGAATGACGCTGAGAAGCGAATTCTGATCCACGCCGCCCTCCGATGCTGGCGGCCCCGATAGCGAATATCCTGCGGGTTGGATAGCGGCCGCGGCCCTGCCGCCCGGAAATCCTCAGTTTCTGGAGAACGGCGTGTCGGCTGGAGGCATAGTGGCGCGTCCTTCGACCGAAAGGGAAAGCGCCCTTGCTCTACGCCGTTCTTTGCTACCACTCCGAAGCCGTCGTCGGCGGCTGGTCCAAGGCCGAGGACGACGCGGTCATGGAGAAGCTGGAGGCGGTCCAGCAGAAGCTGGCCGCCGAGGGTCGTCTGGGCCCCGTGGCGCGGCTGCTGCCCACCTCGGCGGCGACCACCCTGCGCAAGGATTCCGATCCGCCGCTGGTCCTCGACGGGCCCTTCGCCGAGACCAAGGAGCAGCTGCTCGGCTTCTACATCCTCGACTGCGAGAACCTCGAGGATGCGTTGGAGGCGGCCCAGGAACTGGCGGCGGCCAATCCCGGCGGCGCCTACGAACTGCGGCCCGGCGGCGGCTTCCGCGAAGGCGCGCGTCGGCCGTGAGCGAGCTGGCCTGGATCGATGCGGCGCTCAGCGCGGCGCGGCCCCAGGCCATGGCCGCCCTGCTGCGCTACTTCCGCGACCTCGACCTGGCGGAGGAGGCCTATCAGGAGGCCTGCCTGCGCGCCCTGAAGGCCTGGCCGCAGAAGGGCCCGCCGCGCGACCCCACGGCCTGGCTGGTCTTCGTCGGCCGCAATGCGGCGGTCGACGCCGTCCGGCGCCGGGCGCGGGAGGTGGAGCTGCCCGACGAAGGCGCGTTGTCGGACCTGGAGGACGCCGAGGCCGATCTGGCCGAACGGCTGGACGGCGGCGACTATCGCGACGATGTCCTGCGCCTGCTGTTCATCTGCTGTCATCCGGACCTGCCCGACACCCAGCAGATCGCGCTCGCCCTGCGCATCGTCTGCGGCCTGAGCGTCCGGGAGATCGCGCGGGCCTTCCTGGTGGGCGAGAGCGCCATGGAGCAGCGCATCACGCGCGCCAAGGCCAAGGTCGCCCGCGCCGACGTACCCTTCGGCGCGCCCGGCGCCGTCGAGCGGGCCGAGCGCCTGGCCAGCGTCGCGGCCATGATCTACCTGCTGTTCAACGAGGGCTATTCGGCCAGCGGCGGCGAGGCGCCGCTGCGCGCCGGCCTGTGCGACGAGGCCATCCGCCTGGCCCGGCTGCTGCTACGGCTGTTCCCGGCCGAGCCGGAGATCATGGGCCTGGCCGCCCTGATGCTGCTGCAGCACGCCCGCGCCGGGGCCCGCTTCGACGGCGAGGGGGCGGTGGTCCTGCTGGAGGACCAGGACCGCACCCTCTGGAACGGCAAGATGATCGCCGAGGGCCTGGCCCTGATCGACAAGGCCATGCGCCACCGCCGGCCCGGGCCCTATCAGATCCAGGCCGCCATCGCCGCCCTGCACGCCCGCGCGCCGCGGCCGGAGGACACGGACTGGGCGCAGATCGCCGGCCTCTACCAGGCGTTGGAACGGCACATGCCCTCGCCGGTGATCACCCTGAACCGCGCCGTGGCGGTGTCGAAGGTCGACGGGCCGGCGGCGGCCCTGGAACTGGTGGAGCCGCTGGCCGAGCGGCTGTCGGCCTATTTCCATTTCCAGGGGGTTCGCGGTTGGCTGCTGCTGCAGCTGGGCCGCAAGGCCGAAGCCCGCGAGGCCTTCGACCGCGCCATCGCCCTCGCCCACACCCCGGCCGAGGCGGCCCATATACGCCTGCATCTCGACAGGCTGGCGGCCGAAGGCGCGGGCTGAGCGCCCATGAAAAAACCCCCGGCCGTGAAGCCGGGGGTTCGTTCGTCAGCCGTCCGGGCTTCCGCCCGGTTGCGGCTCAGTAGCCCTGGATGCGGGCGTAGCGGTCGCGGTGATAGGACTGGCTGCCATAGGCCGCCTCGGCCGCACGGGCGCGCTTCAGATAGAAGCCCGCGTCGTGAGCGTCGGTCATGCCGATGCCGCCGTGCATCTGGACCATCTCGTTGGACACGAGGTGGAAGACGTCGCCCATCTTGGCCTTGGCCAGGCTGACCAGTTCCGGCACGTCCGGGGTGTCGGCGTCGATGGCCTGCAGGGCGGCCTCGACGGCCGAACGGGCCAGTTCCAGATCGGTGAACATCTTGGCCGCGCGGTGCTGCAGGGCCTGGAAGGAGCCGATCACCTGGCCGAACTGCACGCGGACCTTCAGGTAGTCCAGCGTGGTTTCGAAGGCCTGCACGGCCGAGCCGAGCATTTCGGCGGCCAGACCCGCGCGGGCGCGGTCCAGGGTCTTCTCCAGCAGCGGCCAGCCCTTGTCGACCTCACCGAGGACGGCGTCGGCGCCCACTTCCACGCCGGCGAACTCGATGTTCGCCGCGCCGCGGCTGTCGGCCAGGGCCAGACGCTTGCGCGTCACGCCCTTGGCGTCGGCCGGGACCAGGAAGAGGGTGATGCCGTCGGTGTCGCCCGGCTTGCCCGAGGTGCGGGCCGAGACGATCAGCAGGTTGGCGGCCAGGCCTTCCAGCACGAAGGACTTCGTGCCCGTCAGCTTGTAGCCCGAGCCCGACTTCTCGGCCTTGAGCGCGACCTTTTCCGGGGCGTGGTGGGCGCCCTCGTCAACCGCCAGGGTCCCGACGATCTCGCCGCCGGCGATCTTTGGCAGCCATTCCGACTTCTGGGCGTCGGAGCCGCCCAGCACCTGGGCCGAGGCCGCGGCCAGGCCCGAGGCCAGCAGCGGGGAGGCGGTGAGCGTGCGGCCGGTTTCCTCCAGGATCAGGCCCATGGAGAGATAGCCGAAGTCCGAGCCGCCGAAATCTTCGGGGATGATCACCCCGGCCCAGCCCATCTCGGCCATTTCGTTCCAGGCGTTGGCGTCGTAGCCCAGCTCGACCCCGCTATCGCGCATCTTGCGGAAGGCGGTGACCGGCGACTTTTCCTGGACCCAGCTCTTCGCGGCGTCGCGAAGCATCGTCTGTTCTTCGTTGAGAACGGCCATGTTCTTCTATTCCCTATAAAAATTCGATGATGGCTTATTTCGGATCGGGCAGGCCGAGGATCCGCTTGGAGATGATGTTGTTCTGCACCTCCTGCGAGCCCCCGTAGATGGTCGTCGCCTTGCCGCCGAGCCAGCCGCGCACGGCGGCCAGTTCCTCGGCGGTGAAGTCGTCGCCTTCCCAGCCCAGGCCCTGGTGGCCCATCAGCTCGATGGTCAGTTCGGCGCGGTCCTGCATCCAGCGGGTGCCGGCGTTCTTCATGATCGAGGTCGCCGCCGAAGGCCCGGAATTGGCCTTGGACTCGGCCATCGCCCGCAGGGCGGTGAGCTGGAAGGCCCGGCCGTCGATCTCGTTCATGATCACGCGGGTGCGCAGGTCGCTGTCGGCCAGGCGGCCGGCTTCGTCCACGCCTACATACTCCTTGGCCAGCTTGACCAGCGAACGACCGCCGCCGCCGCCGCCGCCCGCGCCCGACAGGCCCGAACGCTCGTGCTGCAGCAGGCGCTTGGCCACCGTCCAGCCGCCGTTCACGGGGCCGACCACCTGGTCCTTCTCGACGCGGACGTCGGTCAGGAAGGTCTCGCAGAAGGGCGAGTTGCCGGCGATCAGCGGGATCGGGCGGACTTCCACGCCGGGCGTGTCCATCGGGAACAGCACGAAGGAAATGCCTTCATGCTTCTTGGTGGTGTCGGTGCGCACCAGGCAGAAGCACCACTGGGCCCACTGGGCGCCGGAGGTCCAGATCTTCTGACCGTTGACGATGTAGTGGTCGCCCTTGTCCTCGGCGCGGGTCTGCAGCGAGGCGAGGTCGGAACCGGCGCCCGGCTCGGAGAAGCCCTGGCACCATTGCAGCTCGCCCTTCACGATCGGCGGGATGTGCTGCTGCTTCTGGGCCTCGGTGCCGTACTCCAGCAGGGTCGGGCCGAACATCATCACGCCCATGCCGCCGATGGGATTGTAGGCGCCGACGCGGCCCAGCTCCTGCTGGATGATCCGCGCATGGGCCGGGGTCAGGCCGCCGCCGCCGTACTGGGTCGGCCAGGTCGGAACGCCCCAGCCCTTTTCGCCCATCGCCTTGCGCCAGGCCTCCATGTCGGGCGTCGGCTCGGAGCGCTCTTCGCGCATCATCATGCCGCCCTTGCCCTTCAGGGACTTGGGGAAGTTGGCTTCGATCCAGTCGCGCGCTTCCGTACGGAAGGCGTCCAGATCCGAGCCGCCAAAGTCAGCCATAAAATTTCTCCTTGAAAATCAGTAGTTTGTAATCACTTCGACTGCGTCGCCTCCGGCAGGCCGAGGATGCGCTTGGAAATGATGTTGTTCTGCACCTCGTTGGACCCGCCGTAGATCGAGCCCGCCTTGCCCGAGAGCCAGCCGCGCACGGCGGCCAGTTCCTCGGCCGTGAAGGCCTCGCCCTCCCAGCCCAGGCCCTGATGGCCCATGAATTCCAGCGTCAGCTCGGCGCGTTCCTGGGCCACCTTCATGTTGGCGTTCTTCATGATCGAGGTGGTGGCCGAGGGGCCGGCGTTGCCCTTGGCCTCCAGCGCCGCCCGGCGGACGGTCTGCTGCAGGGCCTTCAGGTCCATGTCGTTCTGGATGATGCGGGTGCGCAGGTCGAGGTCGGCCAGCCGGCCCTGCTCGTCCTCGCCCACATACTTCTTGGCCACCACGCCCAGGGACTCGCGCTTGCCGCCGCCTTCGCCGGCCCGGCCGCCCATGCCGCTGCGCTCGTGCTGCAGCAGGCGCTTGGCCACCGTCCAGCCGCCGTTCAGCGGGCCGATCAGGTTTTCCTTGGGCACCTTCACGTCGGTGAAGAAGGTCTCGCAGAAGGGCG
>CAYQPL010000009.1:4315-7956 GCA_964419395.1 uncultured Phenylobacterium sp. | reverse complement strand
GTTGCTCGGCGATGACCCGGTCGAGACGACCTGGAAGGGCGAGGAGCCGGCGATCAGCCGGATCGGACGGACCTCGACGCCCGGCTGGTGCATGGAGAAGACGACGAAGGAGATGCCCTCGTGCTTCTTCGTCGGATCGGTCCGCACCAGGCAGAAGATCATGTCGGCCCACTGGCCGCCGGAGGTCCAGATCTTCTGGCCGTTGACCAGCCAGTGGTCACCCTTGTCCTCGGCCTTGGTCTGCAGCGAGGCGAGGTCGGAGCCGGCGCCCGGCTCGGAGAAGCCCTGGCACCAGCGCACCTTGGCCGTCGCGATGTCGGGGATGTACTTCTTCTTCTGCTCTTCGGTGCCGTACTCCAGCAGGGTCGGGCCGAACATGCCCACGCCCATGCCGCCGATCGGGTTCCAGGCGCCGATCCTGGCCATTTCCGACTGCAGGACGCGCGCCTCGTCGCGCGACAGGCCGCCGCCGCCGTACTGGGCCGGCCAGGTCGGGACGCCCCAGCCCTTCTCGCCCATGCGGTCGCGCCAGAGCGCCAGATCGCCTTCGATCTTCACGCCGCCGGCCATGGCCTGCATCTGGGCCTCTTCGTTCCGGGCCAGCGACTTGGGGAAATTCGCTTCAAGCCATTCGCGCGCTTCCGCGCGGAAGGCGTCCAATTCGGCGCCGCCAAAGTCAGCCATGAATATTCTCCCTAAAATTCATTATGTTAGTCTTCAGTATAGCATGAAGTCGCGGCGCCGGGGAGTCACCCTTACTTCGGGTCCGGCAGGCCCAGCACGCGCTTGGAGACGACGTTCAGGTTGATCTCCGAGGTGCCGCCCTCGATGGAGTTGCCCTTGGAGCGCAGCCAGGCGCGGACCAGGGCCAGTTCGGGGTCGGAGAAGCCCTCGCCCTCCCAGCCCAGACCCTGGTGGCCCATGGCCTCGACCATCAGTTCGTTGCGGTCCTGGGCGATCTTGGCCCCGGCGTACTTCATGATCGAGGTGGCGGCCGAGGGGCCGGCGTTGGACTTGGCCTCGTCGGCGGCGCGGCGCACGGTCTGCTGGAAGGCTTGGGCCTCCATCCGATGCTCGATGATGCGCCGGCGCAGGTCGGGGTCGGCGATGCGGCCGGTCGCGTCGACGCCGACATATTCCTTGGCCGCGTCCTGCACGCTCATGACAGCGGCCGGCGCGCCGATGTTGCCGCCGCCCAGGCCGGCCGAGATGTTGTCGCGCTCGAACTGCAGCAGGCGCTTGGCCACCGTCCAGCCGCCGTTCAGCGGGCCGAACAGCTGGTCCTTGGGCACCTTCACGTCGGTGTAGAAGGTCTCGCAGAAGTGGTAGCCGCCATTGATCAGGCGGATCGGCCGCACCTCGACGCCGGGCGTCTTCATGTCGATCAGCAGGAAGGAGATGCCCTCGTGCTTCTTCGTCGTGTCGGTGCGAACCAGGCAGAAGCACCAGTCGGCGAGATTGGCGCCGGAGGTCCAGATCTTCTGGCCGTTGACGATGTAGTGGTCGCCCTTGTCCTCGGCGCGGGTCTGCAGCGAGGCGAGGTCGGAGCCCGAGCCCGGTTCGGAATAGCCCTGGCACCAGCGGACGGTCCCGGTGACGATGCCCGGCATGTGCTGGCGCTTCAGCGCCTCGGTCCCGTATTCCAGCAGGGTCGGGCCGAACATCATCACGCCCATGCCGCCGATGGGATTGCGGGCGCCGATGGCGGCCATCTCCTCGGCGAGGACGCGGGCCTCCTGCCGCGACAGCCCGCCGCCGCCGTACTCGGCCGGCCAGGTGGGCACGCCCCACCCCTTGGCGCCCATGCGCTCACGCCACAGCTTGGCGTCGGCGCTCTCCTTGCCGCCGCCCATGGCCGCGGTCTGCGCGGCCGCGTCGACCGCCAGGCTCTTGGGGAAGTTTTCTTCGAGCCAGGCCTTGGCCTCGCTGCGGAAGGTGTCCAGGTCGCCGCCGAAATCGGCCATGTGAAATCCGCCCTTTGAAAATTCGTCTCGTTTCACCGCCGGTCGAAAATGCGGCCGGCGGCGGTGGTCTGAACAGCTACTTCGGGTCCGGCAGACCCAGCACGCGCTTGGAGATGACGTTCAGGTTCACCTCGCTGGTGCCGCCCTCGATGGAATTGCCCTTGGACCGCAGCCAGCCGCGGACGGCCAGCAGTTCGCCGCCCTTGAAGGCCTCGCCCTCCCAGCCCAGGCCCTGATGGCCCATGGCTTCGACCATGAGCTCGGAGCGTTCCTGGGCGAAGGTGGCCGCGGCGTACTTGATGATCGAGACCGCCGCGCTCGGTCCGTTGCCGGCCTTCGACTCCGCCGCCGAGCGGGCGATGGTCAGGCCCAGGCACTGCATGTTCATCTTGTTCAGCGTGATGCGCTGGCGCAGGTCCGGATCGACCAGGGCTCCGTGCGCATCGGCGCCGACATAGGTCTTGGCCAGCTGGCCCAGGTCGCCGGCCGCGCCGCCGGCCCCGCCGCCGCCGCCGAAGCCGCCGGAGATGTTCTGGCGTTCGTACTGCAGCAGGCGCTTGGCGATCTCCCAGCCGCCGTTGACCTTGCCGACCAGGTTCTCCTTGGGGATCTTCACGTCGGTGAAGAAGGTCTCGCAGAAGGGGCTCTCGCCGGAGATGAGCTGGATCGGCCGCGTCTCGACGCCTTCGGTCCGCATGTCGATGAGCACGAAGGACACCCCCTCGTGCTTCTTGCTGGTGTCGGTGCGCACCAGGCAGAAGCACCAGTCGGCCTTGTCGGCGTAGGAGGTCCAGATCTTCTGGCCGTTGATCAGCCAGTGGTCGCCCTTGTCCTCGCAGCGCGTCTGCAGCGAGGCGAGATCGGAGCCCGCGCCCGGCTCGGAATAGCCCTGGCACCAGCGGATCTGGCCGTTGATGATCTTGGGCAGGTGTTCCTGCTTCTGGGCCTCGTTCCCGTATTCCAGCAGGACCGGGCCCAGCATCCAGACGCCGAAGGAGGCCAGCGGCGTGCGATAGCGGCCGGCCGCCAGCTCCTGGTCCAGAACGCGGGCCTGGGCGGGGGTGAGTCCGCCGCCGCCGTATTCCCTCGGCCAGGTCGGGGCCGTCCAGCCCTTCTCCGCCATCTTGCGCATCCAGACGATCTGCGGATCGCTGGAGCCTTCGAAGGCGCGGCCGCCCCACATGGCCTCCGGATCGACCTTGGCGCCGGCGTCGCGCAGCTCGGCCGGATACTCGGCCTCCAGCCACGTGCGGACCTCCGACCGAAAGGCGTCGAGATCTCCGCTGCCGAAATCGGCCATGGCCGTCTCCCTCTCCGATGAGCCTGGATTTCGCGCGCCACATTAGCGCCGGGCGAGGCGAGGGCAAGCCGCGTGCGAACACTTGTTTGATAGAGGGTTTTCGGCCCGGCCCGCGAATCCGGTCTATATGGGCGCGAGCTTGCCACCGGGACGCACGATCTGATGAAGCTCTTGCGCGAACTGCGGCCCGCGGCGATGGCGGTCGCCCCGCTCACGGCCAGCGTCCTGACGCTCGCCGCGGGCGTCATGCTGATGGCCTCGGCCACGACGCCCTCGGTGCCGACCCGCTTCCTGGCGCTGCTGGAAGTCGCGCCCGTCCTGCTGATCGAACTCAGCCACTTCCTGTCCAGCGTGGCCGGCCTGATCCTGGTGCTGCT
>CAYQPL010000009.1:0-4305 GCA_964419395.1 uncultured Phenylobacterium sp. | reverse complement strand
TTCGGGCTTCGCGCCCGCCTGGACGCGGCCTGGACGGCGACCATGGTGGTGCTGGCGGTCGCCATGCCGCTGACCCTCCTGAAGGGGATCGTCTGGGAGGAGACGGCCTGGCTGGCGGCCCTGACGCTGGCGCTGGCGCCGTTCCGGGCGGCCTTCGTGCGCAAGGCGCGGCTCACCCGCATGGAGATCACGCCCGGCTGGCTGTTCTCGGCCATGGCGCTGGTGCTCGGCGCCGGCCTGCTCGGACTCTGGTCGTTCGAGAACGCCGACTACGGCAACCGCAGCTGGATCCGGGTGATGGTCGAGGACGCCGCCGCCCGGGCCATCCGCGCCTGGGCCGGGGCGGCCATCCTGCTGATGGTTTTCGGCCTCTGGCGGCTCTTCGCCCAGGCCGCCAAGCCGCAGGTGGTGGGGGCGGGCGACGAGGACTTCCACAAGGTCCGCGCCATCCTGGCCGACGCGCAGTCGGCCGAGCCGGCCTCGAACCTGGCGCTTCTCGGCGACAAGCGGTTCATCTTCTCCCAGTCGGGCCAGAGCTTCCTGATGTTCGGGGTGCGCGACCGGTCCTGGATCGCGCTGGGCGCGCCGGTCGGGCGGCGGGACGAGCGGATGGAGCTGCTCTGGCGGTTCCGCGAAATGGCCGACTCCCACGCCGCCCGGCCGGGCGTCTACGGCATCGGCGCCGAGGACCTTCCCGACGTCGTCGAACTCGGCTTCTCGATCCAGAAGATCGGCGAATCGGCGGCCGTGCCCCTGGAGACCTTCAGCGTGGAGGGGCGCAAGCGCGGCAACCTCCGCCGGGCCTGGCGCAAGGCCGGCGAGGAGGGGGCCAGCTTCGAGGTCCTGCCGCCAGCCGCGGTGAGCGCCGTCCTGGACGAACTGCAGGCCATTTCCGACCAGTGGCTCTCCCACCACGCCGGGGGCGAGAAGGGCTTCACCATGGGCGGCTTCACCCGCGCCTATGTGGCGGAGTTCCCGGTGGCCGTGGTGCGGCAGGACGGCCGCATCGTCGCCTTCGCCACCCTCTGGACGACCAGCGCGCGCACCACCTTCTCCATGGACCTGATGCGCTATTCCAACGCCGCGCCCAAGAACATCATGGACTATCTGTTCATCGAGCTGATCGCCTGGGGCAAGGCGCAGGGCTACCAGGCCTTCGAGTTCGGCATGGCGCCCCTGGCCGGGCTGGAGGACCGGCCGCTGGCGCCGATCATGTCCCGCGTCGGTCGGCTGCTCTTCGAGCGCGGCGAGGAGATCTACAACTTCCAGGGCGTGCGGAAGTACAAGGACAAGTACGATCCCGTCTGGCAGCCGCGCTACCTGGCCGCGCCGCACAAGTGGGCCATCCCGCTGCTGCTGGCCGATGTGGGCCTGCTGTCCTCGGGCGGCATGGCCGGCCTCGCCAAGCGGCCCCGGCGCAGCGAAGCGCCCGCCGAGCCTCAGTAGCCGGGACGGCCGGTCGTCACGCCCATCAGGTTCACGAGGTGGACCAGGACGACCACTAGGCCCGCCGCCCCCAGCAGCATGACGAAGCGATAGGGGATCATCCGCGGCCCGCGCCGGAGGTCCGGCGGCCGCGCGCCCATCCAGCCGGCGAGAAGCGTCACGGCCAGCAGGGCGCCGCCGAGGGAAAGGGTGATCGTCAGGTCCATCTGCGACGCCGTACCGCACGGGCGCGGACGCGGCAAACGGCGGCGCCGACTCAAGGGTTAACGATCCGTTAACCCTGGCGCCCGCTCTTGAAGGGCAAGGGTTTGCGGCCGCCGGGCGGTCATCCACAGCTGATCGCGTCCAACGCTATATCTAGCGTTAACCCCGCGTTTACACCCCAAGGATCGGTGGCTAGCGTCGATCTCGGGTAGGAGATTCGATTCGATGACGGCGGCGACGCCATGGAGCGTCAAGGGTATCGACCCGAAGGCCCGGGAGGTCGCCAAGGACCTGGCTCGGCGTTCGGGAATGACCCTGGGCGAGTGGCTCAATCGGATGATCCTCGATGACGAGGGACCGGAGGACGCCGTCTCCGAAGCCGACTTCGCGCGCCGTCCCGAACCCGCCTATTTCGAAAGCCCGCGCCCGTCCGAGGGCGCCCCCGCCCGGGTCGAGGCCGTCGACCACCCGGCCGACGAAATGGGCCGCATCGCCCTCGCCCTCGACCGCCTCAGCGAGCGGCTGGAGACCTCCGAGAGCCGCACGGGCCTCGCCATTTCCGGCGTCGAACACTCGGTCCGCGCCGCCCTGGCCCGGATCGAGGCCGCCGAGCGCGAGCACATCGCCGTGGCCGCGCGGTTCGAGGGCGCGGTCGAAGCGGTGGCCGGCCAGCAGAACCGCATCATCGAGCGCCTCCGGCGGATCGAGAGCGCAGCCGCCGGCCCCCGTTCGGCGGAGGCCCTGCGCGCCCTGGAAGGCGCGCTCGGCAAGGTCGCCAACCATCTCTACGACGGCGAGACCCGCACCCGCGATTCCATGGCCGCGCTGGAGGCGCGGATGGAGCGGGTGGAGGCCCAGGGCGGGACGGAATCGCCGGGCCTGATCGAGGAGGTGGTCGGCCGCGTCTCGCAGCGTCTGAGCGAGGCCGAGACGCGCACCGCCGAGGCGCTTGAAAGCCTGCGCCATTCCTTCGCCGCGCTCGACAGCCGCATGGAGCAGGTGGAGGGCGGCTCCGCCCCCGGCATCGACCGCCGGCTGGAGGCGATGGCCGCCCAGCTGTCGGAGCGTGTCGAGGCCGCGCGCCTGGAGATGACCCAGAAGCTGCACGCCTCGGCCGACGGGCGGTTCGACCGCATGGAGCGGCGCCTCGGCGAGATGACGGCCCACGTCAAGGCCGCCGAGCAGCGGTCGGCCCAGGCCATCGAGGCCATGGGCCGCGAGGTCCTCAGCATGGCCGACAACCTGAACCGCCGGGTCCAGGCGGCCGAGCAGTCCAGCGCCCAGGCCATCCAGACGGTGGGCGGCGAGGTGGCGCGGATCGCCTCGGCCATGGAGGCGCGCCTCGGCCGTTCCGACAGCCTCCACGCCGAGGCGCTGGAGAAGCTGGGCGGCGAGATCGCCAAGATCACCGAGCGGCTGGGCGAGCGGATCTCCGCCGCCGAGCGGCGCTCGGCCCAGGCCATCGACGATGTCGGCGACCAGATGGCGCGGGTCACCGAGCGGATCAGCCACCGCCAGGAACGCGCCAGCGAGGAGCTGGCGGAGCGCATCCGGCTGAGCGAGGAGCGAACCGCCCGGCTGCTCGACGAGGCGCGCGAGCGCAGCGATCGGCGCCTCGCCGAGACGGCGGCGAAACCGGCCGAACCCGCCGCCCCCGCCCCGCCCGCCGCATCGCCGCCGACGCCCGCTTCGGCGCGCCCGTCGATGGACGAGCCCGCCTTCGAGGCCGACGACGACTTCTCGCCCTTCCGCGCGGCCGAGCCGGCGCCGGCCCCGCTCGCCCGGCAGGCCTTCGCCTCGGCGCCCGACGACTTTCCCACCGGCGACTTCTCCCCGGAGAGCGAGCGTCCGCCCCTGGAGGCGGAGGACTTCGAGGCCGCCGACGGCTTCGGCGCTCCGCCGGCCGCGGCCGAACGCCGCCGCCCCGCCCCCGAACTGCCGGAAGATCCCTTTGCGGGCGAGGACCTCGATCCCCCGCGTCGGGCGATCGCCGAGACCTTCCAGGCGCCGCGGATGACCGCCGCCCCGCCGGCCGCCGAACTCGACGCCGAGGACTACGGCTTCGACGACGCTCCGGAACCGGACTTCGTCGCGCCGGCCCCGGCCGCCTCGGCCAAGGCCATGTCGACCCGCGACGTGATCGCCCAGGCGCGCGCGGCGGCCCGGGCCAGCCAGAGCACGGGCGAGGGCAAGGGCAAGAAGGCCAAGCCGAAGAAGCCGGCCGAGCCCAAGGACGGCGGCTCCCTCTTCAGCGGCTTCTCCATGCGGCCGAAGAAGCGCGCCGGCTCCACCCTCCAGACCGCCCTGCTGCTCTCGGGCGGCGCGGCCTTCCTGGGCATGGCGGCGGGCGGCATGATGCTGATCAGTGGCGAGCCGGCCGGCGAACTTCCCGCCCGCGTGGCCAATGCGGTCAGCGCCGCACGGGACGGCGAGGTCGATGTGGCCGCCGTCGAGGACGAGGCCGCCGCGCCCCGCGCCGCGCGCGCCATCGCCCCCGAACCCCTGTCGGCCGACGGCGCGGCGACGGAGGGGCGCGAGGATCTGCCGGGCCTCTACGCCCAGGCCGTGCGCGGCGTCGAGGACGGCGCCGAGGGCGCGCGCGACGAGCTGAAGAAGGTGGCCAATCTCGGCTACGCGCCGGCCCAGTTCTATCTC
>CAYQPL010000008.1:35588-43422 GCA_964419395.1 uncultured Phenylobacterium sp. | reverse complement strand
GCCTGGTCGCCGCGCCGCGCGGGGCGGCGCCGCTGTTCGCCTCTGGCGGCGGGGCGCTCCGGCTTTCGGCGAGCGGCGGCGGCCTGCCGGAGATCACGGCCGACGTCCGGCGCTACCAGGCGGGCGCCGGCGGACTGCGCGCCGAGCTGGGCCTGCAGGGCTCGGCCTCCTTCGGACCGCTGCGCCAGATGCAGACCTCGATGGACGGCGTCCTTCGCGCGGGCGCGGACGGCCTGACCCTGACGGCCTCCGGCTGCGCGCCGTTCGCCATGGCGCAGTTGGACGCCGGCGGCAACAGTGTCGTCGACCTGGCCGCCCGCCTGTGCCCGAAGGGCGAGCCGCTGCTGCGCGTCGCCGACGGACAGTGGCGGCTGAGCGCCGGCGTCCAGTCAGGCGAGGCGCGCATCCCCTTCCTGGAGGCGCGGGTCGACGAGGCCGAAGGGCGGCTGTCGGTGGGATCGGCGCCGCAGGGGCTGGCCCTGGAGGCGCAGGTGCGCCGCGCCCGGTTGGCCGACACGGCCGAGACGCTCCGCTTCCATCCGCTGCAGGCGAGCGGCTCGGCGGGTCTCGCGGGCGAGCTGTGGCGCGGCGACCTGGTTCTGGCCGCGCCGTCCGGCGCCCGCGTAGCCGCGGTGGCCCAGCGCCATGACGGCGCCGCGGGGGCCGGCGGCGTCGAGATCGACACCGGCCGTCTGGCCTTCGCCGAGGGCGTCCTTCAGCCGGCCGACCTTTCCCCCCTGGCCGAGCCCCTCGGCGAGCCGGTGTCCGGCGAGGCGCGCTTCGCCGGCCGCTTCGACTGGACGGAGCAGGGGGCCGACAGCCGCGGGACTCTGGAGCTGTTCGGCCTCGACTTCCGCAGCCCGGCCGGCGTGCTGACAGGCCTGGAAGGCGAAGTCGCCTTCACCAGCCTGACGCCCCTGGAGACCGCGCCGGGCCAGCGGCTCGCCGCCGCCCGGATCCAGAGCCTCGCCCCGCTCACCTCGCCGCAGGTGAGCTTCCAGCTCGGCCCCGAGGCGCTGCTCCTGGAAGGCGGCGCGCTTTCTGTGGGCGGCGGGCGGGTCGTCCTGGCGCCGACGCGAATCCCCTTCGGACCCGGCGAGACCTGGACCGGGGAGCTGCGGCTCGAGGGCGTCCAACTCGCCGAGTTCGTCGAAGGCTCTCCCTTCGCCGCTCGCGTCGACCTCGACGCCCAGGTCAGCGGAGCCCTGCCGTTCGAGGTGACGCCCGAGGGAATCCGGTTCGTCCAGGGCCATCTCAGCGCGATCGCGCCCGGCAGCCTGTCGATCCGCCGCGAGGCCCTGACCGCGGTCGACGCCACCGGCGGCGACGCCCGGGCGGAACTGGAGACGCCGGGCGGCGAGGGGACGGCGACGGTGAGCGAGCAGCCGGACGCCAACACCGCCGTCGACTTCGCCTATCAGGCCATGGAGCACCTGGCCTTCGACCTGCTGGACGCCCAGGTGAACAGCCTGCCCGGCGGGCGACTGGGCGTGCTGTTCCACATCCGCGGGGAGCATGCGCCGCCGCAACACCAGGAAATCCGCCTCAGCCTGGGCGAGCTGATCCGTCGCGACTTCCTCAATCGCGAACTGCCGCTGCCCTCGGGGACGAAGGTGGATTTGACGCTGGACACCTCGCTGAACCTGGATCAGCTCTTGCGCGACTACGTTGAAGCCCAGGAATCGGCCGGTTCAGCCGAGGTTCAGGCGCCATCGCCAGACTGAGGATCGACCGTGCGCAGAGGCAAATCAGGGAGCCGAGGCTTGACCACGACGAAGAGACACATGCTGGGCGCATTGATGGGCGTGTCCGCCCTGACCGCCGTCGCCGCCTGCGCCCCGACCGTCCGGGTGAAGGTCGACCCGATCACCATCTACGCAAAGCTGGACGCCGACGTGCGCCTGCGCCTGGACGAGGACGTCAAGGCGCTGATCCAGCAGAACCCGAACCTGTTCTGAGGGGGATGAACATGACCCGCATGAGAACGCTGGCCCTGGCCGCCGCCCTGCTGGGCGCCGCGGGGCGCGTCACCGTCAGCCTGGGCGCTGCCCCCGCCGCGGCCCAGACCGCCGAGCAGAAGGCGCTCGTCGACGCCGCCAAGGCGCGGGGGAGCGTGGGCGAGAAGGCCGACGGCTTCCTCGGCTTCGTCAGCGGCTCCGGCGACGCCGCCCTGCAGCAGGCCGTCGACGCCATCAACAGCGGCCGGGCCGATCTCTATCGGCAGGCGGCGGCGCGGAACGGCGTTTCGGTCGCCGCCGCCGGCGCGGCCGCCTACGAACAGGTGGTCTCCAGCCGGCTTCGTCCCGGCGAATACTATCAGGCGGCCGACGGCTCCTGGCGGCGCAAATAGGCCGCGCGCCGGCGCATGGCGATCCAGTCCACGCGAATCCGCCCGCTCAAGGACGCGCCTGAGCGGGCGGAGGGCCGCTATGTGCTCTACTGGATGCAGTCGGCCCAGCGCGCCGGCTTCAATCCCGCCCTCGAATTCGCCGTCGAGGAGGCCAATCACCGCGACCTCCCGGTCGTCGTGGGCTTCGGCCTGACCGACGGCTATCCGGAGGCCAACGCCCGCCATTACGCCTTCATGCTCCAGGGCCTGGCGGAGGTCGCCGAACGCCTGGAGGCGCGCGGCGTGACCTTCGTGGCGCGCCGGGGCGAGCCGGACAAGGTCGCCCTCGACCTGTCGCGAGAGGCCGCGCTGGTCGTCTGCGACGCCGGCTATCTGAGGCTGCAGCGTCGCTGGCGCCGCAACCTGACCGAGGCGATCGATGTCCGCCTCGTCCGCATCGAGGGGGAGGTGGTCGTCCCGATCGCCCAGGTCTCCCGCAAGGCGGAGTATGCCGCGCGGACCATCCGCCCGAAGATCCAGGCGCTCTGGGACGACTGCATCGTCCCCTTGCGCGAGCGCAGGGTGGCCCGGCGAGAGCGGCTCGATCTGGCGTCCGCCATCGACGTTCAAGACATCCCCGCCACCCTGGCCAGCCTGAAGGTCGACCCGTCCGTGCGGCCGGTGCGGCGCTTCACGGGCGGTGAGGGCGAGGCCCGCCGTCGCCTGGCCGCCTTCGTCGACGGACCGCTGGCGGACTATGTCGAGGATCGCGGCCGGCCGGAGGCCGACGCCGTCTCCTATCTCAGCCCCTATCTCCATTTCGGGCAGATCTCGCCGGTGGAGATCGCGCTGGCCGTGCGCCAGGCCGAGGGGACGGGCGGCGAGACCAAGGCCAAGTACCTGGAGGAGCTGGTCGTCCGGCGCGAGCTCGCCATCAATCACGCCTGGAACAATGCGGCCTACGACGCCTATGGGGGCCTGCCCGACTGGGCCCGGGCGACGCTTGCGGCGCACGAGGCCGACCCCCGGCCGCATCGCTATTCGGCCGCCGAGCTGGAGGCCGGCCGCACCCACGACCGCTACTGGAACGCCGCCCAGCGCGAGATGGTCGAGACCGGCTACATGCACAACCGCATGCGCATGTACTGGGGCAAGAAGATCCTGCAGTGGTCTGAAAAGCCGGAAGAGGCCTACGAGCTGATCCTGCGGCTGAACAACCGCTATCTTCTCGACGGCCGGGACCCCAACTCCTACACGAACGTCGGCTGGCTGTTCGGCCTGCACGACCGGCCCTGGCCGGCCCAGCCGGTGTTCGGCGCGGTGCGGTCGATGGGCCCCAACACCTTCAAGAGCTTCGACGCCGAAGCCTATGTCGCACAGGTCGAGCGCCTGTGCGCGGCCGAGGCTCAGGCTCCGGGCTGATCGGCCAGGGCCTGCGCCGCCTCGGCCGCGGCGACGCGCTTGGCGTACTGGTCGCGAACGGCCGCGCCCGCGGCGTCATAGAAGAACGGCAGGAAGGCGTAGCGCCGGCCCTGGACGACCGGCGTGGCCTCGTGCAGCAGCGAACACGAGAAGATCACCGCCCCGCCCGTGGGCGCGCGATAGGTGCGGCTGCCGAACTCCGGAAAGCGCAGGTCGCCGCCCTCGAAGGCTTCGGCGTTCAGATTGATCGAGCAGGCGAACTTCCGATGGGCCGTCCCGCCCGTCGTGTTGTCGCGGTGCGGGCTGAAGAATCCGCCTTCGGCCGCGTCGTAGCAGGCGACCATGTAGCGCTCCACATGGGTGACCTGGAACTGGAAGGCCTTTCGGATCTCCGGCAGCAGGCGCGACGACAGGCGGGACCGGAGCAGGTCGCGCAGGTCTTCGTCGGCGATCATCGCGTCGCGGCGGCGCTTGCTGCGGTCGAGCACGCCCACGGTCCGGCCGTTGATTTCGCGCATCACCCCGGAGGGCGCGCCGCCGTGCGCCTCGTAGAAGCCGATGAGCCGCCGGCAGAGATCGGGCTCGAGCACGCGCGGGACGACGAGCACCGGGGCGTGCAGCGGCACGCCGGCGTGATCGTCGGGGGCCGGCAGCCGCTCCAGGAGGGCGAAGACCGCCTCGGCGCGATCGATCTCGGCGACCGCATAGATCCGCAGGGAGGGATCGCAGATCACCCAGTGGGGACGTTCCGTGCCGTCGGCGTCGAGAGCGACATAGAGCCGGCTGAGCGCCCCGTCCGGATCGAAGAACCAGCGCAGGCCGACCTCGTTCTTGGCCGCGGCGATCTCCGCCGCATCGCGCAGCACGCCGAACGCCATCAGGCGCCGGTCGTCGAAGAAGTCGCGCCGCCGTTCCAGCCACCCCCGCGCCTCCTGCCGGGCGGCGGGGTCGGACGGCAGGAAGGCGAGCAGGATGAAGGCTCCGCCCAGGCTGTTGAAGTGGAACTCCGGATTGACCGGGGATCCCGCCTTGAACACCGGAGCGGGCTGGCCGGGACGGAGCATGACGACCTCAGCGCGGACCGAGGTCGAGGACCACGGTATGGCCGTTGCGGTTGCGCGCCCAGGCGTCTTCGCCCGAGCCGGCGTCGATCGGCCGCTCCTTGCCATAGGAGACGGTCTGCATGCGCGCCGAGGCGACGCCGAAGCGGACGAGCGCGTCGCGCACCGCGGCCGCGCGGCGGGCGCCGAGAGCCAGGTTGTACTCGCGCGTCCCGCGTTCGTCGCAGTTGCCTGCGATCAGGACCCGGACCTTGGGGTTGCGGGCGAGCCAGGCGGCCTGGGCCTGAAGGGTGCGCATCGCCTCGCCGGAGACGTCGTAGCTGTCGAACCCGAAGTAGACACGGTCGCCGGCCTGGGCGGCCAGCGCATCCTGCAGGGACGCCGAATGGGGGGAGGGCGTGCCGGTGGCAGGTGCGGCCGGCGCCGAGACGGCGCCAGGGGAAGCGACGGGGCCGGCGACCGTGTCAGGGGTGGGCCGTTTGGCGCAGGCGCTGAGCGTCAGGGCGACGCAGGCGGCGATGAGGAGGGGCTGGTGGCGCATGGAGATCCTGTTCGCGATGTCCCGCGAACAGGCCGGCGAAACCCGTAAACCTCAAGCATAAGAAGCTTATAAGCTGGCCGCATAATCGGACCATAATTGACCCGCGGGTCCATGCGGCTAGCTTCCGCGGACGGCCGGCCGCTACCGGCCGGGTTCGCCGTCGCGTCGCTCGTCTCGCCGGACGGGCGCGCGACCGGCGGACCGCAGGGCGCCGCAGGCGACGGCGCAGGGAGCGTAATGAAGGTTCCATATTCCCAGTGGTTTCGGCGTCGTCCGAGACTGTTCGCCTATCTGGCCGCCGCCGCCGTCGTTCTGGCCGCCAACCTGCTGGCCGCCGCCCTGGCCGAGGCCCTGGGCTACAACCGCGTCTCGATGATCTTCCTCGCCGGCGTCCTGGTGGCGGCGGTGCTGCTCGGCTCCGGGCCGGCCTATCTCGCGGCGATCCTCGGCTTCTTCAGCTACAACTTCTACCTCGTCGAGCCGCGCTTCTCCTTCGGCTTCGACCCCGAGGACGCGATCATCCTGATCGTCTTCCTGGCGGTGGCCATGCTGACCGGCGGGCTGGCGGGGCGCGTGCGCGACCAGGCGCGGCGCGCCCAGGCCCAGAGCCGGACAACGACCATCCTCTTCCAGGCCGGCCGCGACTTCGCCGCCATGGACGACGAACAGCGCATCGGCCGACGCCTCGCCGAGGGACTGGCCGCCGCCGCCGAAGGCGTGGCCGCCGTGAGGCTGGGCGACGCCATCCTGGCCGCGCCGGCGGACCGCGACCCGGCCATGCTGGCGGCGATCTTCCGTGAGGGCCGGCCGGGCTGGCGAAGCGGCCCCCTGGCCGCCGAGGGACGCGAGGTCGGCCAGGCCGTCTGGCGGACAGGCGAGGCCGGCGGCCGCGAGGCCGACGAATCGCGCCTGATCCAGGTGCTGCTGGACATGGGCGCGAGCGCCATCGCCCGGGCGCGTCTGGCGCGGGCCTGGGCCGAGCTGCAGGCCAGCGAACGGACCGAATCACTGCGCAACGCGCTGCTCTCCTCGATCTCCCACGACCTGCGCACGCCGCTGGCCTCGATCCTCGCCTCGGCCACGAGCCTGCGGGAATTCGGAGAACGCTTCGAGCCCAGCGTGCGCGACGACCTCGTTCTGACCATCCAGGAGGAGGCCGAACGGCTGAACGCCTTCGTCGGCAACCTTCTCAACATGACGCGGCTCGAGGCCGGCGCCCTGGAGCTGCAGGCCACGCCCGTCAGCGTCGCCGAGGTGTTCGACCGCCTGGAGCGCCGCTTCCAGGGCCGGCGCGGCGCCCGGCGGCTGACCTTCCGCCTGGAGGAGGACGGCCTGATGGCCAGCGGCGACCCGATCTTCCTGGAGCAGGCGCTCAGCAACGTGATCGACAACGCCCTGCGGTTCAGCCCCGCGCGGGCGGAGGTCGAGGTCACCGCCCGCCGTCTGGACGGCCTGGCCATGGTCGAGGTGGCCGACCTGGGGCCGGGCGTGCCCGACGAGGAACTCGCGCGGATCTTCGAGAAGTTCTATCGCTCGGCCAGTACGAGCGGACCGCTGCAGGGAACGGGTTTGGGACTGTCCATCGTCAAGGGGCTGATCGAGGCCATGGGCGGCGTCGCCGCCGCCCGCCGCCGCACCCCGGAGGGGGGGCTGGTCGTTTCGCTGATGCTGCCCCGGGGCGCCGAATGAACGCCGGTCAGCTTCTCCTGGTCGACGACGAGCCGCAGATCCTGCGGGCGCTCCGTCCGGCCCTGGCGGCCGCCGGCTACGAGGTCCACACCGCCGAAAGCGGCGAGCAGGCGCTGTCGCATCTGGCCGCGGAGTCCTGCGACGTGGTCATCCTCGATCTCGGCCTGCCCGACATGGACGGCAAGGACGTCATCGCCCACATCCGCGAATGGTCGGAGGTTCCCATCGTCGTGCTCTCGGCGCGCGATCTTGAGCTGGAGAAGATCGCCGCCCTCGACCTCGGCGCCGCCGACTTCGTCAACATGCCCTTCGGGGGCGGAGAGCGCCTGGCGTGTATCCGGGCGGCCGTCCGGGGCCGCGACCGCCGCCTGTCGGGCCAGGCCCGCTTCCGCAGCGCCGAGCTGGAGGTCAACTTCGCCGCCCGCCGCGCCTTCGTCCAGGGCGAGGAGATCCGGCTGACCCCCCGGGAGTACGACCTGGTGCGCGCGCTCGCGCGGCACGCCGGCCGCGTGGTGACCCACAAGCAGCTCATCGCCGCCGTCTGGGGGCCGCAGGCCAATGTCGACGCCCAGTTCGTCCGCGTGCTGGTCGCCCAGCTGCGCCAGAAGCTGGAGGAGAACCCTTCGGCCCCCCGCATCGTCCTCACCGAACCCGGCGTGGGCTACCGCCTGGCGACCGACGACGAGGATCTCTGACGCCCGGCGCAGTCCGCGAGCGATAGGGTGGCGGACGGGGTGGGATTCGAACCCGCGGTGGGCGTGAACCCACGGCGGGTTTCAAGACCGCTGCCAT
>CAYQPL010000008.1:32680-35578 GCA_964419395.1 uncultured Phenylobacterium sp. | reverse complement strand
CCCAGCGAAGCATGTGGTTTCCCCTTGGTAGAACCTTGCATTGAACCTAGCCCATATGCCGGACGGGCGCGGGCGGTGCCGCTCTAAACATTTGTTATGCAAGAAAAGGCGGCGATGGATCGGCGGTGGGACGGGGAAATGGCGGACAGGGTGGGATTCGAACCCACGGTGGGCGTGAACCCACGGCGGTTTTCAAGACCGCTGCCTTAAACCACTCGGCCACCCGTCCGGAGCGGGGGCTATAGCAGGGGAGGGCGGGCGGCTCCAACGGGCATGCGCCGCCCGGTCGCAGCGCGGCTTAACCTCGTCTCAAATCCTCTCGCTTCACACTCCGCTAAGGATGATGGAGCCGCGCCTCATGCGCGGATCCGCAGAGCCGCGGAGATGGGGATGCAGATCGCCGATCCGGCGCGGACGACCCGCGCCGCCGCCGTGCTGGGCCTCGCCGCCCTCACGCTGGCCGCCTGCGCCGCGCCGACCCCGCGCCTGGCCACGCGGTTGCCGGAGAGCGGCGCGGCGTCGGGCGCCAAGCCGCCTTCGGGAGCCGGCGGGCGCTACAAGGTGGGCAAGCCCTACCAGGTGGGCGGCGTCTGGTACGTGCCGAAGGAGGATCCGAACTACAACCGCGTCGGCGTCGCCTCCTGGTACGGGCCGCAGTTCCACAACAAGGCCACCGCCAACGGCGAGACCTTCGACATGAACGCTCTGACGGCGGCGCACACGACCTTGCCGCTGCCGAGCCTGGTGGAGGTGACCAATCTGGAGAACGGCCGCAAGGTGATCGTGCGGGTCAACGACCGCGGACCCTTCGTCGGCGACCGGATCATCGACCTGTCGAAGGCTGCGGCGCGCGAGCTCGACTTCGCGCGCAAGGGGCTGGCCCGGGTGCGCGTGCGCTATGTCGGCCGCGCGCCGCTCGGCGGCGGCGAAGACCTGGGCGTCCGGACCGCCCGGGCCGAGCCTGCGCCCGCGCTCCCCGCCGCGCCGATCCCCTACAGTCAGCTGGCCCGGACGACGCCCGCCCCCGCGCCGCCTCCCGCTCCGGCGGCCGCGCCGGCCTACTCGCCGCCGGCCGTCACGCCGCCCTCGACGAGCAGCGCCTACCTTCCGCCGCCCGGCGCCTACCGGGTGCAGGCCGCGGCCTTCGGCGACCGGCTCCGGGCCGAGCGGGCGCTGGATCTCCTGGCGGGCTCGGGCGAGGCGGTGATCGAGCCGGTGGAGACCGGCGGCGGCACGCTCTACCGGGTGATGCTCAATGTGAGCGGCGACGAGGGGCGCGCCTGGGCGGTGCGCGATCAGGTGGCCAGCGTCGGCTTCGCCGACGCCCGCGTCATCCATCCCTACTGAGGCGCCGCGCGCGGACGCAAGGGCTCTGGACTCGCGCCGCGAACCGGCCAATTTGGGCCGGTGACACGAGGGCGCTTCATCACGTTCGAGGGCGGCGAGGGCGGCGGCAAGTCCACCCAGCTCCGCCGGCTCGCCGAGCGGCTGGGCGGGTCTGGCCGCGAGGTGGTGGCCACCCGGGAGCCGGGCGGCTCGCCCGGGGCGGAGGCGATCCGCGCCCTGCTGGTCCAGGGCGAGGCCGACCGCTGGTCGCCCGTCACCGAAACGCTGTTGATGTACGCCGCCCGCCGCGACCATATCGAGCGGGTGATCGCCCCGGCGCTGGCCCGCGGCGCCTGGGTGCTCTGCGACCGCTACGCCGATTCCACGCGAGCCTATCAGGGCGCGGGCGGCGGGACCGATCCGGCCCTGATCGCGGCGCTGGAGGCCCACGTCCTGGCCGGCGTGACGCCGGACCTGACCCTGATCCTCGACCTGCCGCCGGAAACCGGTCTGGCGCGCGCGGCCGCCCGGGCCGGGGCCGAGACGCGCTTCGAGTCCAAGGGCCTCGAGTTTCACGCTCGGCTGCGCGAGGGGTTCCTGGGCATCGCCGCGGCCGAGCCCGACCGCTGCGAGGTGATCGACGCCAGCGCGCCGCTGGATGTCGTGGCGGCCGCGATCTGGGCCGCGGCGAGCCGCCGCCTTGGCGTGAGCGGCCATGGCTGAGGCCGAACTGCCGCATCCGCGCGACGTCTTTCGCCTGACCGGACAGGACGGGCCCGAGCATGCCTTCGAAGAGGCTTTCGCCCGCGGCCGGCTGCACCACGCCTGGCTGCTGACGGGGCCCGAAGGCGTGGGCAAGGCCACCTTCGCCTATCGTGCGGCGCGGCGGCTGCTGGGCGCGCCCGTCGCCAAGGCCTACGGCGTGCTCGGCAGCGACCCGGACCACCCGGTCAGCCGCCAGGTCTCGGCCCGCGCCCATCCCGACCTGCTGGTCATCGAGCGGATGGGGGAAGACGGCAAGATACGCAAGTCGATCCCCGTCGACGAGGCGCGCAAGCTGGCCGACTTCTTCGCCAAATCGCCGGCCTCGGCGCCGCACCGGGTGGCGATCATCGACCCCGCCGACGACCTGAACGTCAACGCCGCCAACGCGGTGCTGAAGACCCTGGAGGAACCGCCGCCGCGCGGCGTGATCTTCCTCGTCTCGCACGCCCCGGGCCGGCTGTTGTCCACCATCCGTTCGCGCTGTCGCCGGCTGCTGTTCCGCCCCCTCGGCCTGGAGGCGACCGCGGCCTTCGTGCGCGACCATACCAGCGCCAATCCGGAGGAGGCGCTGCGCCTGGCCCGGATGTCGGGCGAGGCGCCGGGACGGGCCCTCGCGCTCGCCGCCGGCTCGGCGATCGCGCTCGACGACGCGGCCCGCGAGATCCTGCTGCGGCTGCCCGAACTGGACGAGGCCGCCGCCCTGGCCCTGGCCGACCGGTTCCGGGGCGGGGAGGGGGCGGCCAATTTCAGCCTCTTCCTCGAACGGCTGGCCGAGCGGGTGCACGAGATGGCGCGCGAGCGGGCGAG
>CAYQPL010000008.1:18029-32670 GCA_964419395.1 uncultured Phenylobacterium sp. | reverse complement strand
AGGGTCGACTGGACCCCTCGGGCCTCCAAGGACGCGCGCGAGCGGGCGGCCGCCCGGATCGGCGGGCTTGATCCCTGGGCCCAGGCGTGGGAGAGGCTGACCGCCCTGCCGCGCGAGGTCGAGGCGCTCAATCTCGATCGCGCCGACGCCCTGTTCACGGCGCTTCGCGACCTGCGGACCGCCGCCCGCGCCTGACCCGCCGCCGCCTTCATGCTCATCGACAGTCACGTCAACCTGCACGCCCCCCAGTTCGACGAGGACCGCCAGGCGGTGATCGACCGCGCCCGCGCGGCGGGCGTCGGCCTGATGGTCAATATCAGCGACAAGGTTTCCGGCTTCGCCGCCGTGCGCGCCGTCGCCGCGGCGCCGGACATCTGGTGCACCGTGGGCACCCACCCGCACGAAGCCAAGGAGAACCCGGAGCTGTCGGCGCAGACCCTGGTCGAGCTGGCGCGCGATCCCAAGGTCGTCGGCATCGGCGAGACCGGTCTCGACTTCCACTACGATCTCAGCCCGCGCGAGATCCAGGCCCGGGTCTTCCGCGCCCACGTGGCCGCCGCGCGCGAGACCGGCCTGCCGCTAGTCGTCCACACCCGCGAGGCCGACGAGATGATGGGCGACATCCTGGAGGAGGAGTTCGAGCGGGGCGCCTTCCGGATGCTGATGCACTGCTACACCAGCGGCGCCGATCTCGCCCGGCGGGCGGCGGCGCTGGGCGCCTGGTTCTCGGTCTCGGGGATCGCCACCTTCAAGGCCGCCGACGACGTCCGCGCCGTGGTCGCGGACATGCCGGGCGAACGCATCATCGTAGAGACCGACTGCCCCTATCTGGCGCCGGTTCCCCACCGCGGGCGGCGCAACGAGCCGGCCTATCTGCCGCATGTCCTGGCCAAGCTGGCCGAGATCCGCGGCTGGTCCCTCGCCGAGGCCGAGCAGCGCACGGAGGACGCCTTCTTCGCCCTGTTCGACCGGATCCCCCGCCCGTGAGCGTTCTGGAGTTCACTATCCTGGGCAGCGGGTCGTCGGGCGGCGTGCCGCGAGCCGACGGCGACTGGGGCGTCTGCGACCCGCAGGAGCCGCGCAACCAGCGCAGCCGCTGCTCCATGCTGGTCCGGCGCAAGTCGGGCGCGGCGGCGGAGGCCTGGACCAGCCTGCTGGTCGACACCTCGCCGGACCTGCGCCTGCAGACGGCGGCGGCCGGCCTGAAGCGCCTCGACGCCATCCTGCTCACCCACGACCACGCCGACCAGGTGCACGGGATCGACGACGTGCGCGCCTTCTTCATCCGTCAGCGGGCCCAGATCGCCTGCTACATGGACGCCGCCACCTGGGGGACGATGTCGCGCCGCTTCGACTACATCTTCGAAGGGCAGGGGGGCTATCCGGCCATCTGCCAGCCCCACCCCCTGCCGCCCCTGGGGGTCGGGTTCAATGTCGCCGGACCCTCGGGCGACATTCCGGTGACGACCTTCGACCAGGACCACGGCGCGATCCGCAGCGTCGGCTATCGGTTCGGCGACGTGGCCTATTCGAGCGACCTGGTCGACCTGCCGGAGGAGGCCTTCTCGGCCCTCGGGGGCCTCGACGTCTGGATCGTCGACGCGCTGCGCTGGCGGCCTCATCCGACCCACGCCCATGTGGAGCGGACGCTGGAATGGATCGAGCGCCTGAGGCCGCGGCGGGCGATCCTGACCAACCTGCACATCGACCTCGACTATCGCGACCTCGCCGCGCGGCTGCCCCCCGGGGTCGAGCCGGCCTATGACGGCCTTCGGTTCGAACATCAGATTGCGTCCTGATATGCGCCGAAGATCAGATGCTTAGGCTCGGGTTTCTCGCGTCCCGCAACGGCACCGCGATGCGCGCCATCCTCGAGGCGATCTCGCGCGGCGAACTGCCGGCCGAGGCGCGTCTGGCGGTCAGCAACAATCGCCAGGCGCCGGCCCTGGCGTACGCCGCGGCGGCCGGGACGCCGACCGCCTGGATTCCGACCCGCGACGATCCCGAGACGGCCGACCGCAGCCTGACCGAGGCGATGACAGCGGCGGGGGTCGATCTCGTCGTGCTCTCGGGCTATTTGCGCAAGCTCGGCCCGGTCTTCCTGCAACGCTTCGCCGGCCGCGTGCTGAACATCCACCCCGGACCGCTGCCGGCGTTCGGCGGGCAGGGGATGTACGGCCGCCGGGTGCACGAGGCGGTCATCGCCGCCGGGGTCGCCGAGAGCGGCGCCGTGATCCACGTGGTCGACGGCGAGTACGACCAGGGCCCGGTGATCGCCCGCCTCACCGCGCCGGTCCTGCCCGGCGACACCGCCGAAAGCCTGGAGGCCCGGATCGCGGCCCTGGAGCCGGACTTCTTCGTCCGCACCTTGCGCGAGATCGCCCTTGGCGAACGCCGGCTTCCGCCCCCCTGAACCCTTCGCGGAACGGCATTCATTCGGCCTTAAGCGCAATGCGGGCAGTGTGGTCGGCGACTCAGGGGGAGCGCTTCATGACCGCCACGGCCGCCAAAATTCCAGATCGCGTTCGCATCAGCCCGGCGAAGGCCCTGGATCTGCTGGCCGGGGAAATCGCCATGGCGTGCAACGCCTCCCAGCATCTCGACGATACGCTCGGCCGGCTGCTGGAGCTGATCAGCCCCGAAGAACGGCTGAAGGTCATGCCCGACCTGCACAAGATCGACCTGCTCAACCAGCACCTGACGGCCCTGGCCAATTTCGCGCGCGACCTCGGCCTGCAGGCGAGCGAGGAGGCGGCGGTCGACCTCACCTCCGCTCTGAGCCTCATCTCCCTGGGCGACGTGGGCAAGCGTATCGAGGGCGCGGCCACGGGCCTCGACCTGGGGCCGCACCATGAGGACGACGGGGACCTCGACCTCTTCTAGGGTCCAGATCTCCAGATCCCGGAACGCTCGTGTCTGTCGGGCGGGACTTGACGCCGCCAGCGTCCAGCCGCGACCAATGCCCTCGAACCAACAGGGGGCTTCATGCGACTTCAGGATTTCGCCGCCGGCGCGCTCGTCTGCGCTCTGGCGGTCGCCGCGCCGGCGATGGCGCAGAACACCGACGTGCGCGGCAAGTGGTCGGCGCAGGCCGACGGGCGGACCTGCACGATCGACCTGACCGGCGACAGCCTGTTCGGCGCCTATCGCGCTTCGTCGTTCGGATGCGCCGGCGACCTCTTCTCGGTGAACCGATATAACATCCGGGGAAACCAGATCGTCCTGCTGGGCATCGGAGACAAGGAACTGGCCGTGCTGACGGCGCGGGGGGACGAACTGTCCGGGGCGACCACCTCCGGATCGCGCGTGCACATGCGGCGGGCCGGCGCGCCGCCGGTCGTGGCGAGCCGGCCTTCGGGAGGCTGGGGCTCCGGCGGCGGCTGGGGCGGTCGGCAGGGCTGCGTGACCTATGGCGACCAGAACCGATGCGCCACCGCCTTCGAGATGCAGACGCCGGCGGCGGGGTCGCACATCCAGCCGCTGACGAGCCTGAACGTGCGACGCGGGGCGAGTCTGTCGCAGCCGGTGATTGCGACCTTGCAACCGGGCGCCTGCCTGCGCGTCACCGAATGTCGCGAGACTTCCGAGGGCGTCTGGTGCGAGGCGGAGAAGAACGGCGAACCCGGCTACGTCGTAAAATTCTTCAAGCCCGACGGCCGGCCCGAGATGATGACCTTCGCAAACGGCTGCCGGTAGAGCGGCGTCAGACGACGGCGTCTCGATATTTCCGATAATCTATCTTAGGCGATAACTGGAACGGAGCGTCTGGCGCGGCGCAGGCGCTTCGCAGCTTATCGTCGCCGCCCCGCTGATCGGAGCTTCGCCTTGGGAACGAAGCTCCGCGGTCTCGGTTGTGCGAGTCTGATGACTTGTCGGGGCTTTTCATGACCGCCGCCGCCGGCGTGGCCGCAGATCGCGCGCCTCGCATCTACTACGTCCACACGCCGGCATGGCGCGAACTGTCGCGCGGTCTCGACGACCTCGAGCGGATCGCCGCCCTGGGGTTCGATTCGGTGCTCCTCTCGCCGCCCTTCCTGAGCGGCGGCGAGGACGCGGTGTTCCGTCCCGAGGACCACGACCGGTCGATCTTCGCCGACGAGGCGTCAACCCAGACGGCCCTGGCGCAGCTCGCCGCAGCCGCCACGGCCAAGAACCTGCGGCTCCTTGTCGACCTGGACCTGCAGCGGTTCGACGCCGTGCACGCCCTCGTCGGCCAGCGCCCCGAGGCCGTCGCCCTCCACCGCCGCGGCGGCGCCGAGGGGCCGCTCGACCCTCGGCGGCCGGGCCCGCCCCAGGGGGTCACCCTGGCCCGCCTGTCCGACCCGTCTTCGGCCGAGGCGGTGCTCGACTATGTCTGCGCGCGCACCGAACGCTGGTTTGCCGGCGGTCTCGGCGGCGTCCGCCTCGTCGGGCTGGAGGCCGCGGGACCGGACTTCTGGCGGGAGGCCGTGTCGCGGCTGAGGGCGCAGAAGCCCGACGCCGAGATCATCGGCGACACGCCCGGCGCGGCGCGGCCCGCGGTGGCCGCCCTCGCCGGCTGCGGCCTGGACCACATCATCTCCTCCAGCGCCTGGTGGGACGGCCGCGCTCGCTGGCTGGCGGAGGAGCACGAAGCCCTACGCCGTGTCGCCCCGCTGCTCGGCCAACCCGAAGCGCCCTACGGCCCTCGCCTCGCCTCCCGGCTGGGCGGCGAGGCCGACCTGCGAACGGCCTACGAGCGCGCCCTGCTGGTCGCCACCGCCGTGGGCGCCGGGCTCTTCGTGCCGATGGGGTTCGAGTATGGCGAACGCACGCCGCTGGGCCGCAACACCGCCGTCGGCCAAGGACCGCTGGATCTCACCGAAGAGGTCCGCGCCGCCAACATGCTGGCGGCCGAGATCGGGGCCTTCGACGGCGAGATGCGGCTGCTGCGCGGCGCGGCGGCCGAGGTGACGGCCCTGCTGCGCACGACGGCCGCCGCCGCCCGCCAGGCCGAGGCCGGCCTGCTGGTCCTGGTCAACACCCGCCTCGACGAGGCCAGCGAGGTGCGCCCCGCGGAATTCATCGGCGGCGCCGACGCCGCCTTTGCGCCTTTCGAACGCCTGGATGGAAAGGGCGAGCCCTATGCCGCCCTCGCGCCGGGCGAGGTCCGTCTGCTCGGGGCGGGTCGGGCCCAGCCGATTCGACAGCCGCCGCGCGGCGGCCGGCAGGCGGCGAAGAGCGCCGCGCGCCAGTCGCGGCTGGTCGTCGAGTCCGTCGCGCCGGCGGTGGACGGCGGCGCCCTGCCCGTCAAGCGGGTGATCGGGGACGCGGTCGCCGTCACCGCCGACATCTACGCCGACGGTCACGAGGTGCTCGCCGCCGAATTGCGCTGGCGGGCGATCGACGAGAGCGAATGGCGCACCGTCCCCATGGCCCCGGCGGAGAACGACGTCTGGCGCGGGACCTTCACGCTCGAACGCCTCGGTCGGCACCAGTTTCAGGTCGAGGCCTGGCTGGACCGCTTCGGAACCTATCGCCGCGATCTCGGGAAGAAGTGGGAGGCCGGCGTCGCCCAGCCGGTGGACTTTCAGGAGGGCGTCCGCCTGGTGCAGGACGCCGCCGAGCGCACCGAGGGCGAGATCCAGAGCCGCCTGAAGGCGCTGGCCAAGAGCCTGAAGAACGCCCCGCCCGCCGAGGCCGCCGAACGCCTGCTGGCGCCGGACACGCGGGACCTGATGGCGGCGGCCGACGACCGGCCCTTCCGCCGCCAAAGCGAGCCCCAGTGCCTGGACGCCGAGCGGCGGTCGGCGCAGTTCGCCAGCTGGTACGAACTCTTTCCCCGCTCCCAGACCGATGACCCGGCGCGCCACGGCACCTTTGACGACGTCATCGCCCGGCTGCCCGCCATCCGCGACATGGGCTTCGACGTCCTCTACTTCCCGCCGATCCACCCGATCGGGGAAAGGCACCGCAAGGGCCGCAACAACAGCCTGACCGCCGAGCCGGGCGATCCGGGCAGCCCCTACGCCATCGGCTCGCCCGAGGGCGGACATGACGCCATCCATCCCGAACTGGGCGACTTCGAAGACTTCCGCCGCCTGGTGGCCGCGGCCCGGGAGCACGGCCTGGAGATCGCCCTGGACTTCGCCATCCAGTGTTCGCCCGACCATCCTTGGGTGAAGGCCCATCCCGGCTGGTTCGACTGGCGGCCCGACGGCACCCTCAAATACGCCGAGAACCCGCCCAAGAAGTACCAGGACATCGTCAATGTCGACTTCTACAAGGACGAGGCGATCCCCAACCTGTGGACCGCCCTGCGCGACGTCGTCCTGCTATGGGTCCGCGAAGGCGTGCGCACCTTCCGGGTCGACAACCCGCACACCAAGCCCTTCGCCTTCTGGGAGTGGATGATCCGCGAGGTCCGCCTCGCCCATCCGGATGTGATCTTCCTCTCGGAAGCCTTCACGCGGCCCAAGGTGATGTACCGCCTGGCCAAGATCGGCTTCTCGCAGTCCTACACCTACTTCACCTGGCGCCACACCAAGGCGGAGTTCACCGACTATCTGACGGAGCTGACCCAGGGGCCGCCGAAGGACTTCTTCCGGCCCCACTTCTTCGTCAACACGCCGGACATCAACCCCTACTTCCTGCAGACCTCGGGGCGCGCCGGATTCCTCATCCGCGCCGTCCTGGCGGCGACCCTGTCTGGGCTGTGGGGCGTCTATTCCGGATTCGAACTGCTCGACGCCGATCCCGTGCCCGGCAAGGAAGAGTACCGGGACTCCGAGAAGTACGAGATCCGCGTCCGCGACTGGAACGCGCCCGGATCGCTCGCGCCGGAAATCACCCAGCTCAACCGGCTGCGCAAGGGCCATCCGGCCCTGCAGACCCACCTGAACGTCCGCTTCCTGCCGGCCAGCGACGAGAATGTCCTGTTCTACGCCAAGCCGTCGCCGGACGGCCGGGACATCGTGCTGGTGGCCGTCAATCTCGATCCACACGCCGGCCATGGCGCCGACATCGAACTGCCGTTCTGGCTCCTGGACATCCCCGATCATGGCGAGGCGCACATCGAAGACCTTCTGACCGGCCAGACCTTCGTCGCCCACGGAAAGTGGCGCCGCATCGATCTCGATCCCGGACGCCCCTACGCCATCTGGCGGATGGAGGCCGCCCAATGAGCGCCCTGCCCGCATTCGATCTGCAACAGCCCGACCCCGCCAACGACCCGCTCTGGTACAAGGACGCGGTCATCTACCAGCTGCACGTGAAGTCCTTCTTCGACGCCAACGACGACGGCGTCGGCGACTTTGCGGGCCTGTGCGAGAAGCTGGACTATATCGCCAGCCTGGGAGTCACGGCGGTCTGGCTCCTGCCCTTCTACCCCTCCCCGCGCCGGGACGACGGCTACGACATCGCCGACTATCGGGGCGTCCATCCGGAGTACGGCACCTTCGAGGACGTGAAGCGCTTCATCGACGAGGCGCACGCCCGCGGCATGCGCGTGATCACCGAGCTGGTGATCAACCACACCTCCGACCAGCACCCCTGGTTCCAGGCCGCGCGGCGCGCGCCGCCGGGTTCGCCGGAGCGGGACTTCTACGTCTGGTCCGACACCGACGCGAAGTACGACGGCACCCGCATCATCTTCTGCGACACCGAGACGTCGAACTGGACCTGGGATCCGGTCGCCGGCGCCTACTACTGGCACCGCTTCTATTCCCATCAGCCGGACCTCAACTTCGACAATCCGAAGGTGCTCGAGGAGGTGCTGGCGACCCTCAGCTACTGGATGGAGGCGGGCATCGACGGCCTGCGGCTGGACGCCATTCCCTACCTGATCGAGCGCGAGGGCACGAACAACGAAAACCTGCCAGAAACCCATGAAGTCCTGAAGAAAATCCGCGCGCACCTCGACCGGAACTTCGAGGGCCGGATGCTGCTCGCCGAGGCCAACCAGTGGCCGGAGGACACCCAGCTCTATTTCGGCGACGGCGACGAATGCAACATGGCCTTCCACTTCCCGCTGATGCCGCGGATGTACATGGCCATCGCGCAGGAGGATCGCTTCCCGATCACCGACATCATGCGGCAGACGCCGGACATTCCGGAGAACTGCCAGTGGGCCATCTTCCTGAGGAACCATGACGAGCTGACGCTCGAAATGGTCACCAACAAGGAGCGCGACTACCTCTGGAGCGTCTACGCCGCCGACCGGCGGGCGCGCATCAATCTCGGCATCCGCCGCCGCCTCGCCCCGCTGATGGAGCGTGACCGCCGTCGCGTGGAGCTGATGAACTGCCTGCTGCTGACCATGCCGGGCACGCCTGTCCTCTACTACGGCGACGAGATCGGCATGGGGGACAACATCTATCTCGGCGACCGCGACGGCGTGCGCACGCCCATGCAGTGGTCGCCCGACCGCAACGGCGGCTTCTCCAAGGCCGACCCGGCGAGCCTGGTGCTGCCGACGGTCATGGATCCGCTCTACGGCTTCCAGGCGGTGAATGTCGAAGCCCAGAGCCGCGACAGCCATTCGCTGCTGAACTGGGTGCGGCGGATGCTGGCGGTGCGCAAGCGCCATACGGCGTTCGGCCGGGGGACCCTGCGTTTCCTGCGCCCGCAGAACCGCAAGGTCCTCGCCTATCTGCGCGAGCGCGAGGGCGAGGTGATCCTCTGCGTCGCCAATCTCTCCCGCACCGCCCAGGCGGTGGAGCTCGACCTGTCGGAGTTCGCCGGCTGGGTGCCGATGGAGATGACCGGCGCCAACCCGTTCCCGCCCATTGGTCAGCTGACCTATCTGCTCACCCTGCCCCCCTACGGCTTCCACTGGTTCGAACTCTGCGAACGAGTCGACGGACCCACCTGGAGCACCGCCCCCGCCGGCGCCCCGCTCGCGCAGCACACCTTCGTGCTGCGCGAGGGGCTCACGGGCCTTCTGTCGCCCGCCCATCGGCCGGTGCTGGAGGGCGAGGTGCTGCCGGCCTGGATTCCCGCCCGTCGCTGGTTCCAGGGCAAGGACGGCGCCTTGCAGAGCGTCCGCGTGCTCGGCTTCTCTGCCCTGCCGGGCGACGGCGACCTCCTGCTCACCGAGGTGGAGGTGACGACGGCGGGCGGCGGCGCGATCTACCAGCTGCCCCTGGCGGTGGCGTGGGAGGACGAGGCCTCCGATCCCTTCGTCCACAACCTGGCCCTGGCGCGGGTCCGCCGCGGGGCTAGGGTCGGCGCGCTGACCGACGGCTTCGCCACCGCCGAATTCGTTCGCGGGGTGATGGAAGGCTTCCGCACGGGGGCCCGCCTCACCGCCCCCTTCGGGGATCTGGCGTTCGAGGCGGCGTCGTTCGACCTGCCGGCCGACGCCGAGATCGAATGGTCGGCGGCCGAGCAGAGCAACAGCTCGGTGATCGTCGGCCGCAGCGTGGTCCTGAAGTTGCTGCGCAAGGTCACGCCCGGCGTCCATCCCGAGGCGGAGATGACCCGGCTGCTCACCGAGCGCGGCTTCCCGCACGTCCCGCCCCTGCTGGGCGAGGTCCGTCGGCTCGAGCCCGGCGGCGAGCCGAGCACCCTGATGGTGGCGCAGGGCTTCGTCTACAGCCAGGGCGACGGCTGGACCTGGACGCTCGACTACCTGCAGCGGGTCGTGGACGACCTGGTGCTGGCGGCCGACACCGACGAGCCCACCGAATTCGCCACCTATGCCGGCTTCGCCGAAACCCTGGGCCGCAGCCTGGCCGAGATGCACGCCGTCCTGGCCCAGCCGACCGACGATACCGCCTTTGCGCCGGAGCGGGTGGACGAGGCCCGGGCGCGCGCCTGGGCGGCCAGTGTCGTCGCCCAGCTGGACGGCGCGCTGAGCGCCCTGGAGTCCGGGTCCGCGCCCGCCGAGGCCCCCGAACTCGCCGCCCTCGCCCAAGCCCTCGCCGCGCGCCGGCAGGACGCCATCGCCCTCGTTCAGCGCCTGGCGGCGTCCGCGACCGGAACCCTTGCCACCCGTATCCATGGCGTCCTCCACCTGGGGCTGGTTCTGGTGACCGGCTGCGAGGTGATGTTCATCGACTTGGAGGGCGTGCCGGCGAAGCCGCTCGCGGCGCGGCGCGCCAAGGCGAGTCCCTTGCGCGACGTGGCCGGCATGATCCGCTCCTTCGACTACGCCGCGGCCACCGCCGCCGTGGCCGCCAGCACCGTGGCCGAGGGGGCCGAGGCGCGGGGCGCGGAGATGGTGGCCCAGTTCCGCACCGCGGCGACCCAGCGGTTCCTGGCGGCCTATGGCGAGGTCGCGGGCGGCTATGCGCCCGACTTGCTCGACCTCTTCCTCATCGACAAGGCGGCCTACGAGATCGCCTACGAGGCCGCCAATCGGCCGGGCTGGATCGGCACGCCCATGCGGGGGCTGGCGGAGATCCTCGACCGCCTTCTGGGAGCCTGACGCCATGGACGATACCGGCCGCAGTCTCACCGACGCCATGACCGCCTCCCTGCTGGAGGGACGGCTGACCGACCCGTTCGCCTTTCTCGGTGCCCAGGGCGAGGGCGATCAGCGCTTCGTGCGCACCTTCCAGCCGGGCGCCGAGCAGGTCGAACTGCTGGTCGACGGCCAGGCGGCGCGGCCGCTCGACCAGGTCGCGCCCGGACTGTTCGTCGGCCCCTTGCCGGGCGCGGCCGGCTACCGCCTGCGGATCGCCTGGCCCGGCGGCGTCCAGGAGACCGAGGATCCCTACGCCTTCGGACTCCTGCTCGGCGACATGGACCTTCACCTGTTCGCCGAGGGCGCGCACTGGCGCCTGGCGCAGCAGTTGGGCGCCCATCCGCGCGAGATGGACGGCGTCGCAGGCGTCGGCTTCTCGGTCTGGGCCCCGAACGCCCGGCGGGTGTCCGTTGTCGGCGACTTCAACAGCTGGGACGGACGCCGCCATCCCATGCGCCTGCGCCATGCCGCGGGGGTCTGGGAGCTGTTCGTGCCGCGCCTGGGACCCGGCGAGCGGTACAAGTTCGAGATGGTCGGACCCGACGGCGCGCTGCTGCCGCTGAAGGCCGATCCGTTGGCCCGGATGACCGAGGCCCCGCCGGCCACCTGCTCCATCGTGGCGCCCGACTGGGACTTCGCCTGGACCGACGACGAGTGGATGGCGCGCCGCGCCGCACGCCAGGCCAAGGACGCTCCCATCTCCATCTATGAGGTCCACGCCGCCTCCTGGCTTCGGCCCGAGAACCGCCCCGAGGCCAGCCTGGACTGGGACGCCCTCGCCGAACGGCTGGTCCCCTATGTGGCCGACATGGGCTTCACCCACGTGGAGCTCCTGCCGATCATGGAGCATCCGTTCGGCGGGTCCTGGGGCTATCAGCCGCTCTCGCAGTTCGCGCCCAGCGCGCGGTTCGGTTCGCCCGAGGGTCTGGCGCGCTTCGTCGACGCCTGCCACCGGGCCGGCCTCGGCGTCATCCTGGATTGGGTGCCGGCCCACTTTCCCACCGACGCCCACGGCCTGGCGCAGTTCGACGGCACCCATCTCTACGAGCACTCCGACCCGCGGGAGGGCTTCCACCAGGACTGGAACACGCTGATCTACAATCTTGGACGGCGGGAAGTTTCCGGCTTCCTGATCGCCAGCGCCCTCTACTGGCTGGAGACCTTCCACATCGACGGTCTGCGTGTCGACGCCGTGGCCTCCATGCTCTACCGCGACTACAGCCGCGCCGCCGGCGAGTGGGTGCCCAACATCCACGGCGGCCGGGAGAATCTGGAGTCGATCGCCTTCCTGAAGCGGCTGAACGACGTGGTGTCGAGCCGGTGTCCCGGCGCCGTCACCATCGCCGAGGAGTCGACCGCCTGGCCCGGCGTCTCGTCGCCCACCCACGAGGGCGGCCTGGGCTTCGCCTTCAAGTGGAACATGGGCTGGATGCACGACACGCTCAGCTTCATGGCCCGCGACCCGGTCCATCGCGCCTGGCATCCGCACGAGCTGACCTTCGGCCTGCTCTACGCCTTCTCCGAACGCTTCGTCCTGCCGTTGTCCCACGACGAGGTGGTCCACGGAAAAGGCTCGCTGCTGGGCAAGATGCCCGGCGATCCGTGGCGGCGTTTCGCCAATCTGCGCGCCTACCTCGCCTTCATGTGGACCCATCCGGGCAAGAAGCTGCTGTTCATGGGCGGGGAGATCGCCCAGCCCGGCGAATGGAACCATGACGACCAGATCCCATGGGATCTCCTCGGCCAGGCCGACCACGCCGGCGTCCAGCTGCTGGTCCGCGACCTCAACCGGATCTACCAGGACGAACCGGCGCTGCACCGCTCGGACGCCGATCCGGAAGGGTTCGCCTGGCTGAACGTCGACGGCGCCGCCAGCGTCTTCGCCTTCCTGCGCCGCGCCGGCCCGGAGTCGCCGCCGCTCATCGTGGTCCTGAACCTCACGCCCGAACCGCGGACCGACTACCTCGTCGGCGCGCCGCAGGCCGGCGTCTGGCGTGAAGTTCTCAACAGCGACGCCGCCCGATACGGCGGCG
Organism: uncultured Phenylobacterium sp.; assembly: GCA_964419395.1. Taxonomy (GTDB): domain Bacteria; phylum Pseudomonadota; class Alphaproteobacteria; order Caulobacterales; family Caulobacteraceae; genus Phenylobacterium. The sequence goes on along the minus strand of CAYQPL010000008.1, from coordinate 20,211 downwards.
GCAACATAGGCAACGGCGGCGAAGTCCGGACGGACGACGCCCCGGCCCACGGACAACCCTGCAGCCTGCGCCTGATCCTGCCGCCCCTCGGGGCCTTGGTCCTGCGCCATGACGGAGCCTTCGCTTGAACCCTTTGCCCGAGCGGCTGGCGCCCGGTCATCCCTACCCGCTCGGCGCGACCTTCGACGGCCTGGGGATCAACTTCGCGGTCTTCTCGGCCCATGCCGAGCGGATCGACCTGTGCATCTTCGACGCCGCCGGGCGGCGCGAGATCGCGCGCTACGAGCTGCCCGAATGGACCGACGAGGTCTGGCACGGCTATCTGCCGGACGCCAAGCCGGGCCTCCTCTACGGCTATCGCGCCCACGGCCCCTATGCGCCGCAGGAAGGCCACAGGTTCAATCCCAACAAGCTGCTGATCGACCCCTATGCGCGGGGCCTGCACGGCGATCTGCGCTGGACCGACGCCCTGTTCGGCTACCGGGTCCACTCGCCGCGCGCGGACCTCACCTTCGATCGCCGCGACAGCGCGCCGGCCGTGCCCAAGTCGATGGTGACGGCCGACCCGTTCGACTGGCGCGGCGACGTGCGGCCGAAGACGCCCTGGTCCGACACGGTCATCTACGAGTGCCACGTGCGCGGTCTGACCATGCTGCTGGAGGAGGTGCTGCCGCCGGCGCGCGGCACCTTCGCCGCCCTCACCCATCCCAAGGTCATCGACCATCTCAAGCGGCTGGGGGTGACCGCCGTCGAACTGCTCCCGGTCCACGCCTACGTCCAGGACCGCATCCTGCAGGAGAAGGGGCTGGCCAACTACTGGGGCTACAACACCCTCAACTTCTTCACGCCGGAATCCCGCTACCTGTCCGGCGGCGACCAGAACGAGCTGCGGATGGCCGTGCGGCGGCTCCACGCCGAGGGCCTCGAGGTCATCCTGGACGTGGTGTTCAACCACACCGCCGAGGGCAGCGAGCGCGGGCCCACCCTCTGTTTCCGGGGCCTCGACAACGCCAGCTACTACCGCCTGGTCGATGACGACCCGCGCTACTGCGTCAACGACACCGGCACGGGCAACACGCTGGACTTCTCCAGCCCGCGCGTCATCCAGCTGGTCGCCGACTCCCTGCGCTACTGGGCGACCTCCTATGGGGTCGACGGATTCCGCTTCGACCTGGGCGTGACCCTGGGCCGCGAGCGCTACGGGTTCGATCCCGGCGCCGGCTTCTTCGACGTCCTGCGCCAGGACCCCCTGCTGCAGGGCCTGAAACTGATCTCCGAACCCTGGGACATCGGCCCCGGCGGCTACCAGCTGGGCCATCATCCCCCCGGCTTCGCCGAATGGAACGACCGCTACCGCGACGGGGTGCGCCGCTATTGGCGAGGCGACGCCGGCATGCGCCCGGACCTCGCCAACCGGCTGTCGGGCTCCGGCGATCTCTTCGACCGCCGCGCCCGGCGTCCCTGGGCCTCGATCAACTATGTGGCCTCCCACGACGGCTACACCCTGGCCGACGTCGTCTCCTACGAGGAGCGCCACAACGAGGCGAACGGCGAGGACAACCAGGACGGCCACGGCGAGAACTACTCCCGCAACTGGGGCTTCGAAGGTCCCACGGCCGATCCCGACATCCAGGGGGTCCGCGCCCGCGTCGTGCGCTCCATGCTGATGACCGTCTTCGCCTCGTCGGGGACGCCGATGCTTCTGGGCGGGGACGAATTCGGCCGCAGCCAGGGCGGCAACAACAACGCCTATTGCCAGGACAACGACACCTCCTGGTTCGACTGGCGCCTGGCCGAGTCGCCCGAGGGCGAGGCCCTCACCGCCTTCGTCGCCAAGCTGGTGGCCCTGCGCAAGGCCCACGAGGCGCTGCGGCCGCGGCAGTTCCTGCACGGCCAGAACGAGTATGCGCCCGAGGTGCTGGACGTGGACTGGTTCGACGAGCACGGCCGCCGTCTGTCCCCGGCCGACTGGGACAACCCGCAAGGCTGCGCCCTGGCCATGCGGCGCGCCCTGCCCCGGCCGGACGGGCGGATCGAGCTGGTCACCGTGCTGTTCAACGCCGCCGACGAGGCGATCACCTTCCACCTGCCCGAACCGGTGGGCGCGGCGCGCATCCTTGCCGACAGCGCCCAGCCTGACGCACCCGAGGCCGCCGTGGTCGGGACGCGCGTGGAGGTCGCC
>CAYQPL010000008.1:13402-18019 GCA_964419395.1 uncultured Phenylobacterium sp. | reverse complement strand
AGGGGCTCGCGGTTCCGCCGCGTGTCCCGCGCGGCTGGGGACGGCGCCGGGACCGTTGGGCGCATCGTAGGGGGCGCCGGCCCCTTTGTCCGGGTCGCCGGGGGGCCCCTGGGGACGCGCGTGGAGGTCGCCGGCCATGGCGCGGTGCTGATCGCCTCGTCCATGGAATCCGGCCTCGCCGGCGGTCGCTGCGCCCACGAGATGCCCTTCGGCGCCACCCTGGTGGAGGAGGACCGCACACGGTTCCGCCTGTGGGCGCCGGGCGTCGAGACGGTGTCGGTGGAGGTCGACGGCCTGCCGCCGATCGCCATGGAGGCCGATGGCGGCTGGTTCGAGGCCGAGGCGCCGTGCGGCGCGGGCGCCCGCTACCGCTACCGCGTGGCCCCCGACCTGGCCGTGCCCGATCCCGCCTCGCGGCGGCAGGCGGGCGACGTCCACGACGCCAGCCTCGTGGTCGACCCCGGGGCCTATGTCTGGCGTGCGACGGAGTGGACGGGGCGCCGCTGGGAAGAGGCGGTGATCTACGAGGTCCATGTCGGCCTGATGGGCGGCTTCCGCGGCGTCGCCGAGCGGCTGGCCGATCTGAAGGCGCTTGGCTTCACCGCCATCGAACTGATGCCGATCGCCGACTTTCCCGGCCAGAGGAACTGGGGCTATGACGGCGTGCTGCCGTTCGCGCCCGACGCCGCCTATGGGGCGCCTGAAGACCTGAAGGCGCTTGTCGACCAGGCCCACGAGCTTGGCCTGATGGTCCTGCTCGACGTCGTCTACAACCACTTCGGACCGGACGGGAACTATCTCCCCACCTATGCGCCCCAGTTCTTCCGGGACGACATCAAGACGCCGTGGGGCGCGGCCATCGACTTCCGGCGTCCCGAGGTGCGGCGTTTCTTCACCGAGAACGCCATCTTCTGGATCACCGAATACCAGTTCGACGGGCTGCGCCTGGACGCCGTCCACGCCATCTCCGAGCGCGACTGGCTCGACGAGATGGCGGCCGCGGTGCGCGCCGCCGCCGGACCCAAACGTCGCGTCCATCTGATCCTGGAGAACGACGACAATATCGCCCAGCTTCTCGACGGCCCGTTCAACGCCCAGTGGAACGACGACGCCCACCACGTCCTGCACGTCCTGCTGACGGGGGAAAGCGAGGGCTATTACGAGAGCTACGCCGAGAACACGGCGCAGGGCCTGTCGCGGGCCCTGTGCGAGGGGTTCGTGTTCCAGGGCGAGGTCGCCGCCCATACGGGCGAGCCGCGCGGCACGCCCAGCGCCCACCTGCCGCCCAGCGCCTTCATCAACTTCCTGCAGAACCACGACCAGATCGGCAACCGCGCCCTGGGCGAACGGCTCTCCGCCCTCGCCGACCCGGCGCGGCTGCGGGCGGCGACTGCCCTCCTCCTGCTGTCGCCGCAGATCCCCCTGGTCTTCATGGGCGAGGAGGTCGGCAGCCGCACGCCCTTCCTCTACTTCACCCATCATGGACCGGACCTGGCCGAGGCCGTCCGGGACGGGCGGCGGGCCGAGTTCGCGGGCTTTTCCGCCTTCGCGGACGCCGCGGCGCGCAAGGCGATCCCCGACCCCAACGCGCCCGAAACCTTCGAAGCCTCGCGGCCCGAGCCGGGACCGGACGCCGAGGACTGGCGCGAGCTCTATTCGGACCTGCTTCGGATCCGCGCCCGGGACATCGCCCCGCGGCTGCGCGGCGCCCGCTGCGAGTATGGCGAGACCCTCGGCGAGGCGGCCGTGCGGGCCTCCTGGAAGCTCGGCGACGGCTCGCGCCTGACGCTGGCCGTGAACCTGGGCGAGGCGCCGGTCGAACTGCGCAACCGGCCCCTGCGCGCGCCCTTCCTCGTCATCGGGACCGAGGACGAACTGGAGGACGACTTGCCGCCCGCCGCCTTCGCCGCCTGGCTGGAGCCGCGGCGATGACGGGGCCCCACCTCCGCGCCCTGGCGGCCGAGGCGGGCCTGCACGAGCATTGGGAGGATGTCGAAGGCCGAACCCGTCAGGTCGCGGCGCCGACCCTGCAGGCGGTGCTGGCGGCGATGCAGTTGCCGGCGGCGAGCGAGACCGAAGCCCAGGAGAGCCGAGACCGGCTGAAGCGCCGTCAGGCGCAGGCCGCCCGCGATTTCGTCATTCTGGATCGCGGCGCACCCCTCGACATCGCCGATTTCGGCGGACGCGCCGGCAGACTGCGGTACGAGGACGGACCGGCGGTCGATCTGCGGCCGGGGACGCCCGTGGCGATGGACGTCATCGGCTACCACGAGCTGGACCTCGGCGACCGCCGCGTGACGCTGGCCGTGACGCCGCCGAGGGCCTTCGGCGTCGCCGACGCCGCCCCCGACCGGCGCCTGTGGGGCGCCGCAGCCCAGATCTATGCGCTGAACGAGGCGTCCGGCGCCGGCTTCGGGGACTTCGCCGCCCTGGCGCAGGCGGCCGAGACGCTCGGCCGCGCCGGCGCCTCGGCTCTGGCCGTCAGCCCGCTTCACGCCCTCTTCGCCGCCGATCCGGGACGCTTCAGCCCCTATGGTCCGTCGAGCCGCCTATTCCTGAACGGCCTCTACGGCGATCCCGCGCGGCTCGGCGTGCTGGAGAAGCCGGTGGGCGAGCCCCCGCCGCTGATCGATTGGCCGGCGGCGGCGTCAGCCCGGATGGCCGCCCTGCGCGCGGCCTATGGCAGGCTCGGCGAGCGCGAGGCCGAGCGCGCCGACCTCGCCGGCTTCCGGGCGGCTGGCGGCGCCGACCTCGAACGCCATGCCCTCTTCGAAGCCCTGCACGGCCGCTTCCTCGCGGCCGAGGGCGCCCGTGGCTGGCCGGACTGGCCGGCAGCCTATCGCGACGTCGCGGGCGAGGCGGCGCAGGCCTATGGCCGCGCCCATGCCGACGAGGTCGAGTTCCACATCTTCCTGCAGTGGCTGGCCGAGCGCAGTCTGGCCGAGGCTCAGCGGCGCGCCCGCGCGGCGGGCATGACCCTGGGCCTGATCACCGACGTGGCCGTCGGCATGGATCCCGGCGGCAGCCATGCCTGGTCGCGGCCGCAGGACCTGCTCGCGGGCGTCAGTGTCGGCGCGCCGCCCGACGCCTTCCAGGCGCGGGGCCAGGACTGGGGCGTGACCGCCTTCTCGCCGGGCGCCCTGACGCAGAGCGGCTTCGCCGGCTTCCTCGCCACCCTGCGCTCGGCCATGCGCCACGCCGGCGGCGTGCGGATCGACCACATCCTCGGGCTGAGACGGCTCTGGCTGGTGCCCCACGGCGCCGCGCCGACCGAGGGCGTCTATCTCACCTATCCGCAGGACGACCTGCTGCGGCTGATCGCTCTGGAGAGCTGGCGGGCGCGGGCCGTGGTGATCGGCGAGGATCTGGGGACCGTGCCGTGCGGGTTTCGCGAGGCGCTTCGGGAACGCGGCGTCATGGGCATGGGCGTGCTGCTGTTCGAACGGGAAGACGACGGCGGCTTCCGCCCGCCCGATCAATGGCCGCCAGAGACCTGCGCCCTGACCACGACCCACGACCTGCCGCCTGTCGCCGGCTGGTGGCGCGAGCGCGACATCGATCTGCGCGGCGAGCTGGACCACGCCCTCGGCGCGGCCGCCGTCGCGGAGCTGCGCGAGACGCGGGCGGCCGACCGGGCGCACCTCTGGTCGGCCGCGGTCGCCGCCGGCTGCGCCCAGGGGGACCGGCCGTCGAAGGACGAACCGGCCCGGGCGGTCGAGGCCGCGATCGCCTATGTCGCCAAGACCGCGTGCGACCTGGCCCTCGTCCCGCTGGAGGACCTGCTGGGCCTCGAGGCCCAGGTGAACGTCCCCGGCACGGTGGACGAGCAGCCCAACTGGCGCCGCCGTTTGCCCGGCCCCTTGGCGCCCCTCCTCGCCGTCGATCCGGTCCGCACGCGGCTCGACGCGCTGTCCGCGAGGCGGCGCGGATGAAGGTCGGGGCCACCTATCGCATCCAGTTCCACGAGGGGTTCACCTTCGCACAGGCGGCGGAGCTGGCCGGCTATCTCGATCGGCTGGGCGTCACGCACCTCTACGCCTCGCCCATCGCCCAGGCCCGCAGCGGCTCCATGCACGGCTACGACGTGGTCGATCCGACGACGGTCAGCGAGGCTCTCGGCGGCGAGGCGGGATTCCGCGCCATGGTCGAGGCCCTGAAGGCGCGGGGGATCGGGGTCGTCCTCGACATCGTGCCCAACCACATGGCGGTCGGCGGCCGCGACAACGCCTGGTGGCAGGACGTACTGGCGCGGGGGCCGCAGAGCGCCTTCGCCCGCTATTTCGACATCGACTGGCGCCCCGCCGGCGAGGGCCTGCGCGACAAGCTCCTGGCCCCCTTCCTCGGCCGCCCCTACGGCGAGGCCCTGGCCGGCGGCGACATCCGGCTGAAGGCCGACGATGGCGGCCTGGCCGTCTGGGCCCACGATCATCACCGCTTCCCGCTACGGCCGGAGGACGCCGAGGCGCTGCGCGCGGAGGACCTCAGCGCCTACGACGCGCGGACGCCGGAGGGCCGCGCCCGGCTGCACGGCTTGCTGGAGCGACAGCACTACCGCCTGGCGTGGTGGCGCACCGCCGGCGACGAGCTGCAGGCGCAGCTGCAGGCGGCGACGGCGGA
>CAYQPL010000008.1:8035-13392 GCA_964419395.1 uncultured Phenylobacterium sp. | reverse complement strand
GCGACGAGATCAACTGGCGGCGCTTCTTCGACATCACCGAGCTCGCCGGCCTCCGCGTCGAGGAGGACGAGGTGTTCGAGGCGGTCCACGCCCTGCCCCTGCGCCTCTATGCCGAAGGCCTGATCGACGGGCTGAGGATCGACCATGTGGACGGCCTGGCCGAACCGGGCGCCTATCTGCGCAAGCTGCGGGCACGGCTCGACTCCCTCGTCGCCGAGCGCCCTGGCGGAGCCGGAACGCGGGCCTATCTGGTGGTCGAGAAGATCCTGGGGCCGGGCGCACGCCTGCCGGCCGACTGGCCGTGCGACGGAACCAGCGGCTACGACTTCCTCAACGAGGTCTCGGCCCTGCTGCACGATCCCGCGGGCGAGGAGCCGCTGTCGCGGCGCTGGGCGCAGATCAGCGGGCGCGCGTCCGACTTCGACGCCGAGGAGCGCCTCGCCCGGCCTGAAATCCTGCGCCTGGGATTCGCCGGCCAGCTGACGGCCGTCGCCGCGCGGCTTTCGCGCCTGGCCCGCGACGACCTGGCGACCCGCGACCTGACTCGCGAGAGCCTGCGGCGCGCCCTGGAGGCGCTGCTGTCGGACTTCCCGGCCTATCGGACCTACGCCCAGGGCGGGCCGCCGGGCGATGCGGACCGGCAGATCCTCGCGGCGGCCGGGACCGCCGCCCAAGCGCTTGTCGTCGAGGCCGATCGCCCGGCCCTGGACCAGATCCTCGCCTGGATGGGCGGCGAAGGGCCAGGGGACGCGCCGGAGCGGGCCGCCGCGCTGCGGGCCCTGCAGCAGCTCAGCGCCCCCGTGGCCGCGAAGTCGGTGGAGGACACCGCCTTCTACCGCTACGGACGGCTGATCTCGCGCAACGATGTCGGCTGCGATCCGGGCCGGCTGGGCGACTCCCTCGCCGCCTTCCACGCCGCGATGGCCCGCCGCGCCGCCGACTGGCCCGACAGCATGCTGGCCACCGCGACCCACGACCACAAGCGAGGCGAGGATGTGCGCGCCCGGCTGGCCGTGCTGAGCGAGCGGCCGCACCTGTGGTCCCTGCATGTCCGCAACTGGCTGGCCGAGCCGCCGGAGGGCGTCGATCCCGGCGACCTCTATCAGGGGCTGCAGACCCTGGTGGGCGCCTGGCCGCTCGATCTCGAGCCTGGCGACAGGGCGGGCGTCGAGGCGTTCGGCGAGCGCGTGGCGCAGTGGCAGGTCAAGGCCCTGCGCGAGGCGAAGCTCCGCTCCTCGTGGCTGGCCCCGAACACGGCCTATGAAGAGCGCTGCGTCGCGGCCGTGGCCGGCCGCCTGGCCCACGGGGCGTTCCGCGACCAGCTCCACGGCTTCGTCCAGCGGATCGCGGCGGCCGGCGCGCTCAACGGCCTGGCCCAGGCGCTGCTGCGCTGCGCGGCGCCCGGCGCGCCCGACACCTATCAGGGCTGCGACTTCTGGGACTTCAGCCTCGTCGATCCGGACAACCGGCGGCCCGTCGACTTCGCCGCCCGCCGCGAGGCCCTCGCCGCGCCGACGACGGCCGGCGAGCGCCTGCGGGACTGGCGAAGCGGCGCGATCAAGCAGCATGTGGTCGCCCGGACGCTGGGCCTGCGCCGAACCCGGCCGGGTCTCTTCGCCGCCCACGCCTACCGGCCGGTGGAGGCGAGCGGGCTCCGCTCCGGCGCGACGGCCGCCTTCCTGCGCGAGGGGCCGGAGGGCCGCGTGCTCGCCGCCGCCGCCGTCCGGGCCGCCTCCGGCCTCGACGGCGCCGAGGCGCCCCTGCCCCTGGCGGGCTGGTGGAACGGGACCGTGCTGGACCTTCCCCCCAGCGCCAGCGGACGCTGGGTGAACCGGCTGACGGGCGAGGTGCTGGCCGGGGACGGGGGGATCGAGGCCCGCGCCCTGTTCGCCACCCTGCCGGTGGCCCTGCTGACCGAGGACTGCGGCCGTCAGGCGGCCCGCCGCGCCCGGGCGTCGCGGCGACGCAGGGCGGGGCCGAAGAGGGTGCTGAGCCCGGCCCAGGCCAGCAGCGGCGCGGCGTAGCAGGCCGCGCAATGCGGCGCCGCGCCGGCGGCCCCGCAGATCACCCCGTAGAACTCCGCGCTGGCGCGGGCGTGCAGCCAGGCGAGCTCAAAGCTGATCCCGGCGCCGGCCAGAAGCGACGCCCCCAGGAGCAGCCGCAGATCGAAGGCGGTTCGCGAGGCGGGTTGGGCAGGCATGTTTCGGCTCCGGACTTGGGGACGGCGGCCCCATGCCGCAGGGATGCCCGGCCGGCGCGAGCTCGGCCGTGAGATGGATCAAGGCCCCGGCGCCGGGCCGAGCGCACACGGAGCGAAGTCTTTCGCACCGAGTCGCTGGGGAACATGAATCAACTCGCCGCCGAGCAGGATCGGGCGCCGCTCGATGCGCTTCTGCTCTTCGCCTTCACCGGGCTCTGCGCCCTCTGGGCGATCTTCGCTACGGCCTTCACGGACGATCGCCTCTTCCGCTTTCACGGCTATGTCCTGATCGCGGCCTTCACCCTCGCCTTCTCGGTGATGAGCGTGGGCCTGTCCTCGGGCCGCTTCCGCGCGCCGCAGGACCGCTACGCCGACGGCGTGGTGCGGGCGGGCGTCATCGCCACCATGTTCTGGGCCGTCGTCGGCCTGCTGGTGGGCGTGGTCATCGCCGCCCAGCTCTCCTGGCCGAACCTGCTCTACTTCCCGGAGCACGGCTGGCTGAACTTCGGCCGCCTGCGTCCCCTGCACACCTCGGGCGTCATCTTCGCCTTCGGCGGCAATGCGCTGATCGCCACCTCCTTCTATGTCGTGCAGCGCACGACCAGGGCGCGGCTGGCCGGCGGCGCCTGGCCCTGGTTCGTCTTCTGGGGCTACCAGCTGTTCATCGTGCTGGCGGCCACAGGCTACCTCGCCGGCATCACCCAGAGCCGCGAATACGCCGAGCCGGAGTGGTACGTCGACCTGTGGCTGACCATCGTCTGGGTCGCCTATCTGCTGGTCTTCCTGGGCACGCTCTGGAAGCGCAAGGAACCCCACATCTACGTGGCCAACTGGTTCTACCTGGCCTTCATCGTCACCATCGCCCTGCTGCACGTGGTCAACAACCTGGCCATGCCGGTGGGGGCGCTGCATCACCGCAGCTATTCGCTGTTCGCCGGCGTCCAGGACGCGCTGACCCAATGGTGGTACGGCCATAACGCCGTCGGCTTCTTCCTGACGGCCGGCTTCCTGGGGATGATGTACTACTTCGTGCCCAAGCGCGCGGAGCGGCCGGTCTATTCGTACCGCCTGTCCATCGTCCACTTCTGGTCGCTGATCTTCATCTACATCTGGGCAGGCCCGCACCACCTGCACTACACCGCCCTGCCGCAGTGGGCCCAGACGCTCGGCATGACCTTCTCGGTCATGCTGTGGATGCCGTCCTGGGGCGGCATGATCAACGGCCTGATGACGCTATCGGGCGCCTGGGACAAGCTGCGCACCGACCCGGTGATCCGGATGATGGTGGTGGCCATCGCCTTCTACGGCATGTCGACCTTCGAAGGTCCGCTGATGTCGATCCGGGCGGTCAATTCGCTCAGCCACTACACCGACTGGACCATCGGCCACGTGCACTCCGGCGCGCTCGGCTGGGTCGGCTTCATCAGCTTCGGCGCCGTCTACTGCCTCGTGCCCTGGCTGTGGAAGAAAGACCGGCTCTACTCCAACAGCCTTGTCGAGTGGCACTTCTGGATCGCGACCACGGGGATCCTTCTCTACATCTGCGCGATGTGGGTCTCCGGGATCATGGAAGGCCTGATGTGGCGCGAGTACACGCCGCAGGGCTTCCTGGCCAACTCCTTCGTCGAGACGGTCTCGGCCAAGCATATCGAGAACATCATCCGCACTCTGGGAGGCCTCATGTACCTCTCCGGCGCGGTGATCATGTCCTACAACCTGTGGCGCACCGTCCGGCAGCCGAGCCCCGTCTCGGACGCCGCGACGCCCGCCCCTGCGCTGATCCCGGCCGAGTAAGGGGCTCCCATGCAGATCTGGAACAAGCACGGCGTCCTGGAGCGGCGCTCCCTGCTGCTCACCGTCGCCATCCTGGTCGTCGTCTCCATCGGCGGCCTGGTGGAGATCGCGCCGCTCTTCTACCTGGAGAGCACGATCGAAGAGGTGGAGGGCGTGCGTCCCTACACCCCGCTCGAGCTGGCCGGACGCGACATCTACATCCGCGAGGGCTGCTACACCTGCCACTCGCAGATGGTCCGTCCGCTGCGCGACGAGGTGGAACGCTATGGCCACTACAGCCTCGCCGCCGAGAGCATGTACGACCACCCCTTCCAGTGGGGCTCCAAGCGCACCGGACCGGACCTGGCGCGGGTGGGCGGCAAGTATTCCGACGCCTGGCACCGCGACCACCTGATCGATCCCCGCTCGGTGGTGCCGGAGTCGGTCATGCCCCCCTACGCCTTCCTGGCCGACCGGGAGCTGGAACACCGCGACATGCCGGCCAAGGTCGCGGCGATGACCAAGGTGGGCGTGCCCTACACCCAGGCCATGATCGACAACGCCGCAGCCGACCTGCGGACCCAGGCCGACCCGTTCGCGCCGGCCCGCGACCTGAAGGCCCGCTACGGCGACAAGGTCCAGCAGCGCGACTTCGACGGCGATCCGTCCAGGGTGACGGAGATGGACGCCCTGGTGGCCTATCTCCAGATGCTGGGGACCCTCGTCGACTTCTCGACCTATCAGGCCGAGGAGAGCCTGCGATGAGCGGCCTGACCTACGAAGCCGTGGCCCAGTTCGCCCAGCAGGGCGGCACCCTCTACTTCGCCGCCATCTTCGCCGGGGGCGTGCTCTACGCCCTCTGGCCGCGCAACGGCGAGACCTTCCGCCGCGCCGCGCAACTGCCCCTCGAAAATGATGAGGACCACGATGTCCAAGCGTGAGGCCGACGAGGTCACCGGTGTCGAGACCACGGGCCATGAGTGGGACGGCATCAAGGAACTGGACAACCCGCTGCCGCGGTGGTGGCTCTACATCTTCTGGGCCACGGTCGCCTTCTCGGCGGCCTACTGGGTGCTGATGCCGGCCTGGCCGGGGATCGGCGGCTACACCAGGGGGACCCGCGGCCACTCCGACCGCGCCGAGGTGGCCCGGCAGCTGGAGGCCCTGAAGGACCTTCGTGGGGCCGAGGCGGCTCGGCTGACGAGCGCCAGCCTGGAGCAGATCGAGTCCGATCCCGAACTACAGGAATACGCCCTGACGGTCGGCCAGTCGGTCTTCGGCGACAACTGCGCCACCTGCCACGGCGCCGGCGGCGCCGGGGCCAAGGGCTATCCCAACCTGCGCGACGACGTGTGGCTGTGGGGCGGAAGCCTGGACGAGATCC
>CAYQPL010000008.1:4832-8025 GCA_964419395.1 uncultured Phenylobacterium sp. | reverse complement strand
CGGCGTCCGTTCCGATCATCCCGATGCGCGGTTCTCGCAGATGCCCGCCTTCGGCCGCGACCAGATGCTGAGCGCCGCCCAGATCAGCGACCTGACGGAGTACGTGGTGCGCCTGTCCGGCGGCGAGGCCGACGCCGCCGCCGTGGGCCGGGCCGCGCCGGTCTTCGCCGAGCAGTGCGCCGCGTGTCACGGCCCGACGGGCCGGGGCGACAAGGCCCAGGGCGCGCCGGACCTGACCGACGCCGAGTGGCTCTACGGGCCCTCGCGCGAGGAGATCCGCACCCAAATCTGGTCGGGCCGCAACGGCGTCATGCCCACCTGGGCGGGCCGATTCGACCCCGAGACGCTGAAGGCCCTGGCCGTCTACGTCCACGCCAACGCCGGGGGTCAGTGAGGTCGCCATGACCACGGTGATCGACCGCACCAGGCCTGAACCGTCGAAGCCCGCGCACGCCGCGCCGATTTCGGCGGCGGCCACGGCCCGCCAGAAGGGCGGGCCGGACGGCGGGCTCTACAAGCGCCGCACGCCCATCTATCCGAAGCTGGTCCATGGCCGGTGGCGGACGATCAAGTGGGCGCTGCTGATCCTGACGCTGGCCATCTATTACGTCACGCCCTGGATCCGCTGGGAGCGCCCCGCCGACCTGCCGGACCAGGCGGTGCTGGTCGACTTCACCGGCCGGCGCTTCTACTTCTTCTTCCTCCAGCTCTGGCCGCAGGAGGTCTATTTCATCACCGGCCTGCTGGTGATGGCGGCCCTGGCGCTCTTCCTTGTCACGGCCCTGTTCGGTCGGCTGTGGTGCGGCTACGCCTGCCCGCAGACCGTCTGGACCGACCTCTACATCTATATCGAGCGGCTGTTCGAGGGCGACCGCAACGCGCGGATGAAGCTCGACGCCTCGCCCTGGTCCTTCGAGAAGGCCTGGCGGAAGCTCGGCAAGCACGCCGCCTGGATCGGGGTCGCCTTCGGCACCGGCGGCGCCTGGATCTTCTATTTCCACGACGCGCCGACCCTGATCCGCGGCTTCTGGGTCGGCCAGGCGCCGGTCAGCGCCTATCTCTCCTGCGCCATCCTGACCTTCACCACCTACGCCCTGGCCGGCACCATGCGCGAGCAGGTCTGCACCTATATGTGCCCCTGGCCGCGGATCCAGGGCGCCATGCTCGACGAGCATTCGCTGCAGGTCACCTACCGCTTCGACCGCGGCGAGCCGCGCGGGCCGCACAAGAAGGGGACGAGCTGGGAAGGCCGTGGCGACTGCGTCGACTGCCATGCCTGCGTCGTCGTCTGTCCGATGGGCATCGACATCCGCAACGGCCCGCAGCTGGAGTGCATCAATTGCGGCCTGTGCATCGACGCCTGCGACGAGATCATGGTCAAGGTCGGGCGGCCCAGGGCGCTGATCGCCTATGACACCGACGCGGCCGTGGCGGCCCGGGCCGAGGGCGCAAGGCCGGGCTACAAGCTGGTTCGCTCGCGCACCATCTACTACGCCGTGGCGCTGGTGCTGGTCACCGCGGTCATGGCCTGGGGCCTCTCGGTGCGCAGCCCGCTCGACATGCATGTGCTGCGCGACCGCAATCCGACCTTCGTGCGCCTGCACGACGGAGCGATCCGCAACGGCTACACGCTGAAGATCGCCAACCGCACCTTCGCGCCCATGACCGCCCAGATCGCCTTCTCCGGCGTGGCGGGCGTCACCCTGAAGACACCGGGCGAGGACGCCACGGCGGGCCCGATCCCCGTCACGGTCGAGCCGAACCAGGTGCGCGCCGTCCGCGTGCTGGTCACCGCGCCCGCCTCGGCCCTGCCGTCCGAGAACATGCCCGCCGCCTTCCGCATCACGGGTGACGGTCGGGCCGCCGACGTCTCCACCACCTTCCTGTCCGGAGCGGCGAACGCCCGATGAGCCTCATGCAACCCACCCCCGGCTTCCGCATCACCGGCTGGCACGTCCTGGCCGGGATGGTGGCCTTCTTCGGCGTCATCATCGCCGTGAACGCCGTCTTTCTGACCCTGGCCCTGCGCAGCTATCCCGGGGAGGTCTCCGTCACGCCGTACGAGGACGGCCTCGCCTACAACAGCCGCCTGGCCCAGCAGGCTCGGCAGGCTCGTCTGGGTTGGCGGGCCGCCGCCCGGGCCGAGCCGGGCGCCGTGCTCGTGGAGATCGCCGATCGCGTGGGCCGTCCGGTCGATGGCGTGACGTTGCGCGGGCGTCTTCAGCGTCCGGCCACCCAGGCCGGCCGGATCGACATCGCCTTCTCCGAGGTCGCGCCGGGCCGCTACCGCGCCGAGGCGGCCGCCGACGCCGGCGCCTGGGACCTGTGGGTGCAGGCCACCGACGATCAGGGGCGGCTCTTCGAAGCCGAGCGGCGGCTCACATGGCGCTGACGCAGGCCACCGTTCCGGGCGCGCCGGACTTCTCGGCCTTCATCCGCCGGGACGAGAGCGGCGCCGGCTCCCTCGACCTGCTGGTCAAGGGCGCGCGCTGCGCCGGCTGCATGGCCAAGATCGAGAAGAGCCTGGCGGCGCTGCCCGACGTCGCGAGCGCGCGTCTCAACCTGACCGAGGGCCGGCTGTCGGTGCGGTTCAGGACCGGACGGGGCGACGCCGGCCGGGTGATGGCCACGCTGGAGCGCCTGGGCTATCCGGCCACGCCCTTCGATCCCGGCCAGGCCGCCGAGGCGCACGACCAGGAGAGCCGCCGTCTGCTGCTGGCCCTCGCCGTGGCGGCCTTCGGCGCCGGCAACGCCATGATGTTCTCGGTGCCGGTCTGGGCCGGCCTGTTCGGCCAGGAGCTCGGCCCGGCGACGCGGAACCTGATGCTTTGGCTGTCGGCGATCGTCGCCACGCCCTGCGCCCTCTATGCCGGCCTGCCCTTCTTCGAGTCCGCCTGGCGTTCGCTGAAGGCCGGCCGCGCCAATATGGACGTGCCGATCTCCATCGGCGTCGTGCTGACCCTGTTCATCAGCTTCGTCGAGACCATCCTGCGTGGGCGCGACGCCTATTTCGACGCCGCCGTTTCGCTGCTCTTCCTGCTGCTCATCGGCCGTTGGCTCGATCACCGCCTGCGGGCGCGGGCGCGCAGCGCCGCGGCCGATCTCCAGGCCCTGCAGGCGCACAGCGCCGTCGTGGTCGGGGCCGACGGGGTGGAGAAGATCAAGCCGCTGGGCGAGGTGGCGGTCGGCGCGC
>CAYQPL010000008.1:0-4822 GCA_964419395.1 uncultured Phenylobacterium sp. | reverse complement strand
TCGGGCCCAGCGATGTGCGCCGCAGTAGAGAATCGGGCTGGAGCCGAGCCGGTCAAGCGGGGCGGCGGCCGCGGCGGAAGGCAGCGGCGGCGGGCCCGTGAAAGCATCGGCGAGCGCGTCCTCGTACGGCCAGGCGAGCGCATTCCGGTGGACGGCTTCGTCGAGGACGGCGCCTCCCAGCTCGACAACGCCCTGCTCACCGGCGAGACGACGCCGGTGGCGGTTCGGCCCGGGGACACCTGCCGCGCCGGGGCGGTCAACCTGTCCGGCGCGCTCCGGCTGCTCACCCTGGCCCGGTCGGAGGATTCCGCCGTCGCCGCCATCGCCCGCCTGGTGGAGGCCGGGGCGCAGACCAAGTCGGCCTATGTCCGGCTGGCCGACAAGGCCGCAGCCGTCTACGTGCCTGTCGTCCACACCCTGGCGGCGGCGACCTTCGCCGGGGGCTGGGCGCTGGGCCTGGGCCCGCGGGAAGCGCTTCTGCGGGCGGTCGCCGTGCTGATCATCACCTGTCCCTGCGCCCTGGGGCTGGCGGTGCCGGCGGTCCAGATCACCGCCTCGGCCCGGCTGTTCCGCAAGGGCGTGCTGGTGAAGTCCGGGGCGGCGCTCGAGCGGCTGGCGGAGGTCGACCACGTCATCTTCGACAAGACCGGCGTCCTCACCGAGGGGCGTCCGCGGCTGATCGACCCCTGCCCGACCACGCTCGCCCTCGCCGCGCCCCTGGCCCGGGCGTCGGCCCATCCGCTCGCACGGACCCTCGCCGCCGAGGCAGGACGAGGCGGACCGCACGCCACAGAGGTGCGCGAGATCGCCGGCCAGGGCGTGGAGGGGCTGATCGACGGCCGCCACGCCCGCCTGGGCCGCGCCAGCTTCGTCGGCGTCGAAGGCCGCGGCGGCGGCGAGACCGAGCTCTGGTTCGGCTTCGACGGCGACACCAAGATCCGCTTCGGCTTTTCCGACCGCCTGCGGGCCGACGCCGCCGAGACGGTGGCGGCGCTCCGCGCGCTCGGCCTCGGCGTCGAGGTCCTGTCCGGAGACCTGCCGGGGCCGGTGGCGGACGCGGCCTCGGCCGCCGGCGTCTGCGACTGGCGCGCCGGCCTGTCGCCCGAGGACAAGGCCATGGCGGTCGGCGCCTGCGCCGCGGCGGGCCGCAAGGTCCTGATGGTCGGCGACGGCCTCAACGACGCCGCCGCGCTCGCCGGCGCGCATGCCGCCATGGCCCCGGGTGCGGCCCTCGACGCCACCCAGAACGCCGCCGATCTCGTCTTCTCCGGCCAAGGCCTGGCCGTGGTCGCCGACGCCATCGTCATCGCCCGCGCCGCCCGCCGCCGCGCCCTGGAGAACTTCGGCTTCTCCGCGCTCTACAACCTCGTCGCCGCGCCGGCCGCCATGCTGGGCTTCGTCAACCCGCTGGTGGCGGCGCTCGCCATGTCGGGCTCCTCTCTGGCGGTGACCCTCAACGCGCTGCGCATGCGCGCCGCCGGGAGGTCCTGATGGACATCGTCCTCGTCCTTGCGCCGATCTCGCTCCTGCTGGGTCTGGCCGGCCTCGGCGCCTTCTGGTGGACGCTGAGGTCGGGCCAGTACGACGACCCCGCCGGCGACGCCGCCCGCATCCTGATGGACGACGCCGACGACCGGATCGGCTAGCGCGGCTTCAGCACCACCTTCACACAGCCGTCCGTCTTGTCGCGGAACTTGCGGTACATTTCCGGGCCCTTCGCCAGGGGTTCGACATGGGTCACGATCACCGACGGATCGATCTCCTCGTTCTCGATCCGCTGCAGCAGCTCCTTGGCCCAGCGCTGCACGTGGGTCTGGCCGGTCTTGATGGTCAGGGCCTTGTTCATCAGGGCCCCCAGCGGGATCATGTTGGCCAGGCCGCCATAGACGCCGGCGATGGAGACCACGCCGCCCACCTGGCAGGCCATGATCGCCTCGCGCACGGCGGTGGGCCGTTCGGTCTGCAGCTTCAGACCGGTCATCACCCGGTCGACCATGTCGAGGGCCGGCGTCGGCCCGTGCGCCTCCATCCCGACCGCATCGATGCACTTCTCCGGCCCCTCGCCCTTGGTCATCTCGTTGAGCTGAGCCAGTACGTTGAACTGGCTGCGGTCGATCGTCTCGGCGCCGCCCTCCCGGGCCATGGCCAGACGTTCGGGCACATCGTCGATGGCGATCACGCGCCTGGCGCCCAGCATGCGTGCGGCGCGCAGGGCGAACTGCCCGACGGGCCCGCAGCCCCAGACCGCCACCGTATCGGTCGGCTGGATGTCGCACTGCCAGGCCGCCTGCCATCCCGTCGGGAAGATGTCGCCCAGGAAGAGCAGCGTCTCGTCGGACGGACCCTCGGGGACCTTGATCAGGGTGGTGTCGGCATAGGGCACGCGCAGGTATTCCGCCTGTCCGCCCGCATAGCCGCCAGTGATGTGCGAATAGCCGAAGATGCCCGCCGTGTGGTGGCCGAAGAAGGCGTCGCCCAGGGCGGCGTTGCGGTTGGTTCGCCGGCAGACGGAGAAGTTCCCCTTCCGGCACTGCTCGCACTCGCCGCAGACGATGGTGAAGGGGACCACCACACGGTCGCCGACCTTCAGGCCCGCCCCGGCCCGCTTGGCGTCCGACCCCACATCGACGATACGGCCCATCATCTCGTGGCCCATGACGTCGCCCTTGCACATGGTGGGCACGAGACCGTCCCACAGATGCAGGTCCGAGCCGCAGATGGCGCAACTCGTCACCTCGACGATGGCGTCACGCGGGGCCTCGAGGATCGGGTCGGGCACCTCCTCGCAGCGGAGGTCCTTCTTGCCCTGCCAGCACAGCGCCTTCATCAGCGGCCTCCCGCGTCGCAGTTGCGTTGGACGGCGTCGAGGCGCGCGCCGGCCACGATGTCGAGGGCGGTGACCGCCAGCACGAAGCCCAGGGCGCGCCGCGCCGAGTCGCGATGCGGGTTGCGGCGGTTGTCCAGCGCCTTCAGGACGGCGATGTCGAAGACGTCGAACGCCGTCCGCGCCCAGAGGGTCGAGGTCCGCGTCGGGTCGGAGACCAGCCGCAGGCCGGTGGCGAGTTCGCGCAGGCCGAAGAGGGTCATCACCGTCGCCGGGCCCGCCTTCAGTCCGATCCGCCGCGCGGTCGCGCGCGGAAACAGCAGGCCGCAGACGCCCAGGCCCACGGTGGTCAGGCCGATCGTCCCCGAGAGGGTGGAGGAGAGCGCCGGCCGCGCCCGCACGCGATCGGTGGCCAGGGTGATGCGTTTCCCGCCCGGCGCGGTGAAGGTGACGCTCGGCGAGCGCTCGGCCCTGGCGAAAGGTCCGCGGCGGTCGAAGGCCGCGCGGGTCCTTCGGAAGGCGGCCGCGCCGGCGGCCAGGCCGCCCGGACGGGCTCGAGAGGTATGTTCAGCTTGCAACACCGGTGACTCCCCAGGGACAGATCGACACGAACCGCGTAGCCGGCGGCGTCGTTCCACCTTCGCCGCAACGATGTGGAAAGCGCGGCGCCACGGACGGCGTGAACCCCGCAGGCGGCTAGGCCGTTGGGAGTTCCGGGAGGTTGAGGACGAAGGTGAGAAGTCTCCTGGTTGCATGCCTGGCCGCCGCCGCCCTGGTCGGGTGCGGGACGCCCAAGGACCCCGCCGGCACGACATCGCAGGTCAGCGGCGGCGTGCTCAGGGCCGGCCTGGTGCGGGGTCCGGACATGGCGGCGGACCGCGCCATCATCTCCCGACTGGCCCGCGATCTCGACGCCCGGGTGGAGTTCGAGACGGGCGAGGCGCATCAGTTGGTGGCCGCGCTGGAGAAGGGCCAGGTGCACGTGATCGGAGGCGGCCTGCCCGCCGCCACCCCCTTCAAGGCGCATCTCGGCCTGTCGCGGCCCGCTGGCCGCCTGAGCGGGTCGCCCGACGGCGAGAAGCGTGTCCTGGCCGTGCGGCCGGGCGAAAACGGATTCCTGCTGGCCCTCAACCGGGCGATTGCGGCCGAGACCGCGGCGGAGGACCGTCAATGACCGAACCGGCGCCCGACCTCCCCCCCGAGGTGGAAGCGGCCATGCGCAAGGCCGGCCGTCTGGCCTGGATCAGCCTCGGCTTCCAGTTGTCGATCGTCGGGGTCCTGGCGCTGGTCATGGGCGGCAGCCAGGCCCTGCGCACCGCCTGGGTGGAGGACATGCTGAGCCTCCTGCCGCCGGCGGCCTTCCTGATCGCGATGAAGCTCGAGCGGAAGCCGGCGACGCGCCGCTTTCCCTTCGGCTTTCAGCGCGTGAACTCCCTAGCCTTCGTGATCGCGGCGACCGCCCTGACGGCCATGGGCGCGCTGATGGTCTATGAGTCGGGGATGACCCTGGCCAAGGGCGAGCATCCCACCATCGGCTCGGTGCGCTGGTTCGGACAGGAGGTCTGGCTCGGCTGGCCGATGATGGCCGCCCTCGCCTATTCGGTGGTTCCGCCGGTCGTTCTCGGCCGCATGAAGCTGCCCCTGGCCCGCAGGATCGCCGACAAGGTGCTGCACACCGACGCCCTGATGAACAAGGCCGACTGGCAGACCGGCCTGGCGGCCATGCTGGGTGTCATGGGCGTCGCCTTCGGTCTGTGGTGGGCCGACGCCGTGGCGGCGGGCTTCATCGCCCTGTCGATCCTGCGGGACGGCGTGAACGCCATGCGGGTGGCGATCGTCGAGTTGACGGACGGCGCGCCGCGCAAGCTGGACAGCGCCGAGGTGGATCCGCTGGTCGAGCAGATCGCCGAGCGCCTGAGGCGCCGGCACGGCGACGTGTCGGTTCAGGTCCGCGAAACGGGCCGCTACATGCGGGCCGTCATCGGGCCGCCGGAAACG
>CAYQPL010000007.1:45472-45774 GCA_964419395.1 uncultured Phenylobacterium sp. | reverse complement strand
CGCTTCAGGGCGACAGCCGCGGCCTTCAGGATGATGTCGTTGACGCTGACCTTCACCCCGTCCTTTTCCAGCATCTTGTTGATGCGGACCCGGGCGTCGAGCAGGCGGTCGATCTCCAGGTCGATGGTCAGCGGGAAATGCGGCACGTCGCGGAAGGAGTCGGTCATCCGCCGGGCGACCGTCTTGCGCATGCCGTCCAGCGGGATCAGGTCATAGCTGCCCTCCGGAATGCCCATCTGCTGCAGCGACTGGACCGGCCGGCTCTCGCCGCGGCGCTCCGGCGGCGCGGCCGCCGGCGCCGG
>CAYQPL010000007.1:45017-45462 GCA_964419395.1 uncultured Phenylobacterium sp. | reverse complement strand
GCTTGGCGTCCTTCACGTCGCGCTCGATGATCCGACCGCGCGGGCCCGAGCCCTTGATCGCCGTGAGGTCGAGGCCCTTCTGCTCGGCGATCCGGCGGGCCAGGGGCGAGGCGAAGACCCGCTCCCCGTCGGCACGCGGTGCGGGCGGGGGCGAGGCCGGCTGGGACTGGGCTGTCGCGGCTTCCTTGCGCGGCTCGGCCGGCGCCGCCTTTTCCTTCGCAGGTTCCGGCTTGGGGGGAGCCGCCGCGGGCGTCTCGGACCCGCCCGACAGCCGCGCGATGGGCGCATTGACCTTCACGCCCTCCGTCCCGGCCGGGCCGAGGATGATGCGGCCGGCCACAGAGACGACGTGATCGGCGCCGTTGTCGGCGCGGTCGACGTAGGCCACAACCAGCGTGCCGGTGGTCTTGAACGCCTCCAGGCGCTGTCGCAGCTCCCAGGCGGT
>CAYQPL010000007.1:43967-45007 GCA_964419395.1 uncultured Phenylobacterium sp. | reverse complement strand
GCCTCGACCTCCATGGTCGCCTTGTCCGTCTCGATCTCGGCGATGACGTCGCCGGCCGAGACGGTGTTGCCCTTCTTGACCAGCCATTTGGCGAGGGTGCCCTCCTCCATGGTGGGCGACAGCGCCGGCATCAGGATGTCGGTCATGCGGATTCCTTGGAGAGCTTCGTCGGGCCCGCCGCGCAGGCCCCGCGGGTGCGGCGGGTCCGGATCATGACGTGTAGCTGACCGCCTTGGCCGCCTTCACGATCTTTTCGACCGAGGGCAGGGAGAGCGCCTCGAGATTGGCCGCATAGGGCAGCGGCACGTCCTCCTGGCAGACCCGCGCCGGCGGGGCGTCCAGATAGTCGAAGGCGTGCTCGATCACCCGGGCGATGATCTCGGCGCCGACGCCCATGGGGCCCCAGCCTTCCTCGACCGTGACGAGGCGGTTGGTCTTCTTGCCGCTCTCGACCACCGTGGCGTGGTCCAGGGGGCGCAGGGTGCGCAGGTCGATCACCTCGGCCTCGATCCCCTCGCCCGCCAGTTCCTCGGCCGCCTTCAGGGCCAGGCCCACCATTCGGGAATAGGCGGTGATGGTCACGCCGTCGCCGGCGCGTCGCACCTTGGCCTTGCCGATGGGCAGGACGTAGTCCTCCACCTCCGGCACGTCGAACTCCTGGCCGTAGAGCATCTCGTGCTCCAGGAAGACGACGGGGTTGGGGTCGCGGATGGCGGCCTTCAGCAGGCCCTTGGCGTCGGCCGCGTCATAGGGCGCGATCACCTTCAGGCCGGGCACATGGGCGTACCAGGCGGCGTAGTCCTGGCTGTGCTGGGCCGCCACGCGGGCCGCCGCGCCGTTGGGGCCGCGGAAGACGACCGGGCACTCGATCTGGCCGCCGGACATGTAGTGGGTCTTGGCCGCCGAGTTCACGATGTGGTCGATCGCCTGCATGGCGAAGTTCCAGGTCATGAACTCCACGATGGGCTTCAGGCCCGCCATGGCCGCGCCGACGCCGAGGCCCGCAAAGCCGTACTCGGTGATCGGGGTGTCGACCACGC
>CAYQPL010000007.1:41205-43957 GCA_964419395.1 uncultured Phenylobacterium sp. | reverse complement strand
GGCGTTCGCCGAACTCGTCCAGCAGGCCGCGGCTGACCTTGTAGGCGCCCTGGTACTGGCCGACCTCCTCGCCCATCAGGAAGACGGTTTCATCGCGGCGCATCTCCTCGGCCATGGCGTCGCGCAGGGCGTCGCGCACGGTGGTGCGGACCAGCTTGGCGTCGGCGGGGATTTCCGGATCGGCCAGCGTCTCTTCCGGACGGACAGCGGCCGGGCCCTCGCCCTCGGGCGTCTCGGCCTTGGCCTCGGCAGGCCCCTTCTTCTCCGGATCGCCGGAGGGCTCCTCGGCGGCCGTCGAAGTCTCCGGCTCAGGCTTCGGGGCTTTGGGCGCGGACGCCGTCCCGCCCGCCAGCCGCGCGATGGGCGCGTTCACCTTCACACCCTCGGCGCCTTCGGGCACCAGGATCTCCTCGATGACGCCCTCGACCTCCATGGTCGCCTTGTCGGTCTCGATCTCGGCGATGACGTCGCCGGCCGAGACCGTGTCGCCCGTCTTCACGTGCCACTTGGCGAGCGTGCCCTCTTCCATGGTCGGAGACAGGGCCGGCATCAGGATGTCGGTCACTGGGCGGCCTCCACATAGACCTCGGTATAGAGCTCGGACGGATCGGGTTCGGGCGAGGTGCGGGCGAACTCCGCCGCATCGGCGACGATCCGCTTCACCTCGGCGTCGATGGCCTTCAGCGCCGCCTCGTCGGCCAGCCCTTCGGCCTCCAGGTGCTCGCGCAGATGCTCGATGGGATCGCGGGTCTTGCGGACCTCGTCCACCTCCTCCCGCGTGCGGTACTTGGCCGGATCGCTCATGGAGTGGCCACGATAGCGATAGGTCTTCATCTCCAGGATGAAGGGGCCCTGGCCGGAGCGCGCGTGTTCGGCGGCCCGGGCGGCGGCTTCGCGCACGGCCAGAACATCCATGCCGTCAACCTCTTCGCCGGGAATCCGGAAGGAGGTTCCGCGCTTGTACATGTGGGTCTCGGAGGAGGAGCGCTCCAGCGAGGTGCCCATGGCGTACTGGTTGTTCTCGATCACATAGACGACCGGCAGCTTCCACAGGGCGGCCATGTTGAAGCTCTCATAGACCTGGCCCTGGTTGGCCGCGCCGTCGCCAAAGTAGGTGAAGGTCACCTTGCCGTTGTCGCGATAGCGGTTGGCCTGCGCCTGGCCCGTCCCGAGCGGCGCCGGCGCGCCGACGATGCCGTGGCCGCCGTAGAATTCCGCCTCGCGGGAGAACATGTGCATGGACCCGCCCTTGCCCTTGGACGAGCCGCCGGCCCGGCCGGTCAGTTCGGCCATGACCTCCTTGGGGTCCATGCCGCAGGCCAGCATGTGGCCGTGGTCGCGATAGGCGGTGATGACCTGATCGCCCGTCTCCTGGATCGACTGGACCCCGACGGCGATGGCCTCCTGGCCGATATAGAGGTGGCAGAAGCCGCCGATCAGGCCCATGCCGTAGAGCTGGCCGGCCCGCTCCTCGAACCGGCGGATCAGCAGCATGTCGCGGTAGAAGCCGAGCAGGTCGTCCTTGCCAAGGGATTCCGCCGTCGACGCCGGCTTGTCGCCGGACTTGGCCGCCTGTTTGGCGCGGGCCATGGGTCTCTCCCGGGTCGTTTCTCCGTCCGACACGAACCCGAAAGCGGCGGCCCGGTTCAGCCGCCCGACGAGTCGCCGTGCTGGATACGGATCACATAGTCCCTGGGATCGCTATAGCCTAGGAGGGACCGGGCGCGCTCCTCGAGAAGATCGGCGGAAAGCGAATTGTCGCGCAGCAGCTTCGCCCGAACCTCCAGGTCGCGCCGCTCGGCGGTCAGCCGCTCCAGCTCCGCCCGCTTCACCGCCAGGGTCTGGTCGCGCTGCTCGGAGGTCAGCAGACCCTGTTCGCCGGTGAAGGCGTGATAGGCGAAGTAGACGATCAGTAGGCCGAGCGCGGCCGTCGACAGATAGGAGCGAAGCTGAAGCACGGTGATTCCTGACCCGACACCGCCAAGCCTCGCAATTCGTGCTTAATTTTGGGTTGCAGCTCAGCTTGGAGCGGAGGACCATCGCGCCATGGACCGCAAACACCCGCCCAATTGATCGGATGAAGGATCAGGCTGGCCTCGCGCCGCCTTAGCCTGGGCCTTTCCCATGATCGGACGCGCGCCGCGCAGCTTTGCGGCGGCGTTGCTGCTCGTCGGCTTTGCGGACGAGTGGTTCACCTTCCTGCCCGCGGGGCTGTTCGAAAGCCTGCGCGCCGATCTCGGCCTGACCTATGGGCAGGCCGGCCTGGTCCTGGCGGGCCTGAGCCTGGGCGGGATGGTCGGGCTCGTCTTCGAGGTCGCCGCCGACTATGTCAGCCGGCGCTGGCTGGCGGCCCTGGGGGCGCTGGCCTATGGCGGCGCCATGATCGCCTTCGGCCTCGGCGACGGCTTCTGGTCGCTGTTCGCCGCCGCCTTTGTCTGGGGGGCCGCCAGCGACGCCTTCATCCACGGCTGCGAGGTCGCGCTGGTCGATGTCGCCGGCGAGGCCCTGCCCCGCGCCCTGGCCCGGGCCAACGCCTGGTCGGCGGCCGGGGACCTGCTGGGTCCGCTGGTCATCGCCGGCGCCGCCCTGGCCGGCCTGGAGTGGCGCAGTCTGTTCCTGGGCGGCGGCGCGCTCATGCTGGCCTATGGGGCGTGGCTCGCACGGTATCGCTTTCCACCGCCCGCGCCGCCGGCGGCGCACGCCACCCCCGGTTACGGCCACCACGCCGACAACGCCGATGCCCGCGGACAGG
>CAYQPL010000007.1:38879-41195 GCA_964419395.1 uncultured Phenylobacterium sp. | reverse complement strand
CGCCCGCCCCGGCGGGCCTTGGGCGCGGCCCCCCCTGCGCCCCCCTCCCCCCCCCCCCCCCCCCCGCCCCCCCACGCCTCACCGGTTTCCGGCCTCCTCGCCGTCATCGCCGATGCCCGCGTCCTGATGCTGGCGGTCATCATGGGCCTCTACGCCCTGCTCGACGAGCCGCTGGTCGCCTTCCTGATCGCGCGCCTGGAGGCGGAGGGTCAGGCCCCCGCCTGGGCGGTCACCCTGCCGATGGGGCTGCTTCTCGGGGGTTTCGCCGGCTTCGCCCTGGCCGAACGTCTGGCGGAAGAGGTGAAGGCGCAGCGCCTGCTGCCGCCGACGGCCGGAGCCATGGCGCTGGCCCTGCCCGCGACGCTGTTCGGACCGCCGCTGGTGGTGGTGCTCGGCGGCTTCGCCTTCGGCCTCGGCGGTGCGATCTTCTACACGGCCCTGCAGGGCGTGGTCCTGACCCTGCGCCCCGGTCAGGCGGGTTCGACCAGCGCGGTCGTGTCGGCCGTCGGCCTGGCGGGCGCGGCCTTCCCCGGGCTGGTGGGCGCCGTCTCCGACGCTCACGGCCTTGCGGCGGGTCTTCTGCTGTACGCGGCGGTCCCGGCCCTGATCCTGGGCCTGACCGCCGCGCTCAGGCTCAGAGGCGCTTGAGCGCCTGGCGGCCGGCGTAGATCGCCTGGTCGCCCAGTTCCTCCTCGATGCGCAGGAGCTGGTTGTACTTGGCCGTCCGGTCGGAGCGGGCCAGCGAGCCGGTCTTGATCTGCCCGCAGTTGGTGGCCACCGCCAGGTCGGCGATGGTGGCGTCCTCGGTCTCGCCCGAGCGGTGGCTCATCACCGCGGTGTAGCCGGCGCGGTGGGCCATATCGACGGCGTCCAGCGTCTCCGACAGGGTGCCGATCTGGTTGACCTTGACCAGGATGGAGTTGCCGAGGCCGCGGCCGATGCCGTCCGACAGGCGCGCCGGATTGGTCACGAAGAGGTCGTCGCCGACCAGCTGAACCTTGCCGCCCAGCTTGTCGGTCAGCAGCTTCCAGCCGTCGAAGTCGTCCTCGGCGCAGCCGTCCTCGATGGTCACGATGGGGAATTTGGCCACCAGGTTGGCGAGATAGTCGACCATGCCGGCCGGATCGAAGGTCTGGCCCTCGCCGTCCAGCACGTACTTGCCGTCCTTGAAGAACTCGGTGGAGGCGACGTCGAGGCCGAGATGGAAGTGGTCGCCGCAGCGATAGCCCGCCGCCTCGCCGGCCTTGACGATGAAGGCCAGCGCCTCTTCGGCGCTGCCGATGTTGGGGGCGAAGCCGCCCTCGTCGCCGACATTGGTGTTGTGGCCGGCGTCCTTCAGGGCCTTCTTCAGGCCGTGGAAGATTTCCGCCCCCATGCGAAGGCCTTCGGCGAAGGTGTCGGCGCCGGTCGGCAGGATCATGAACTCCTGGATGTCGATCGGGTTGTCGGCGTGCGCGCCGCCATTGATGTTGTTCATCATCGGCACCGGCTGGACGCGGGCCGAGACGCCGCCGACATACTTGTAGAGCGGCAGGGCGGCGCTCCCGGCCGCGGCCTTGGCGGTCGCCAGGCTGACGCCCAGGATGGCGTTGGCGCCCAGGCGCGACTTGTTCGGCGTGCCGTCCAGGTCGATCAGGGTGACGTCGAGCCGGCGCTGGTCCTCGGCGTCGAAGCCCGACAGGGCGTCGAAGATCTCGCCATTGACCGCGTCCACCGCCTGCTGGACGCCCTTGCCCAGATAGCGCGAGGTGTCCCCGTCACGCTTCTCCACCGCCTCGTGGGCGCCGGTGGAGGCGCCCGACGGCACCGCCGCCCGGCCCAGCGAGCCGTCTTCCAGGATGACGTCGACCTCGATGGTCGGATTGCCCCGGCTGTCGAGGATTTCGCGGGCGGTGATGTCGACGATCTCGGTCATGGGCTCCTCGTGCGGCGCGGGAATTCAGGCGCTGGAGGCTTAGCCACCTTCGGC
Source organism: uncultured Phenylobacterium sp. (assembly GCA_964419395.1). GTDB lineage: Bacteria > Pseudomonadota > Alphaproteobacteria > Caulobacterales > Caulobacteraceae > Phenylobacterium. Next base: position 39,226 of record CAYQPL010000007.1, on the reverse strand, counting down.
CCTTGCGGCAATCGCGCACGCAAAAGGCCCCGCCCGGCGTGGGCGAGGCCTTTCGAAACCGTCGGCGCAAGCGCGCGCCGGCAGACCCGCGGAAGAGCCTAGTCTTCCTTCGGCGTCAGGACCTGGCGGCCCTTGTACATGCCGGTCTTCAGGTCGATGTGGTGCGGACGCTTCAGCTCGCCGGTCTCCTTGTCTTCGATGAAGGAGTTCTTGCCGAGCGCGTCGTGGGCGCGCCGCATGTTGCGCCGCGAGGGCGATACTTTTCGCTTAGGAACGGCCATGGGAGAGTCTCGCAGGCGTGTAAAAAGGAGACGGCGGCCAACGCGGCCGCCGCCGGGAGCGGGGGT
>CAYQPL010000007.1:32927-38869 GCA_964419395.1 uncultured Phenylobacterium sp. | reverse complement strand
GGGGAACTGCTTGTGCGCACGTAACCCGACCCCCACGACTCTGCGCGCCGCGGGTCTGGCCTGTGCGCCGCTGGCGGCGCAGGCGCAATGGGGCGGGACGACCCACTCCAACTCCACCACCGATTCGAAGACCACCGGCAGCAGCCAGTCGACCACCACGACCCAGACGCGCCAGGGGGCGTGGGGGAACAACACGGTCACCGAGACCACCTCGCAGACCACCGGGACGAGCAACAGCCGGACCAAGTCGACGACGCGCGGAACCTCGGTCACGACGCCGACCTGGAACGGCAATTCGGGATGGGGCCGCAACAATTCCGGCTGGAACGGCGCCAATCGGAACAACAACAACAACGACGGCGACGCGGCCGCGGCGGTCGGCGCCATCCTGGGCGTCCTGGGCGCGCTTGCCGGCGACTCGGCTTCGGACGGCGGCCGCATCCAGCCGGAGGACGCCTATGGCCCCTGGGTGGCCTCGAGCCGCGGCCCCGCCGGCTACCGGACGTGCAATGTGCAGCTGAGCGCCGACGACGCCTTCATGAAGCAGGGCTACAAGCTCAAGACGGAGCGGTGCTGGAACAGCCCCTTCAGCCAGACCTATGCCTGGCGTCCTCATGACGGGGGCATCCTGCTGGTCCGGACAGGGGGCGGCACGCTGGCCCTGATGCGGGGCGATCCCAATCGCCTCACCGGCCGGACGGAGGACGGCTCCGAACTCGTCCTGCACCGGCCGGGCTACTGAGCCCGTTCAGACGAGGCGGCTGCGCTCCTTCGCGGCCCCGACGAAGCTGGCGAACAGCGGATGGGGCTCGAAGGGGCGGCTCTTCAGTTCGGGGTGGAACTGCACGCCGATGAACCAGGGATGGTCGGACCGCTCGCAGATCTCCGGCAGGACCCCGTCCGGCGACAGGCCGGAGAAGCGCAGGCCGGTCTGCTCGATGGCCTGGCGATAGCGGATGTTGACCTCGTAGCGGTGGCGATGGCGTTCGCTGATCGCCTGGCCGCCGTAGATCTCCGACACCTTTGAGCCGGGGGTGAGGACGGCGTCATAGGCCCCCAGGCGCATGGTGCCGCCCAGGTCGTCGCCCTCGCCGCGCATCTCCCGCTCGTTGCCGCGGACCCATTCGGTCATCAGCCCGACGACGGGTTCGGTCGTGGGGCCGAACTCGGTGGATGAGACCTCCTTGAGGCCCGCGAGGTTACGGGCCGCTTCGATCATCGCCATCTGCATGCCGAAGCAGATGCCGAAATAGGGGATCTCGTGTTCGCGGGCGAAGCGGACCGCCCGGATCATGCCCTCCGAGCCGCGCTGGCCGAAGGCGCCGGGCACCAGCACGCCGTGAACCCCGGTCAGGCGCTCGGCGATCATGCCCTCGTCGCCGCTCTCGAAGGCCTCGCCCTCGACCCAGTCGAAGCGGACGCGGACATTGTTGGCCACGCCGCCGTGGACCAGCGCCTCGACCAGCGACTTATAGGCGTCGGTCAGGCCCGTATACTTGCCGACGATGGCGATGTTCACCTCGCCGTCGGGATTGGTCAGCGTGTGGGAGATGGCCTCCCAGCCCGAGAGGTCCGGCGCCGGCGCATCGGCGATGCCGAAGACGTCCAGGACCTCGGTGTCCAGCCCCTGGCGATGATAGTCGAGGGGCACCGCATAGATGCTGGTGGAGTCCTGGGCCTCGATCACCGCGCTTTCGCGGACGTTGCAGAAGAGCGCGATCTTGCGCTTCTCGCCGGCCGGGATCGCCGTTTCGCAGCGGCAGAGCAGGATGTCGGGCTGGATGCCGATGGACCGCAGCTCCTTGACCGAGTGCTGGGTCGGCTTGGTCTTCATCTCGCCGGCGGTCTTGATGAAGGGCAGCAGGGTCAGGTGGACGTAGCAGACGTGGCCGCGCGGCAGCTGCTGGCCGAGCTGGCGGATGGCCTCGAAGAAGGGCAGGCCCTCGATGTCGCCGACCGTGCCGCCGATCTCCACCAGGACGAAGTCGACCCCCTCCCCCGGATCGGAGAGGACGAAGCGCTTGATCTCGTCGGTGACGTGCGGGATCACCTGGACCGTCGCGCCCAGATAGTCGCCGCGGCGCTCCTTCTCCAGGATAGTCTTGTAGATCTGGCCCGTGGTGACGTTATCGGCCTTAGTGGCGTTGACGCCAGTGAACCGCTCGTAGTGGCCCAGGTCGAGATCGGTCTCGGCGCCGTCCTCGGTGACGAAGACCTCGCCGTGCTGGTAGGGGCTCATCGTGCCCGGATCGACGTTGAGATAGGGGTCGAGCTTGCGCAGGCGGACCTTGTAGCCGCGGGCCTGCAGGAGCGCGCCGAGCGCTGCGGACGCGAGACCTTTTCCCAATGAGGAAACCACGCCGCCGGTGATGAAGATGTACCGGGTCATGGGCGATCAACCTACCATCGATTCGGGGCGCCGCGCGTGCGTCGCGCTGCGCCAAAACGTCTGACCTCGCGATCCCGCAGAACCGCACGAAAAAAGGAAGCGGCGGCCGCAGGCGGCCGCGCGTCTCAGCCCGCAGAACGAGGCTGCGGACCGTCTCCCGGAAGATCTGTCTAGGGCGCGGCGGGCGCTTCGCCGCCGGCCGGGGCCTCTTCCGCGAACGGATTGCGGATCTGGGCGGCCGGAGCCTCCAGCGCCTCGGTGTCGGCCGGGTCGGGCGAGTTGAGGTTCGGAGCCGACGGCGCGGGAACCGCAGGGGCCTGGTTCAGCTGGCTCGGGTCGATGTTCTCGATGTCCAGGCGGTCGATGGCCGAACCGCCGCTCAGCCGGCCCGACACCATGGTGATCGTCAGGCTGAGGGCGAAGAAGACCGCGCCCAGGATCCAGGTCATGCGCGACAGCAGGTCGCCGGCGCCGCGCGCGCTCATGAAGCCCGACGGCCCGCCGCCCATGCCCAGGGCGCCGCCCTCCGAGCGCTGCAGCAGGACAAGGCCGATCAGGGCGAGACAGACGAGGATCTGGATGACGAGAAGGATGCCGAGCAGCATGGACAGGTCCGAGGTTCTGGCGCAAACCGCAGGCCGCGCCGAAAATTCAAGCGGGCGCTCTAACACCCCGCGTCCGCCAAGGCCATAGCTAGGGCGTCGCGGAACCGGAACAAGTCCAGGGACCGCCCATGATGCTGGAGACCGAGCGGCTGCGCCTTCGCCCGATGGTCGAGGCCGACGCCGAGCGACTCTTCCCCGTGATGAGCGACGCCGAGGTCATGGCCCACTGGGACATCCCGGAGATCGACGACCCGGACCTGCTGGCCCGCATTGTGGAAAGCCAGGTCGCCGACATGGCCGCGGGCAAGGCCGTCTACTGGGCGATCGAAGGGCTGGCCGACAACGCCTTCATCGGGGTCTGCGACCTGTCGGAGATCGATCTCTGGCACAAGCGGGCCCAGATCGGCTTCATCCTGGCGCGCCAGGCCTGGGGACGCGGCTACGCCACCGAGACCGTCGCCGCGGTGATCGTCCAGGCCGCGGCGCTGGGCCTGCGTCGGCTGGCGGCGCGCACCCAGCTCGGCAACCGGCGCTCCGAGGCGGTTCTCGAGCGCCTGGGCTTCAAGGCCGAGGGTCTGCTCCGCGGCCACATCCTGCGCGAGGGCGAACGCCGCGACTGCCGCCTCTTCGGCCTGCTCCTCTGAGGCGCGCCGCCGGCCGCGGTCGCGGAGCCGAGAGGCCGGGCGTTCCGGCCACGATGCCCAGGAAGTCGGCGGCCTTGAGCGAGGCCCCGCCGACCAGGGCGCCGCCCACCTCGGGCACGGCCAGGATCTCGGCCGCATTGCCCGGCTTGACCGATCCGCCATAGAGGATGGCCGGGGCGGCCCCGGACGGGCCGAACTGGCGCCGCAAGGTGTCGCGAATCGCTCCGTGGACCTCCTCGATATCGGCCAGACTCGGCGTCAGCCCCGTGCCGATCGCCCAGATCGGCTCATAGGCGACCGTGAAGGCGCGCCCGGCGAGGTCCTGCGGAAGCGAGTTGCGGACCTGCCAGGTGACCACGTCCAACGTCCGGCCCCCTTCCCGCTCGGCCAGGGTTTCGCCGACGCAGACGATCGGCTCCAGCTCGGCGCGCAGCGCGGCCCGGACCTTGGAGGCCACGACCTCGTCGCTTTCGTCATAGGCCGCCCGCCGCTCGGAGTGGCCGAGGATCACCATCCGGGCGCCCGCCTCCGCCAGCATCTCGGCCGAGCCGTCGCCCGTGAAGGCGCCGGCGATCTCCGGGTGGCAGTCCTGCCCGCCCAGCGTCACGGGGGTGCCCGCCAGGGTCTGGCTCATGCGCTCGACCAGCGTGGCCGGCGGGCACAGGGCCACGCGCACGCCCGCCGGGGGCGCCCCTTCGGCCACGGCGCGGGCCTCCGCCAGGGCGGCCGCCAGACCGTTCATCTTCCAGTTGCCGGCGATCAGGGGAACGGGTGCGCTCATGCGGCCTCTCTCGGATTGCGGTGTCGTCGCGCCGGTTAAGCCAAGCCTGAGCCGCTGTCACCTGCTTGCGGGGGGGAAGCCGCCTCCACTATACCCGCCGCTCATATGTACACGCGCCCGAGGAAGGGTCCCGCATGCTCGCCGCCATCCGCGCCTTCGCCAAGTCCTGGGTTGCGGCCATCCTGATCGGGTTGCTGATCATCAGCTTCGCCGTCTTCGGGATGTCCGACATCCTCCGGGGCCAGATGTCCACGGACGTCGTCACCGCCGGATCGCGTTCCGTCGGCGCCCAGCAGTTCCGCCGCGACTACGACCGCTGGCGCGAGCAGACCGAGCAGCAGTTCGGTCAGCCGATCACGCCCCAGATGGCCGCCGACAACGGCGTCATCTCCGGCCTCCTGAACCAGATCGCCACTCGCGAGGCGCTGGCCGAGATGCTGCGCCGCATGGGCCTGCGCCCGGGCGACGAGCAGGTCACCGCCGAGCTGCGCACCATCCCGCAGTTCTTCGACCAGATCAGCGGACGCTTCGACCGGGCGCTGATGGAGCAGACGCTCAGCCAGTCGGGCCTGACCCCCGACGACTTCCTGCAGGGCCTGCGCGACCAGATCGCCCAGCAGCCCTTCGCCGCCGGGCTGGTGGCGGCCCGGCGGCCGCCGCCCCCCTTGGGCGCCCTCGACTCCATGATCGACCTGGAGCAGCGCGACCTGGGCTACTTCCAGGTGGGCCTGCGCGACATCGAGCTGCCCGAGCCGCCGACCGACGACCAGCTCCAGGCCTTCATGGAGGAGAACGCCGACCAGCTCCGGCTGCCGGAGTTCCGCGTCATCTCCCTCGTGCGGTTCGCGCCCCGGCCGGAGGACATGCAGGTCCCGGTGACCCACGAGCAGCTCCAGGAACGCTTCGAATTCCGTCGCGACACCCTGTCGGAGCCCGAGACCCGCAGCCTCGTGCAGATTCCGGCCCGCGACGCGGCCGCCGCCCGCCAGATCGCCGAGCGCCTGCGCAAGGGCGAGGACCCGGCCGCCGTCGCCCGCGCATTGAAGGTCGAGCCGGTGACCTACGAGGCCCGGCCGAAGTCGGCCATCGCCGACCGCAAGGTGGCCGAGGCCGCCTTCGCCCTGCAGGAAGGCGCCGTCAGCGATCCGATCCAGGGCGATCTCGGCCTGTCGGTGGTCAAGGTCACCGAGGTGAAGGCCGGCCGCGAGCCGACGCTGGACGATGTGCGGCCGATGCTGGAGGCCGAGATCCGCCAGGACGCCGCCGCCGAGAAGGTCTACGAGCGCACCCAGACCTACGAGGACGCCCATATGGGCGGCGCCTCCCTGGCCGAGGCGGCCGAGAAGGCCGGCGCGCCCGTCATCACCCTCGGCCCTGTGGCCGAGAACGGCCGCGACGAGGAAGGCCGCCCGGTGGAAGGCGTCTCCCCGCAGATCCTCGAGGCCGCCTTCGACCTGGCCGAAGGGGCCGAGAGCGATCTCGCCGAGCTGGCCCCGCGTCTCGAAATCGACCCCGTGGATTTT
>CAYQPL010000007.1:26467-32917 GCA_964419395.1 uncultured Phenylobacterium sp. | reverse complement strand
GTTGTGTTGGGGGGGTGTGTGGTTTTTCTTATTTGCTTTTCTTCCCCCCCCCCCGCGTCCGCGGCGGCGAGACCCTTGAGGCGGTCGCCTCGTCCATCGGCGCGCGCGTGACCCGCGCCGCCGCGCTCGACCGCGCCACCGCCCAGGAGAACGGCCGCCTGTCCGACGACGCCCTCATGAAGACCTTCGGCGCCAAGGTCGGCGAGGTGTTCCGGGCCCGCGACGTGCAGCTGGGCATGATCGTGGGCCGGCTCGCCGCCATCCGCCCCGGCGATGTCCAGGCGGTGGCCCAGGCGACCGAACAGGGGCGGCCGCAGATGGCCATGGCGCTCTTCCGCGACCTCGCCGCCTCCGCCAGCGCCGCGGCGCGCGAGAAGGTGAAGGTGCGCATCAACGAGGGCCGCGCCCGCGCCGAACTGGGCCTCGATCCGGAGGTCCCCGAGCCGGAGGCGGCCGAGCCGGCGGCCAAGGCGCCCGCGACCAAGGCGCCCGCCAAGGCGGACGCGGAGACCGCCAAGTGAGGATCGAACCCGAACGCTCCGCCTTCGCCGAGGCCTACGCCAAGGGCGCGGCCCAGGTGGTCTATACGCGGCTGATCGACGATATCGAGACGCCGGTCTCGGCCTATCTGAAGATCGGCCACGGCCAGCCCTACGCCTTCCTCTTCGAATCGGTGGAGGGCGGCGCCTATCGCGGCCGTTATTCGGTGATCACGCTGAAGCCCGATCTCGTCTGGCGCTGCCGCGGCGACGAGGCTGAGATCGCCGAGGGCGAGGACATCGCCGCCGGCCGTTTTCACCGCGAAGCCCGGCCGCCCCTCGATTCCCTGCGCGACCTCATCGCCGCCAGCCGTCTCGACATCCCCGCCGGCCTGCCGCCGATGGTGGCCGGCGTCTTCGGCGCCCTGGGCTACGACATGGTGCGGCTCGTGGAGCGCCTGCCGCACGTCAATCCGGACACCCTCGACCTGCCGGACGGGGTGATGACCCGTCCTTCCGTCGTGGCCGTGTTCGACTCCATCGGCCAGGAGATCATCCTCGCCACGACGGTTCGCCCCGACGGCGGCGACGCCGAGACGGCCTAGGCGGCGGCGCGGGAGCGGCTGGCGGCGGTGATGGAGGACCTGAAGGCGCCGGCGCCTCGCCTGACGGGTGAGGGCAAGCCCGTGCCGGACGCCTTCACCACGCCGATCAGCCGCGAGGCCTACCGGGAGATCGTGGAGAAGGCCAAGGCCTATATCCGCGCCGGCGACATCTTCCAGGTGGTGCCCAGCCACCGGTTCCGCGCGCCCTTCCCGCTCGACCCGTTCGCCCTCTACCGCTCCCTGCGGCGGACCAATCCCTCGCCCTTCCTGTTCTTCCTGAACTTCGGCGACTTCCAGCTGGCCGGCTCGAGCCCCGAGATCCTGGTGCGCCTGCGCGACGGCAAGATCACCATCCGCCCCCTCGCCGGCACCCGGCCGAGGGGCGCGACGCCCGAACAGGATCTGGCCCTGGAGCAGGAGCTGATCGCCGACCCCAAGGAACGGGCCGAGCACCTGATGCTGCTCGACCTCGGGCGCAACGACGTGGGCCGGGTGGCCATGCTGCGCCAGGACGGCCGCAACGATGCGCAGCCGCGCAAGACGGGCCCCTCGGTCCGGGTCACCGACTCCTTCTTCGTCGAGCGCTACAGCCACGTCATGCACCTGGTCTCCAACGTCGAGGGCGACGCGCCCGAGGGCGTCGATCCGGTCGACGTGCTGATGGCCGCCCTGCCCGCCGGCACCCTGTCGGGCGCGCCCAAGGTGCGGGCCATGGAGAGCATCGACGAGCTGGAGATCGAGAAGCGCGGCATCGCCTATGCCGGCGCCGTCGGCTATTTCGGCGCCGACGGCTCGGTCGACACCTGCATCGTCCTGCGCACGGCCTGTTTCAAGGACGGCCAGATGTACATCCAGGCGGGCGGCGGCGTGGTCGCCGACTCCGATCCGGACGCCGAATACGACGAGACCCAGCACAAGGCCCGCGCTCTGCGCAGCGCGGCGCAGGAGGCCTGGCGCTTCGTCTGAGCCGCCTCAGGACTCCGGCGGCAGGATGGACTGGGTCAGGGGCGCGTCGCTGAGCGGCGTGTCGGCCAGCGATTCGTCGGCGGCGATCGGGCCCTCGTCCAGCGGCGCAGGGATCACGTGCTGGGTCACCACCGGCGGCGCGGTGATCATGGCCGCGGCCAGGGCGAGCGCGGCGATGGCGGCGAAGGCGGCTGCGCCGAGCACCGGGCCCAGCCGCTCGCGGCGCGGCGGCGGCGAGAGCAGCGCCCGGGCCTGGGCCAGGGCGTCGGGGTCCAGGGCGGAATCGATCACCGACATGGCTTCAGCTTCGCCGTCCGCGGCGCCATATGCAACGATGGTTGGCGCAGCGGGCGCCTTGGCCTAGAGAAACGGCATGATCCTCGTCGTCGATAACTACGACAGCTTCACCTACAACCTCGTCCACTATCTGAACGAGCTTGGGGCCGAGACGCTGGTCCGCCGCAACGATGCGTTGAGCGCCGAGGAGGCGATCGCGCTGAAGCCCGAGGGCGTGCTGCTGTCGCCCGGCCCCTGCACGCCCAACGAGGCCGGCGTCTGCCTCGACCTTCTGCGCCAGGCGCCCGACGACCTGCCGATCCTGGGCGTCTGCCTCGGCCACCAGGCCATCGGCCAGGCCTTCGGCGGCGAGGTGGTGCGCGCCGGCCAGTTGATGCACGGCAAGACGAGCCCGATCCATCACACCGACAAGGGCGTCTTCCACGGCCTGCCGGAGCCCTTCACGGCGACGCGCTATCACAGCCTGTCGGTCAAGCGCGACACCATGCCGGCGGAGCTGGAGGTCACGGCCTGGACCGACGACGGCGAGGTCATGGGCGTTCAGCACGCCAGCCGCCCCATCTTCGGCGTTCAGTTCCACCCGGAATCCATCGCCACCGAAGGCGGCCACGCCCTGATCTCCAACTTCCTCGACCTGGCCGGCGCCAAGCGGCTGTCGGCCGCCTGAGCCGATGTCCGACGCCTTCAAGCCCCTGCTGGCGCGCCTCGCCGACGGCGCGACCCTGTCGGAGGAGGACGCCCAGGTCTTCTTCTCCGCCTGCCTGCGCGGCGAACCGACGCCGGCCCAGGTCGCGGCCGCCCTGACCGCCATGCGCATGCGCGGCGAGACGGTCGGCGAGATCACCGCCTGCGCCCGGGCCATGCGCGAGGCCGCCGTCACGCTGGAGCATCCGTTCCAGGTGATCGACGTCTGCGGCACCGGCGGCGACGGGCTGCACACGCTCAACATCTCCACCGCGGTGGCCTTCGTCGTGGCCGGGGGCGGGCTGAAGGTCGCCAAGCACGGCAACCGCGCCCTGTCCTCCCGCTCCGGCGGCGCCGACGTGCTGGCGGCTCTGGGCGTCAACATCATGGCGGGCCGCGAGCCGCAGCTCCGCGCCCTCGACGAGGCGGGCCTCTGCTTCCTCTTCGCCCAGGCCCACCACGGGGCGATGAAGCACGTCTCGCCCATCCGCGCCGAGCTCGGCTTCCGCACCCTCTTCAACCTGCTCGGGCCGCTCACCAATCCCGCCCGCGCCCAGCGCCAGGTGCTCGGCGTCTTCTCCGACCGCTGGGTGGAGCCCCTGGCGCGCGTCCTGGGCGGCCTGGGGATCGAACGCGCCTGGGTCGGCCACGGCGGCGGCCTGGACGAAATGACCACCACCGGCGAGACCCAGGTGGCCGAATGGCGCGACGGCCAGGTGCGCCTGTTCACCGTCACCCCCGAAGCCGTCGGCCTGGCTCGCGCGGCCTTGTCGGGCCTGACCGGCGGCTCGCCGGAGGAGAACGCGGAGGCGATCCGCCGCCTGCTGGACGGCGAGACCGGCCCCTATCGCGACATCGTGGCGCTCAACGCCGCGGCGGCCTTCCTGGTGGGCGACAAGGTCGAGACCCTGCGCGAGGGCGGCGAACTGGCCGGTCGGGTGCTCGACGACGGGCGCGCCCGCGACGCCCTGCGCCGACTCTGCGAGATCACCAGCTCATGAGCGACGTCCTGGACCGCATCGCCGCCTACAAGCGCGAGGAGGTGGCCGACCGTCGCCAGGGGCGCAGCCAGGACGCCGTCGAGCGCGCCGCCAGCACCGCCTCCGCGCCGCGCGGCTTCCGCGCCGCGCTGGCGCGCGCCCACGCGCCCGGCCGGCTCGCCCTGATCGCCGAGGTGAAGAAGGCGTCGCCCTCCAAGGGGCTGATCCGCGCCGACTTCGATCCGCCCGCCATCGCCGCGGCCTATGAGGCGGGCGGCGCGGCCTGTCTGTCGGTGCTCACCGACGCCCCCAGCTTCCAGGGCCACGAGGACTATCTGGTCGCCGCCCGCGCCGCCGTGGCCCTGCCGGTCCTGCGCAAGGAGTTCCTGGTCGATCCCTGGCAGGTGGCGGAATCCCGGGCGCTGGGCGCCGACGCGATACTGATCATCATGGCCATGGTCGACGACAGCCTGGCGGCCGAACTGCTGGCCGAGGCGACCCGCTTCGGCATGGACGCCCTGGTCGAGGTGCACGACGAGGCCGAGATGGCCCGCGCCGGCCGGCTCGGCGCGACCCTGGTGGGCGTCAACAACCGCAATCTGCGGACCTTCGAAACCGACCTCGCCACCACGGAGAGGCTCGCCGCGGGCGCGCCGGACGAGGCCCTGCTGGTCACCGAGAGCGGTATCGGCGGGCCGGCGGACGCCCGGCGGCTGGAGGCCTGCGGCGCGCGGGCCATGCTGGTGGGCGAGAGCCTGCTGCGCCAGGCCGACGTGACCGCGGCGACCCGCGCCCTGCTGGGCTAGCGCCATGTTCGGCCAGGCCGCCCGCCTCGTGGCCGCCGCCAAGGCCCGCCGCCCCGGCAAGGCCCTGCCCGCGCCCGGCGGCTGGGTCTTCCTGGTCAACGACACCAACGACTTCCTCGCCTGGCAGTTCGGGCTGAAGCGATGGACGGCGGCCCAGGCGCGCTCGGTGCGCCAGACCCTTCAGGCCCGCCTCGCGGCCCTCTCGCCGACGCCCTACCGGATGTTCGTCACGCCCGAGAAGAGCGTCGTCTACCAGGAGTGGCTGCCCGAGGGCCTCCACCGCCTGCGCAGCGCCGCCGACCGCCCCGCCCTCCAGATGGCGGCGGCCCAGCCGGAGGCCGTCCGCTACCTGGCGCCCTGGTTCGAGCGGATGAAGCGGCTCGGATTCGTCTATTTCCGCGGCGACACCCATGTGAGCTGGCTCGGGGCCTATCTGCTCTACCGGTACGTGATGGAGACTCTGGCCGAGGCCGGGCTGAAGACCAGCCCGCCGATTCCCTACAGCGACCTCCTGCCCGAGCTGGCCGGCTTCGAGGGCGACGTCTATGTCCAGCTCGACACCGCCGACCAGGACGCTTTCGCCGCCGACGCCGCCTACGCCCAGTGGCGCAACATGCTCGAGCTCGGCCTGCTCTACCGGCTGCATCCCGACCTGACCCGCGCCCGCCGCGCGCCGCTGGCCGATGACTATCTGCCAGGCTTCCGGGGGCGCGAACTGGCCGCCTACGAGACCGGCGATTCGGCCCTGCCGCGCGCCGTCGTCTTCCGCGATTCGACGGCCACCGAGGTCATGCCCTTTCTGTCCGAGCACTTTTCGCGGGTCGTCTACGCCTGGCACGACGGCGACGTGCTCGCCGAGCTGCTCGAGCGCGAGCAGCCGGACATCGTCCTGCACTTCGTGGCCGAGCGATTCCTCGCCACCTATCCCGACATGCCGCCGGTCAACCGGCTGCAGGGCTGAGGCTGACCCGCAAGCCGTGGAAACGCCGGGAAAATCCGGCGGCGGGGCGGTAACTTGACATTAAGGAAGAACACCTAGAGAACATCGATAACGTTAGCGCTTTGTTCTCAAGGTTCGGAAGCCATGCTCACCCGCAAGCAGCACGAACTGCTCATGTTCATCCATGAGCGCATCAAGGAGACCGGCGTCTCGCCCTCCTTCGATGAGATGAAGGAGGCGCTCGACCTGGCCTCCAAGTCCGGCATCCACCGGCTGATCACCGCCCTGGAGGAGCGCGGCTTCCTGCGCCGCCTGCCCCACCGGGCGCGGGCGCTTGAGGTGGTGAAGCTGCCGCAGCAGGCGACCACCGCCGCCCCGCCGAAGGGCCGGCAGGCCTTCCGCCCGCAGCTGGTGGAGGCCGCCGATGCGCCCTCGCCCGGCCTGCCTGCGGCCGCCAACGACACCCGCGAGCTGCCGGTTCTGGGACGCATCGCCGCCGGCACGCCGATCGAGGCCATCCAGCAGGAGCGCGACCGGCTGCATGTGCCGGAGACCATGCTGGGCGCCGGCGAGCACTTCGTCCTGGAGGTGCAGGGCGATTCGATGATCAACGCCGGCATCCTCGATGGCGACTATGTCGTCATCCGGCGCGCCGCCTCGGCCACGCAGGAGCCCTTGCCCCCGCGCGCCTCG
>CAYQPL010000007.1:21424-26457 GCA_964419395.1 uncultured Phenylobacterium sp. | reverse complement strand
GGCCAATTCCGGCGAGATCGTCGTGGCCCTGGTCATGGGCGAGGAGGCGACGCTGAAGCGCCTGCGCCGCAAGGGCGCCTCCATCGCGCTGGAAGCCGCCAACCCGGCCTATGAGACCCGCATCTTCGGACCCGACCAGGTGGCGGTCCAGGGGCGGCTCGTGGGGCTCATCCGCCGCTACCACTGACGCCCCAGCTCCAGGGCCGGCGGCCGCGCAGGCCCTGGGCCCATTGCAGGGTCCAGCCTTCCGGATTGCGATAGAGTTCGGCCGAGCCTCCGCGGGCGAAGTCCGCGCCGGTCAGCAGGATCGCGCCCGGACAGGCCGCGCCGGACAGGGCCGCCCGCACGATCACCACCTCTGCCGAGGCGCAGAGGGCGGCGAGGTCGTCGGCCGCGGGAACCTTGCGGCTCCAGATCGCGGCGACCGCCACCGGCGCGCCGGGTCCGGGGCGACAGGACCAACGATCGCAGACATAGCCGCCGTCGCGCCCCGCGGCGTCCTCGTCGGCGACCAGGCCGCGCCGCTGCGCCCATCGTTCGGCCGCGAACCGCTTGACCTCGGGCCGCAGCAGGATGGCCGTCCGCCCCGAACGGACAGCCACCTGCGCGCCGTCGGCCGCCACGAAGAGCGCCGGCGGCTCGCCGCGCGGCGCAAGGCTGACCGCCAGGGCGAACGGCAGGCCGATCCACCGGACGGGCCCTCTCCAGAGGCAGACCCAGAGAATGCCGAGGAAGGCCGTCGGCAGCGCCCAGGCCGGCGCGCTGGCCACCAGCAGCGCTGCGCCGGGCGCGTGGGCTGCGGTGCTGGCGATCTTGGCGATGGCGGCGATCCCCCACCCGGCAGCCGCGAGCGGCGCATCGCCCAGGCCGAAGGGCGTAAGGACCGCGCCGACCGCCAGGGCGGGCATCATCAGGAAGGACGAGATCGGCGCGGCCGCCAGATTGGCCAGCAGGCCGAAGGTGGCCATGCGGTTGAAATGCTGCAGGGCGAAGGGGCCGGTGGCGAGCCCGGCGACGAAGCTCGCCGCAAGGCTGGCCGCCAGCCAGCCTAGCGCCCCCTGGACGGCGCGGATCGCCCACGGCGCGTTGATCTCGCGCACGGCGCGCGGCCAGGCCTCGGCCAGGGCCACGAGCGCGGCGGTCGCCGAAAACGACATCTGGAAGCCCGGCTCGGTGACCGCCTCCGGCTGCAGGAGCAGGACCGCCAGGGCCGCGATGGCCAGGGTGTGCAGGCTGATGGCGCGGCGATCGAAGAGCACCGCGGCGAAGGCGACCGAGGCGGTGATCGCGGCCCGCTCGGCCGGCGCCGGCGCCCCCGACACGATCAGATAGCCTCCCACGGCGAGCAGGCCCGCCAGGGCCGCGGCCTTCTTGCTGGAGATGCGCAGCGCCAGCCACGGCCAGGCGGCGACGCCCAGCCGCGCGACGGCGAAGACGAAGCCGCCGACGATGGCCATGTGCAGGCCCGAGATGGAGATGATGTGGGCGAGGCCGGAGGCGCGCATGTCCTCGATCTGCGTGCGCGGGATGAAGGCCTGGTGGCCGGTCACCATGGCCGCGGCCAGGCCGCCGGTCTCGGCGCCCATGACGCCGACGATCTGATGCGCCAGATTCCAGCGCATGGCGTTAACCGCCATCGCCCAGCGCAGGCGAAGGGGGGCTGGCGCCGCGGCGGCGGGCGCGGGGCCTTTCAGGACGAAGCCGACTCCGCCGATCGTCTCGAAATAGGCGTCACGGGCGAAGTCGTAGCCGCCTGGACTGGCCGGCGGCGGCGGCGGGTTGAGCAGCGTCAGGACCCGCACGGTCGAACCGGGCGGCGGCGGCGGCTCGCGCAAGGTCAGCCGCACCCGCGCCGGCGTCGCCTGCGGCGCCAGGCCCTCGATCTCCGTCGGCGCCACCAGCATCCGAGGGCCGCCCTCGCCCGGATTGGCGATGTCGAGGACGTAGCCGCTCAAGCCGACGGGTCCCTGCAGGGCGGGCGCGACGGGCGTTCCGACCGCCAGCGCCCGCAGCTTGGCGACGGCGAAGCCCGCGAGGGCGAAGGCCGCCAGCACCAGGGCGATGGCGACGATCCGGCGCCGGCCCCAGCGGCGACTGGACCAGAGGGCGAAGGCGGCGAGCGCCGCGGCGCTCCCGGCGACGAACGGCAGCGGCTCTCCGGGCAGGGCGAAATAGGCCGCGCAGCCCAGCCCGAAGGCCACCGGCGTCCACAGGCTCCAGCGGTCGGCGTTGGCGGCGAACTGGCCCCTGAAGGCGGCCCGCAGGTCGGCGAGGCTAGGAGCGCGCGCCGCGGCCGTGCTAAGGGAGCCGCCCCATAGCCCGGCGATTGCGCCGCGGCGCACCACCCTCATGCCTGCGATATCGATGCCCGACCGTCCCGTCGTCACCCGGATCGCCCCCTCACCCACCGGCTCCATGCACATTGGCACGGCGAGGACGGCGCTTTTCAACTGGCTTTATGCCCGCCACACCGGCGGCAAGTTCCTGCTGCGCATCGAAGACACCGACCGCGAGCGCTCCACCGAGGCCGCGGTCAAGGTCATCTTCGAGGGGCTGGGCTGGCTCGGCCTGCAGCCGGATGAGGAGCCGGTCTTCCAGGCCGCTCGCGCCGACCGTCACCGCGCCGCCGTCGACGAACTGCTCGCGCGCGGCGAGGCCTACCGGGACTACATGACGCCCGAGGAGCTTGAAGCCGAACGGGAGACCGCCCGCGCCGAAGGCCGCGTGGTCCGCTCGCCCTGGCGCGATCTTGCCCCCAACGACGCCCCCGACCGGCCGTTCGTCGTGCGCCTGAAGAGCCCGCGCGAGGGCGAGACCCTGGTCGCCGACAAGGTCAAGGGCGACATCCGGTTCCAGAACAAGGACCTGGACGACCTGATCCTGCTGCGCACGGACGGCTCGCCGACCTACAATCTCGCCGTCGTGGTCGACGACCACGAGATGGGCGTCACCCACGTGATCCGCGGGGACGACCACCTGAACAACGCCGCCCGCCAGACCCTGATCTACAAGGCGCTCGGCTGGGAGGTCCCCGTCTGGGCCCACCTGCCGCTGATCCACGGTCCGGACGGCGCCAAGCTGTCCAAGCGCCACGGCGCCCAGGCGGTCAGCGAGTTCGACGCCATGGGCTACCTGCCCGAGGCCATGCGCTACTATCTGGCCCGACTCGGCTGGGGTCACGGCGACGACGAGATCTTCTCCGACGACCAGGCCATCGCCTGGTTCGACATCGCCGACGTGGTCGGCGCGCCCTCGCGCCTGGACTGGGCTAAGCTCAACCACCTGAACAACCACTATATCCGCCAGGCGGAGATCCCGCGCCTCGCCGATCTGGTCACCGCCATCCACGCCAGTCGCGACCTGAAGGTCCGCGCCGCCGACCGCGAGGTTCTGGAACGCACGATCCCGCTGGTCCGCGATGGCGCCAAGACCCTGCTGGACCTGGCCGACGCCACCGTCTTCGTCCTGCGCCAGCGGCCGCTGGAGATGCCGGAGAAGGCCGCCAGCCTGCTGACCGAGGAGACCCGCGCGCGGCTGTCGCGCCTGCGCGAACGGCTCGCCGTCGCCGAGGCCTGGGAGGTTGCGGCGCTGGAGGCCGAGATCCGCGGGTTCGCCGAATCCGAGTCCGTGGGCATCGGCAAGTTCGGGCCCGCCCTGCGCATGTGCCTGGCCGCGGGATCGCCTGCGCCGGACCTGGCGGGGGCCCTGGTGGCCCTGGGTCGGGACGAAAGCATGGCCCGGCTCGACGATGCGCTTTCGCCCGCGGCGTAAAGCGCTATAAGGCCAAGCGAACGAACGTTTTAATTCCTAGTTACAGGAAAGGGGATGGCATGGGCGATACGGCGAAGGTCAATATCGGCGCCAAATCCGTCGAACTACCCGTTCTGAAGGGAACGGCCGGTCCAGACGTGGTCGACGTGCGCAAGCTCTACGCCGAGGCCGATGTCTTCACCTACGACCCGGGCTTCACCTCGACCGCCAGCTGCGAAAGCAAGATCACCTACATCGACGGCGACGCGGGCATCCTGCTGCACCGCGGCTATCCGATCGACCAGCTGGCCGAGAAGTCGAGCTTCCTGGAGGTCTGCTACCTGCTGCTGCACGGCGAGCTGCCGAGCGCCTCGGAATATTCCGAGTTCGAGCACAACATCACCTACCACACGATGTTGCACGAGCAGTTCGACCGGTTCTTCGCCGGCTTCCGCCGCGACGCCCACCCGATGGCGATCATGGTCGGGGCCGTCGGCGCCCTCTCGGCCTTCTATCACGACTCGACCAACATCGATGATCCGCAGCAGCGGATGATCTCGGCCCATCGCATGATCGCGAAGATGCCGACCATCGCCGCCCGCGCCTTCAAGTACTCCAAGGGCCAGCCGTTCGTGCATCCGCGCAACGACCTGTCCTACGCCGAGAACTTCCTGCGCATGTGCTTCTCGGTCCCGGCCGAGGACTGGAAGCCCAATCCGGTCCTGACGCGCGCCATGGACCGCATCTTCATCCTGCACGCCGATCACGAACAGAACGCCTCGACCTCGACCGTCCGCCTGGCCGGTTCGTCGGGCGCCAATCCGTTCGCCTGCATCGCCGCGGGCATCGCCTGCCTGTGGGGTCCGAGCCACGGCGGCGCGAACGAAGAAGCGCTGAACATGCTCGCCGAGAGCGGTTCGGTGGATAACATCCCCGAATACGTCCAGGGCGTGAAGGACCGCCGCTACCGCCTCATGGGTTTCGGCCACCGGGTCTACAAGAACTACGACCCGCGCGCGAAGGTCATGCAGACCACCTGCCACGAGGTGCTCGCCGAGGTCGGCCACAGCGACGACCCGCTGCTGAAGGTCGCCATGGAGCTCGAGAAGATCGCGCTCAACGACGAGTTCTTCATCGAGCGCAAGCTCTACCCGAACGTCGACTTCTATTCGGGCATCACCCTGCGGGCCCTCGGCTTCCCGCCGGAGATGTTCACCGTGCTGTTCGCGCTCGCGCGGACGGTCGGCTGGATCGCCCAGTGGAAGGAAATGATCGAGGCTCCG
>CAYQPL010000007.1:16644-21414 GCA_964419395.1 uncultured Phenylobacterium sp. | reverse complement strand
ACCTCTTTACGGCCCCGCGCGGGGGCCTCCGTGGTAGCGGGCCCCCCGCGTCCCATTTTGTCCAGCGCCTCGTACTGCGCCCTCACCTGCCGCTCGCGCGCCGCCCTGTCGTCCAGCCGCTGGGCCACCTCCCGGGCGATCCGCGGCCCGTTACAGTCGCCCTGGATCAGCTCCGGCGCGACGAAATCCTGGGCCGCGATGTTGAACAGCGTCACATAGGGCGTGCGGATCAGCCGCTTGAGGATGGCGTAGGTCACGGGGCCCAGGCGGTAGCCGACGACCATCGGCGCGCCGGCCAGGGCCAGTTCGGTGGTCACCGTGCCGGAACACGCAAGCGCGACGGTCGCCGCCTTCATGGCGTCGAGCTTGGCCTCTTCGCCCTCCACCACATGCACTTCGTCAGGCCAGCCGGCGACCTGATCCCTGACCATGGCCGCCACGGTGGGGGCCGCCGGTATCACGACCGCCAGGTCCGGACGTTGGGCCTTCAGGAGACGCACGCCCTCGCCGAACGGCGGCAGGACGCGGGCGATCTCGCTGGGCCGGCTGCCCGGCAGGACGAGCAGGATGTCCCGCTCCGCCGCGATTTCGAGGCGCCGCCGCAGCCGGCCGGGATCGGCCCCCGAGAAATCCACATTGAGCGCGCTGTTGCCGACGAAGGTCACCGGCAGGCCTTCCGCCTCGAAGAAGGGGGCGTCGAAGGCGTGGATCGACAGGAGGTGATCGACCGAACGGGCCAGGGTCGCCGCCCGCCCGGGCCGCGAGGCCCAGACCTGCGGACCGACATATTTCACCAGGGGCAGGTCGGGCAGCCGGGCCTTCAGCCGCTGGGCGACGCGCAGGGTGAAGCCCCAGGAGTCGATCAGTATGGCCACGTCGGGCCGCTCGCGCACGGCCAGGGCGGCGGTCTCGTCGGCGCGGCGGACGACCTTCGGGTAGGCCAGCAGCCCTTCCAGCAGGCCGAGAATGGAAAGCTCGGCGATGTCGAAGGGGCTGGCCAGGCCCTCCTCGGCCATGCGGCTCCCGCCGACGCCGACGAACCGGACCCCCTCGGCGCCCAGCCGCCGCTTCAGGGCGGCCATCAGGCCTGCGCCGCGGTCGTCGCCGGAGGCTTCGGCCGCGACCAGCATGACGCAGAGCGGCCGGGTCACGGCGCTTGCGGGTCCACGCCCAGGATGAAGAGGCCCAGTTCGTCGGCCAGGGCGATCACCTCGTCGCGATCCAGGACCAGGAGGCGGCCGGCCTCCCCGACGATGCCGGCGAGCCCGGCGCGGGCGGCGCGCTGCACCGTCCCCAGGCCGATGGTCGGCAGGTCGACGCGGGTCTCCTGGATCGGCTTGGGCGCCTTGGCGAGCACGCCGCGCGGGGCGCCCGGTCGGCCACGGATATCCTCGGGCAGTTCGGCCACCCGCCGCAGCATGGCGTCGGTGCCCTCCTGCGCCTCCACCGCCAGGACAAGGCCGTCGCAGACCACGGCGCCCTGCCCGATGTCCAGGCGGCCGATCTCGCGGGCCACCTGCAGGGCGCGCAGGGCGTCCTCGGCGTCGGCCGGGCCGGCGGTGACCGCGCCGAGCGCTCCGACGGGCAGGCGGAGGTCGCCCACGGCCTCGTCGGCGCCCTCGATCACGAAGCCCTCCTTTTCGAACTCCGCAAGCAGGGCGCGCAGCAGGGCGTCGTCGCCCCGGCGGGCGGCCGCCACGATGCCCGGCAGGGCGACGATGCCGCGCAGGTCCGGCTTCAGCGCGGCGAAGTCCGGCCGGGCCACCTGGCCGGCGAAGCAGACCGCTTCGCAGCCGGCGCGCTTGAGCGTCTTGATGCACTTGCCGAGCTCGGCGAGGCCCACCTCGGCGCCCGGGAAGGCCTCGAGTTCGGGGCCGGCCGAGCCCTTCAGGCGGACGACGAAATAGGGTCGCCCGGCCGTTTCACAGGCGCTGGCGATCTCCACCGGCAATCCGCCGCCGCCAGCGATCAGCCCGAGCTTGCGCAAGGCTCAGACCTCCCGCTCCGGCAGGCAGAGCGGACGGTTGGCGTCGGCGCGGATGAAGTCGATGATCTCCATCACCGCCTCGTTGTCGCCGAAGGTGGCCGCCGTGTCCTCGACCCGCTCCTGGAAGGTGCCCTCCTCGGCGAACAGCAGGCGATAGGCCGAACGCAGATTGCTGACCATCTCGCGGGAGAAGTTGCGCCGCTTGAGACCGACGAGGTTCAGCCCTTCCAGGTGGGCGTGGTTGCCCCAGACAAGACCGTAGGGAATGACATCCTTGGTCACGGCGGCCAGACCGCCGATAAAGGAGTAGCGCCCCACCCGGCAGTGCTGGTGGACGGCGGCCAGGCCGCTGACCATGACGAAGGCCCCCACATGGACGTGGCCGCCCAGGGTGGCGGAGTGCGCCAGCACGACATTGTCGTCGACGACGCAGTCGTGGCCCACGTGGCTGGTGGCCATGTACATGCCGTCGTTGCCGACGCGGGTGACGCCGCCGCCGTCGGGCGTGCCGATATGCATCGTCACATGTTCCCACAGCCGGTTGCGGTCGCCGATCACCAGCTCGGTCGGCTCGCCCTTGTAGCCGGTGTGGTGCGGCGGGCCGCCCAGATTGGCGAAGTTGCGCACCGTGCAGTCGGCGCCGATGGTCGTGCGGTTCTCGATCACGACGTGCGCCAGGACCTGGGTCCGCGGCCCGATCTTCACGTGCTCGCCGATGATCGAATAGGGGCCGACCGAGACGCCGTCGGCGAGTTCGGCGCCCTTGGCGACGATGGCGGTGGGATGGATGTCGACGCTCACTGGGTCTCCACTACCATGGCGGCGAACTCGGCCTCGGCGGCGACCTTGTCGCCCACCATGGCCTGTCCGCGGAACTTGAACACGTCCCCCCGGTGGCGCAGCACCTCGACCGGCATGCGAAGGACGTCGCCCGGGCGCACCGGATGGCGGAACCGGCAGTTGTCCACCGAGATGAACAGGATCGTCTTGCCGGCCACGTCGACGTCCAGGGACTTCGACATCAGGACGGCCCCGGTCTGGGCCAGGGCCTCGACGATCAGCACGCCGGGCATCACCGGATATTCCGGGAAGTGGCCGGCGAAGAAGGGCTCGTTGAAGGTCACGCACTTGATGCCGACAATGGACTCGCTCGGCTTATAGTCCTCGGCGCGGTCGACAAGCAGGAACGGATAGCGGTGCGGGATGCGCCGCAGCACCTCGGAAATATCGATCTCCGACGGATTGTCGTTCACTGGCGCCTTTCGGCTCATCCGCCCGCTCCCTCTCCACGACGCGAGGCCATCTTCGAAAGCCAGGCGGTCTCACGCATCCATCTCTTCACCGGGCGGGCCGGCGAACCGCCCCAGGTCTCGCCCGCCGGCACGTCCTTCATGACGCCGGCGGCGGCCGCGATGCGCGCCCCCTCGCCGATGAGCACGTGGTCGGCGACCCCGGCTCGGCCGCCGAACTGGGCGCCGTCGCCGATCGTCACGCTGCCGGAGATGCCCGTATGGGCGGCCATGACGCAGTTGCGCCCGACGCGGACGTTGTGGGCGATCTGCACCAGGTTGTCGATCTTGGTGTTCTCCCCGATCACCGTGTCGTCGAAGGCCCCGCGGTCGATGCAGCTGTTGGCGCCGATGGTGACGCCGTCCTGGATGATGACCCGGCCGAGCTGCGGAACGTCGATGAGGCCCTTCGGCCCCGGCGTCGCGCCGAATCCCGCCTCGCCGATCACCGCGCCGGCGTAGATCCGCACCCGGTCGCCGATCAGGGCGAAGCTGTGCGAGGCCCGCGGCCCGATCTCGCAGGCGCGCCCGATGGCCACCCCGGCGCCGATCACCGCCCCGGCGCCGATCACCGATCCCCGGCCGATCTGCGCCGCATCGCCGACGACCGCCCCGGCGCCGATCTGCGCCCCGGCTTCGACGCGGGCGGAAGGGGAAACGAAGGCCGTCGAGGCGCTGACGCGGGGCCGGTGCAGGCGCTGCGCCGCCAGGGCGTAGGCCGCCTGGGGCGCCGGCGTCAGCAGAACCGCACACCCTGGCGGGGCGAGGTCGGCGAGCCTGGGGTGCAGGAAGCAGGCGCCGGCGCGGCTGCGCGCCAGCGCTGCGGCCAACCGCTTGTCGGACAGGAAGGTGACGGTGTCCGGCCCGGCACGATCGAGGATCGAGACCCCCTGCGCCATGCGGGCGCCGTCAACGCCCGGCGCCGGTTCGGCGCCCGTCAGCTGGGCCAGATCGGAAAGGCTGATCGGACCGAGGTCCTCGAAGAAACGCGGGTCGGGCATGTCAATCCAGGCGCGACCCGCGCCTCGTGCCGAGTCGTTCGCCTAGTTAGTCTGAGCGCCGGAGGCGGCCTGGTCCAGACGCTCCCGGTCGAAAGCGAACTGGGTGATCTTGCCGTTCAGGGCGGTGACGACCTGGGACGTGACGTCCATGGCCGGATTGGCGAGCAGCAGGGCGTCGCGGTTGAGCAGCAGGCTGCACTGCTTCTGCTGATAGACCTGACGGATCAGCGGCTCCATCTCCTGGCCGATGCGCGAAATGGCCTTCTGCTGGGTGACTGCCATCTCGCGCTCGCGCAGCGCGCCCTTGCGCTGATAGGCGTTCAGGCGGACCTGCAGGTCGGCGCGACGCTTGTCGAAAGCGTCCTGGCTCAGGGTCGCGCGGGCGCCCTCGATGGCCTTGGCCTCGTTGCTGATGGCGGTTTCCTCGGCCTTCAGTTCGGCTTCGACCTGCGTCGAAATCTGTTGCAGGCGGGTGTTGACGTATTGGCCCACC
>CAYQPL010000007.1:0-16634 GCA_964419395.1 uncultured Phenylobacterium sp. | reverse complement strand
GCCAACGGCGGCGCCGGCGCGGCCGAGGCGGGTGGCTCCGAGCGCAGCGGCGGCTGGCGCTGGGCCTCGGGCTGCAGCTCCAGTGAGTAGGACTCGTGGCGAAATGACTTGGAGAGCTTCCTCTGGAACTGGAGCGTCCCCACTTTTTCGTCGCCGATGGCGGCCTCGACCGACATCACGCAGACCCCGGGGACCGCAGCGCCGGGCGTCACCTGCGGGGCCGCCGCGGCGGTCTGCGCCAGCGCGGCCGACGAAGCGGCGAGCGAGAGGGCCGCAGCGGCGGCGGCGCCGGCGGCGAGGGGTTTCATGGTCATAAAATCAGAACCTCGTTGAGGTGGAGAACCGGAAGGTTTCGGTCTTGTCGTAGTCTTCTTTGGCCAAAACTTGGCTGAAGTCGAAGCGGATCGGCCCCATGGGCGAACGCCAGAAGATGCTGACGCCCGCCGAAGCGCGCAGGGACATGTCGTCCTTGATGTTCGGATCGACGACGCCGGCCGTGGTCAGCTTATCCTCATCGTCCAGCATGCCCAAGGTCCCGAAGTCGGAGAACAGGGCGGCCTTCACCCCGTACTGTTCGGGCAGGAAGGTGGGGACGGTCAGCTCGACCGAGCCGATGGCGTAGGCCTTGCCGCCCAGGGCGTCGCTGCGGCTGGCGTTGAGGTCGCGCGGGCCGATGCCGGCCGTCTCGAAGCCACGGAAGCTGTTGCCGCCCTTGTAGAAGCGGTCGTTGATCCGCACCGTGTCGCCGTTCCAGCCGTCGCCATAGCCGAGCGAGCTGGTGGCGCTGAAGATGAAGCTCGGCGAGAACCCGTAGTACCAGCCCCCCTCGATCTCGGTCTTCAGATAGTTCACGTCGCCGCCGACGCCGGCCAGGTCCTGGTTGAGCGCGGTGTAGAAGCCCCGCGTCGGATTGATCGGGTCGTTGCGGCGGTCCAGGCGCAGGCCATAGCCGATGAGCGAGGTGGTGTACTGGCCGCGCTGGGCGCACAGCGAGATCGAGACGATCGGCGCCGTGGGATCGCAGTAGGACGCCGGGATCTCCACCTCGTCGCGCCGCAGGGTGTAGCGCAGCGAGCCGCGGGAATAGAGCGTCAGGGGGAAGCCCAGGCGCAGCCCCGCCCCGATGGTGTTGGTCTTGTAGGCCGAATAGTCGGTCAGGTCGTACTTGTAGGAATAGAGGTCGACGCCCGCGCCCAGGTCGCGGCCGAGGAAGCGCGGTTCGGTGAAGGACAGGTCCACCTGCTGACGCAGGGACCCGACCGAGACGCGGGCGCGAAGGTTCTGGCCGCGGCCGCGGAAGTTCCGCGCGGTGACGCCGAGGTCGAGGATCAGCTGGACGACCGAGGAGTAGCCGGCGCTGAAGGAGAGCTCGCCGGTGGGCTGCTCCTCGACTTCCACGCGCAGGCTGGTCCGGTCGGGCGCCGCGCCGGGGATCTCCTCGATGTTGACGTCCTTGAAGAAGCCGAGGCCACGGATCTGGTTGCGCGAACGATCGACCAGCACCCGGTTGTAGGCGTCGCCCTCCACCAGGTTCATCTCGCGCCGCACGACGTAGTCGAGGGTGCGGGTGTTGCCCACGATGTCGATGCGGTCGACATAGACGCGCGGGCCCTCGCGCACCTGGAAGGTCACGTCGACGGTCTTGGTCTCGCGATTGGCCGTGTAGCGCGGGCGCACGTCGACGAAGGCGAAGCCCGCGGCGCCGGCGGCGAAGGTCAGCGCGTCGGTCGCCTGCTCGATCCGCTCGTCCTGATAGATCTGGCCCTCACGAATGGGCAGCAGCTGGGTCAGGGTTTCCTTGTTGAGGCGTTCGAGCTCGGTCTCGACCGTGACCTTGCCGAAACGGTACTCGGGCCCCTCGTCCAGGGTGTAGGTGACGACGAAGCCGTTCTTGTCCGGCGCCAGTTCGGCCACCGCCGACACCACGCGGAAGTCGTAGAAGCCGCGGTTGCGATAGTGCTCGCGCAGCTGCTCCTTGTCGTACTCCAGACGGTCGGGATCGTAGTTGGCGTTGCTGGTGAACAGCTTGTACCAGGCGCTCTGCTCGGTCACGACGACGTCGCGCAGATCGTTGTCGGAGAACTCGGTGTTGCCGAGGAAGTTGGTGCGCAGCACCCCGCTCTTGGCGCCTTCGTCGATCTCGAAGATCACGTCGACGCGCTTCTGCGGCAGCTCGACCACCTTGGGCGTCACCTCGGCCGAAATGCGGCCCGATCGGCGATAGAGCTCGACGATCCGCTGGACGTCCTGCTGCACCCGGGCGCGGGTGAAAATGCTGCGCGGACGAAGGGTCACCTCGTCGCGGAGCTTGTCTTCCTTGAGCCCCTTGTTCCCCTCGAAGATGACGCGGTTGATGATCGGGTTCTCGACCACCTCGACCACCACCTCGCCGCCGACGGCGGAGATCTTCACGTCGGCGAAGAGGTCGGTGCGGTAGAGCGCCTTCAGCGCCAGGTCGAGGGTCTGGGAATCGACCGTGTCCCCCGGCTGGATCGGCAGGTAGGAGAGGACCGTCGCCTGCTCGATGCGTTCGTTGCCGCGCACGACGATGCGCTGCGCCACCTGGGTCTGGGCCTGCGCCAGGGCCACGGTCGGCGCGACGAGCGCCGTCGAGGACAGGAGCATGGCGAAGCCGGAAACGAGCGCAGCGCCCCGAGCGCGAGGTCTTTGCATCTGATCAGCCGTAACGGAGGGAAGCGGGAGCCTAGGAGCCCAGACCGCCGAGGAGTTTGAACACACGCAGTTGCTGCAGATCGTTCCAAGTGGCGAACAACATCAATCCGAGCAGCAGTGCAAGGCCTACCCGGTATCCTGCCGCCTGAACCTTGGCCGCAAGAGGGCGCCGGGCGACCGCCTCGTAGGCGTAGAAGAGCAGATGGCCGCCATCGAGGACGGGAACGGGCAGCAGGTTCATGAAACCGATGCCCACCGAGAGCACCGCCGCCAGGCCCAGCAGGGCCACGGCGCTGCCCAGCAGCATGGCCGCGGCGTCCGGGGCCCCCTGGGCGCCCACCTGGGCCACCTGGCCGGAGGCCTGGGCGATCCGCAGCGGCCCCCCGAGTTGGTCGGCGCTCTCACGGCCGGTGACCACGCGGCCGAGGTAGTAGACGGTCGTGCTCAGCACCCGCCAGGTCCGCTCCACCCCGGCGCCGACGGCCTCGACCGGGCCGTAGCGGCGAACTGTGCGCTCGCCCGAGCCGGCCGGACTGGAGATGCCAAGGACGCCGATCTTCTGCTCGCCGCCCATCCGGTCGGTGACCAGACGCCGTTCCGGCGTGGCGGTCAGGCTGACCGTCCGCCCGCCCCGCTCGACCACGAACTCGGTCATGGCGTTGGAGCGCACGGCGATGATCTGCTGCAGGTCGAAGAAGTTGTCGATCGTCTGGCCGTTGGCCTCGACGACCACGTCGCCGACCTGAAAGCCCGCCTCGGCCGCCGGGCTGCCGGCCTGGACGGCCGCCACCCGGGCGGGCACCACCGTCTCGCCCACGCTCATCAGCAGGGCGGCGAACAGCACCACGGCCAGGACGAAGTTGGCGAAGGGCCCAGCGGCGGTGATGAAGGCGCGCTGCCACACCGGCTTGAAGTGGAAGTAGCGGTCAGCGGCCCCCCGGCCCTGCTCCGACTCGATCTTGCGGCGGAGCGCCTCGAGGTTCTCCTGGTCCGGCACGCTGGCGGCGTTCTCGTCGCCCGAGAAGCGGACGAAGCCGCCCAGGGGGATCCAGCCCACGCGCCATTCGACGCCGCGCTTGTCGCGCCAGCCGAAGATCTTGCGGCCGAAGCCGATGGAGAACTGGTCGATGGCCACGCCGCAGGCGCGCGCGGCCCAGTAGTGACCCAGCTCGTGGATGGTGACGACCAGGGTCAGCACCAGCAGGAAGGGGATGATGTAGGTCAGCGCAGTCTGCAGGATGGCGAGCATCGGGGGCTACTCCTTGGGCCAATCAGGCATCGGCTAGCCCGGCGGCGACCGCCGAGGCAATGCGCCGTGCAGCCGCATCGGTCTGCCGCGCCGTTTCGAATGTGTCTCCGCCCGCCCCCGCGAGCGCCCCTTCGCGGTCCATCCGCTCGAGCGTCTCCGCCACTGTGGCGGCAATATCGAGAAAGCCGATACGACGGTCAAGAAAGGCGGCCACCGCCACCTCGTTGGCCGCATTGAGGGCGCCCGGCGCACAGCCGCCGGCCGACAGCGCCGCCTTGGCCAGGGCGAGCGCGGGAAAGCGCTCGGCGTCCGGCTCCTCGAAGGTGAGCGGGCCGCTCTTGACCAGGTCGAGGCGCGGCGCCGGCCAGGCCAGGCGCTCGGGCCAGGCGAAGGCGCAGGCGATCGGGGCGCGCATGTCCGGCGGGCCGAGCTGGGCCAGGGTCGAGCCGTCGGCGTACTCCACCATCGAGTGGATGATCTGCTGGTGGTGGATCAAGACCTCGAGGCGCTCCGGCGGCATGGCGAACAGGTAGGCGGCCTCGATGATCTCGAGCCCCTTGTTCATCATGGACGCGGAATCGACCGAAATCTTGGCGCCCATGCTGAAGTTCGGATGAGCCACCGCCTGTTCGGGCGTGGCGTGCGCCATCTGCTCGCGGGTCCAGGTGCGGAACGGCCCGCCCGAGGAGGTGAGAATCACCCGGTTGACCTGTTCGGTCACGCGGGAATCCAGCACCTGGAAGATGGCCGAATGCTCGGAATCCACCGGGATCACCGCGCCCCCGGCCAGCTTGGCCGTCCGCAGCAGGCCCGGCCCGCCGCAGACCAGGCTCTCCTTGTTGGCCAGGGCCACGATGGCGCCGGCGCGGGCGGCCGCCAGGGTCGGGGCCAGACCCGCGAAGCCGACGATGGCCGACATCACCCACTGGGCCTCGGCCGCCGCCACGTCGCTGACCGCCTGGGCGCCGGCCGCCGCCTCGACGCCCGAGCCCTTGAGCCGCTCGCGCAGCTCCGGCAGGGCGGCCTCGTCCTCGACGACGGCCAGCTGAGGGCGCCAGCGCAGGGCCTGTTCGGCGAGCCGCTCGACATTGCGGCCCGCGGTCAGGCCGACGATCTCCAGCTCCACCCCGGCCTGCTCGAAGAGGTCGAGGGTGGACATGCCCACCGAGCCTGTGGAGCCCAGGACCGTGACCTTGCGCGGAAAGGTGTGGGCGTTCATGCGAGGAGCTCCGCCAGACGGGCGACAGACAGGACGATGACGGCGAACATGAGGCCGTCGACGCGGTCGAGGAGACCGCCGTGGCCGGGGATGAGGTCGCCGGAATCCTTCACCCCGAACCGGCGCTTGAGCATCGATTCCCAGAGGTCGCCCCCCATAGTGGCAAGGCCCCCGAAGAGCCCTATGCCGGCGCCCGCCAGGCCGCCGAGTTCGTCGCCCAGGAGGCGCGAACACAGGAAGCCGGCGAGCGTCGCGGCGACCAGGCCGCCCGCAAAGCCGGACCACGTCTTGTTCGGCGAGAACCTCGGCCAGAGCTTGGGGCCCTTCAGCAGGCTGCCGACCAGGAAGGCGGCGATATCGGCCGCCCAGGTGACGGCGAACAGCATCAGCACCCACAGCCGCCCGTCCGGCGTGCCGCGCAGCCAGACCAGCGCCAGGCAGGGGGCGCCGATATAGAGGACGCCGAAGGCCGCATCGGCCGGACGCTCGGCGACGCGGCGGGCCACGAAGGCGGCGAGCGCGGCGCCCGCCAGCAGGACCAGCCAGGCGGCCGAGACATAGCGAAGATAGACCAGGAACACCCCGGCCAGGACCGCCACGAGGACGGAGGTCAGCACCCGCAACGGCGCCCGCGGCGCCGTCATGCCCCCCCACTCGATGGCCAGCAGCGCCACGCCGACGGCCATCAGCAGGAGGAAGGGCCAGCCGCCCCACCACACCGCGCCCACCGCCGCGGGGACCAGCACCAGGGCGGAGGCCGCGCGAATGGCGAGGTTGGACCAGTCGAAGCGCTTAGCCGGCGGCAAGGGCGTCATCGGCGACGGCCCCGCCATAGCGCCGCTCGCGGGTGCGGAACTCGGCGATGGCCGCCTTGAGGTGTTCGGCCCCGTAGTCGGGCCAGAGCACGTCCTGGAACACAAGCTCGGCGTAGGCCGCCTCCCAGAGGAGGAAGTTGGAGAGGCGCTGCTCGCCGGACGGCCGGACGATCAGGTCGGGCGCCGGCGCCCCGGCCGTGGAGATTTCGGCGGCGAAGGCGGCCGCGGTCAGGTCCTCCGGCCGCGCCCGTCCCTCCGCCACGGCCTGGGCGAAGCGGCGGGCGGCGTCGGTGATGTCGGCCTGGCCGCCATAGTTGAAGGCGATCTGCAGCAGGAAGCGGTCGTTGTGCGCCGTCCGGCCCTCGGCCTGGCCGATGATGTCGACGAGTTCGGCGTTCAGGCCCTCGCGGCGGCCGATGACCCGCACCCGCACGCCCTCGCGCTCCAGCCGGTCGAGATCGCTCTCGAAGTAGCGCTTCGGCAGGGCCATCAGTTCGGCGACCTCGGCCGCCGGCCGGCTCCAGTTCTCGGTGGAGAAGCCGAAGACCGTCAGGCAGCGGACATCCAGGTCCGGCGCGGCGGCCACGGTCCGCTTCAGGGCCTCCACCCCGGCGCGATGGCCGAGCGTGCGCGGCAGGCCCCGGCGCTTGGCCCAACGGCCGTTGCCGTCCATGACCAGGGCCACGTGCAGACCCTCGCCCGCGGCGAAGGCTGCGGGCGAAGTCGCGGCGGCGGGCTCTCGGCTTGAGGCCATGGGCGTTCCTTCGCGCGTCGGACCGCAGTCTGACGATCAGACCTGCATGATCTCTTGTTCTTTGGTTTTCAAGGCGTCGTCCACCCGCTTGATCGCCTCGTCGGTCAGCTTCTGGACCTCGCCCTCCATGCGCTTCTGCTCGTCCTGGCTGATGACGCCGTCCTTTTCGGCCTTCTTCAGGTCGTCATTGGCGTCGCGGCGGACGTTGCGCACGGCGATGCGCTGCTGCTCGGCGTACTTGCCGGCCAGCTTGACCATCTCCTTGCGGCGCTCCTCGGTCAGCGGCGGGATCGGGATGCGCAGGTTCTGGCCGTCGACCACCGGGTTGACGCCGAGGCCGGCGTTGAGGCTGGCCTTCTCCACGGAAACGGCGAGGCCCCGGTCCCAGACATTGACCATCAGCATCCGCGGCTCCGGCACGCTGACGGCGGCGACCTGGTTCAGCGGCACCGTCGAGCCGTAGGCCTCGACCGTGACCTGATCGAGCAGGCTCGACGAGGCGCGGCCGGTGCGAAGGGAGCCGAACTCCTCCTTCAGCGCCGTGACGGCCTTGTCCATGCGATCCTTGTACTTCGAAAGAACCGGCTTCTCTGCGGTGGCCATGGGGCTCCTCCAATCCTTGGGTCAGGCGATGGTCGTGAAGACGCCCTGGCCCTTGAGCACTTTCAGGAAGTTCCCGCGCTCGCGGATCGAGAAGACCACGATCGGGATCTGGTTGTCGCGCATCAGGGCGATGGCCGAGGCGTCCATGACCCGCAGGTCCTGGGCCAGCACGTCCTGATAGCTGAGCGTCTCATAGCGCTCGGCGTCGGCCACCTTCTTCGGGTCGGCCGTGTAGACCCCGTCGACGCTGGTGCCCTTGAACAGGGCCTCGCAGCCCATCTCGGCCGAACGCAGGGCCGCGGGGGTGTCAGTGGTGAAGAAGGGCGCGCCGAGGCCGGCGGCGAAGATGACCACGCGGCCCTTTTCCAGGTGCCGCAGCGCCCGGCGGCGGATGTAGGGTTCGCACACCGCATCCATGGGGATGGCCGACTGGACGCGGGTGAAGACGCCGATCTTCTCCAGCGCGCCCTGCAGGGCCAGGGCGTTCATGACGGTGGCCAGCATGCCCATATAGTCGGCGCTGGCCCGCTCCATCCCCTTCCCCGCCAGGGAGACGCCGCGGAAGATGTTGCCGCCGCCGATGACCAGGCACAGCTCCAGGCCGTGATTGACCACCTCGGCGATGTCCTCGGCCACCGCCTCCAGCGTATTGGGGTCGATGCCGAAGCCCTGGTCCCCCATCAGGACCTCGCCCGAGACCTTCAGGAGGATCCGTTTGTAGCGGAGGGCGGGCGGGGCGTCGGGCATGGGGGCGGGATTCCGATTCTGACGGCGGCAAGATAGCGCAAGGGCGCGAGCCGCGTCGAACGCGCCCCGCGCCCCAGCATGAGGTCGGTCGAGCTTTAGGCCTGACCGCTGAGCTGCGCCACCTCGGCGGCGAAGTCGTCCGCCTTCTTCTCCACGCCTTCGCCCAGGCCGAAGCGCACGAAGCCCTTCACGGTCGCCGGCGCGCCCGTTTCCTTGGCGAGGTCGGCGACCAGCTGCTCGACCGTCTGGTCCGGGTTCATGACGAAGGCCTGCTTCAGCAGCACGACTTCCTCGAGGAACTTGCGGATGCGGCCTTCGACCATCTTCTCGACCACGCCGGCGGGCTTGCCCGATTCCAGGGCCTGCTCGGTGAAGATGGCCTTCTCGCGCTCGATGGCGGCCGGATCGAGGTCGTCGGCCGACAGGGACAG
Source organism: uncultured Phenylobacterium sp. (assembly GCA_964419395.1). Classification (GTDB taxonomy): domain Bacteria; phylum Pseudomonadota; class Alphaproteobacteria; order Caulobacterales; family Caulobacteraceae; genus Phenylobacterium. The sequence continues at coordinate 8,143 of CAYQPL010000007.1, read as the reverse complement.
CGGGTTGGTCGCCGCCACGTGCATGGCGATCTTGCGGCCGACCTCCTGCAGCTTGGCCGGGTCGCCGGCGCCCTCGATGGCCACCAGCACGCCGATGCGGCCGAGGTCCGGGGCCGCGGCGGCGTGGACGTAGCTGGCCACGGCGCCCTGCGACACGCTCAGACGCGCGGCGCGGCGCAGCATCATGTTCTCGCCGATGGTGGCGATCAGGTTGGTGATGGTGTCGGAGACCGTGTCGCCGCCGGCCGTCTTGGCCGCCGAGATGGCCTCGACGCCCTCATGGTCCAGCGCCACCTGGGCGATGTCCTTGGCGGCCTTCTGGAACAGCTCGTTGCGGGCCACGAAGTCGGTCTCGGCGTTCAGCTCGACCAGCACGCCGGTCATGCCCTCGCCGTCCTTGCGCACGGCGGCGGCCACCAGGCCCTCGGCCGCGGCGCGGTCGGACTTCTTGGCGGCCTTGGAGAGGCCCTTGGACCGCAGCCAGTCGGTGGCCGCTTCGATGTCGCCGTTGTTCTCCTGCAAGGCCTTCTTGCAGTCCATCATACCCGCGCCGGACTTCTCGCGCAGTTCCTTGACCAGCGCAGCGGTGATCTCCGCCATGGTCGGCTCCTTCGATCTAGAATCAGCGACTGGGCTCCTGATGAAGCCCAGCCGTCACAGTTTGATGTCGAGGCCGCCGCCCGGGGCGGGCGGCGGCTCCCGATTAGGACTGTTCGGTCGCCGCTTCCGGCGCCGGTTCGGCGGCCGCGGTCTGGGCGAGCGCCGGCTCCATCGGGGCTTCCGAGGCGCCCAGGTCGACGCCGGCGGCGATCTGGCCGGCCGTCAGGCCGTCGAGGATCGCGTCCGCCATCAGGTCGCAGTAGAGCTGCAGGGCGCGGGCGGCGTCGTCATTGCCCGGGATCGGATAGGTGATGCCGGCCGGATCGCAGTTGGTGTCGAGGATGGCGATCACCGGGATGTTCAGCTTGCGGGCTTCCTGGATGGCGATCGACTCCTTGTTGGTGTCGATCACGAACATCAGGTCGGGAATGCCGCCCATGTCCTTGATGCCGCCCAGGGACAGTTCCAGCTTGTCGCGCTCGCGGGTGAGCTGCAGCAGCTCCTTCTTGCCGCGCCCCTGGCCCTCGCCGTCCAGCACGCCTTCCAGCTCGCGCAGGCGGGCGATCGAGCCCGAGACGGTGCGCCAGTTGGTGAGCGTGCCGCCCAGCCAGCGGTGGTTCACATAGTACTGGGCGCAGCGCTTGGCGGCCGTGGCCACCGGCTCGGAGGCCTGGCGCTTGGTGCCGACGAACAGGATGCGGCCGCCGCCGGCGGCGACGTCGCGCGCCTTGACCAGGGCCTGGTGCAGCAGCGGGATGGTCTGCGACAGGTCGATGATGTGGATGTTCGACCGAGCGCCGAAGATGTAGCGCTCCATCTTCGGGTTCCAGCGGTGGGTCTGGTGGCCGAAGTGAGCGCCAGCTTCCAAAAGCTGACGCATGGAGAAGTCGGGCAGCGCCATAAGAATGCTCCTTTTTCCGGTGCGCCTCCGCAGGCCAAAACCCCCTTTCGGGGGCCCGGAACGGATACCTGCGGGATGTCTCCCCGCCGGTCGCCGAACGCCTGCGTGTGTGATGGGGCGGCAAATAAGGCGGACTTGCGGAAAAAGCAAGCGCGTAGCGCCGCTTGCGTCCCTGTGGCCGCCCGCCGCGCTGAAGACCTCCCGAGGGTCTAGAGATCCTCGATGAAAAGCACGCCCGGCGCGGTCTTCAGCGCGCCCCGGACGGCAGCGTCAAGCGTGAACCGGCCCGGCAGCTTGACCTCCCCCTCGCGGCCCTCGCCCACCGGCGCGGTCAGCACGACCTCGCCGCCGCGGGCGTTGGCCGCGGTCTCCAGCCGGCGCTTGAGCGCCTCGATCTCGGCGCTGCGCGGCGCGACGTGGACGCGCAGGCCGGCGACGGCGTTCTCGACCACCTTCTCCACCGGCTCGGCGTCGTCGCCGAAGAAGCGCACCTCCCCGTCCCTGGCCCTCGCCCGCACCTTGACGGAGACGGCGCGGCCGGGCTCCAGCAGGTCGCGGCAGCGGCGCAGGGATTCCGGCGGGAAGAGCACCTCGTACTCGCCGCTCGGATCCGACAGGGAGACGAAGGCGAACTTCTCGCCGCTCGACTGCGAGGCGCGCTCCTGCTTGCGCCGGACGATGCCGGCCATGCGGAAGACCTCGGCCCCGGCCTCGGCGCGGGGGATGACGTCGGACAGGAGCTCCGTGCGGCGGCGGCGCAGGGCCGGCACCATGTCCTCCAGCGGATGGCCGGACAGGTAGAAGCCGACGGCCGAGAGTTCCTCGTCCAGGCGCTCCGACGGCGTCCACATCTCCGCCCGCGGCAGGCGCGGCCGCCCCACCCCGGCCTGGTCGCCGCCGAACAGGCTCGCCTGGGCCGAGGCCCGGTCGGCGGCCATGCTCTGGGCGTAGGCGATCAGGGTGTCGGCGGCGGCGACCAGCTGGGCGCGGTTGGCGTGGATGGAGTCGAAGGCGCCGGCGCGGGCCAGGGTCTCGAAGGTGCGCTTGTTGACGTGCTTGGGATCGACCCGCTCGACGAAGTCGAAGATGTCGCGGAAGGGCCCACCCTCGCGCCGCACCTCGGCCACGTGCTGCATGGCCGCCAGGCCCACATTGCGGATGGCGCCTAGCGCATAGAGCACCTCGCCGTCCTTCACCTCGAAGTCGGCGCCCGAGACATTGATGTCGGGCGCGCGGATCTTCACCTCGAAGCGCTTGGCGTCCTGATAGAAGACGGCCAGCTTGTCGGTGTTGGCGATGTCGAGGCTCATCGAGGCGGCGATGAACTCCACCGGCGCGTTCGCCTTGAGCCAGGCGGTCTGGTAGGAGACGACGGCGTAGGCGGCCGCGTGACTCTTGTTGAAGCCGTAGCCTGCGAACTTGTCCACCAGCTCGAAGATGGAGGCCGCCTGGGCCTCGGGCACGCCGCGGCCGGCGGCGCCTTCGACGAACATGGCCTTCTGCTTGGCCATCTCGTCCTTCTTCTTCTTGCCCATGGCGCGGCGCAGCAGGTCCGCGCCGCCCAGCGAGTAGCCGGCCAGGATCTGGGCGATCTGCATCACCTGCTCCTGGTAGACGATGATGCCGTAGGTCTCCTTGAGCACCGGCTCCAGGGACGGGTGCAGATAGTCGATCTCGCGGCGACCGAACTTGCAGTCGACGAAGGCCGGAATGTTGTCCATCGGGCCCGGGCGATAGAGGGCGCCGACGGCGGTGACGTCCTCGATGGAGTTGGGCCGCAGCTGGCGCAGGGTGTCGCGCATGCCCTGGCCTTCCATCTGGAAGACCCCGACCGTCTGGCCGTTGGACATCAGCTCGTAGGTCTTGGCGTCGTCGAGCGGCAGGGCGGCCAGATCGACGCCCGCCCCGCGCTGTTCGAGGAAGCCCAGGGCCTTATGGATGACCGTCAGGGTCTTCAGGCCCAGGAAGTCGAACTTCACCAGCCCCGCGCTCTCGACCCACTTCATGTTGAACTGGGTGGCGGGCAGGTCCGAGCGCGGGTCCTGGTAGAGGGGCGTCAGTTCGGTCAGGGGCCGGTCGCCGATCACCACGCCGGCGGCGTGGGTCGAGGCGTTGCGGTAGAGTCCCTCCAGCTTCAGGGCCACGTCCAGCAGGCGCGCGACGGCCTCGTCCTCGTCCCGGGCGGCGCGCAGGCGCGGCTCGATCTCGATGGCCTTGGCCAGCGTCACGGGATTGGCCGGGTTGGCCGGCACCATCTTGGCCAGCCGGTCGACCTGGCCCAGCGGCAGCTGCAGCACCCGGCCGACGTCGCGCAGCACGGCGCGCGCCTGCAGGGTGCCGAAGGTGATGATCTGGGCCACGCGGTCGCGGCCATAGCGCTGCTGGACGTAGGCGATCACCTCCTCGCGCCGGTCCTGGCAGAAGTCGATGTCGAAGTCGGGCATCGACACCCGCTCCGGATTGAGGAAGCGCTCGAAGAGCAGGCCGTAGCGCAGCGGGTCGAGGTCGGTGATGGTCAGCGAATAGGCGACCAGCGAGCCGGCCCCCGAGCCCCGGCCCGGCCCGACCGGAATGCCCTGCGCCTTGGCCCACTTGATGAAGTCCGACACGATCAGGAAGTAGCCGGGGAAGCCCATCTGGGTGATGACCCCGATCTCCCGGTCCAGCCGCTCGAAATACTCCGCCTCCGGCGCGTGGTTCGCCTGCCCCACGGCCATGCGGGCCTTCAGGCCTTCGCGGGCCTGGTGGGCCAGTTCCTCGGCCTCGCTGCGGTCGCCTTCGGTGGGGAAGCGGGGCAGGATCGGATCGCGCTTGTGGACCATGAAGGCGCAGCGGCGCGCGATATCCAGCGTATTGTCGCAAGCCTCGGGAAGATCGGCGAAAAGCGCCCGCATCTCCTCGGCCGGCTTGAACCAGTGTTCCGACGTCACCCGCCGGCGTTCGTCCTGGCCGACGAAGGCGCCGTCGGCGATGCAGAGCAGCGCATCGTGCGCCTCGTGCATCTCCGCCTCGGGGAAATAGACGTCGTTGGTCGCGGCCAGCGGCACGTCGTGCTCGTAGGCGAAGGCGACGAGCTCCGGCTCGGCGAAGGCCTGGGCCTGCAGGCCGTGGCGCTGCAGCTCCACATAGAAGCGGTCCCCGAAGACCCGGTGCATCTCAGAAAGCGCCGCCCGCCCCTCGGCCACCTTGCCGGCCGCCATCAGGGGATCGACCGGCCCGTCCCAGCCGCCGGAGAGGAGGATCAGGCCCTCGGCGTGCGCGACCACCTTCGACCAGGGCACGGCCGCCTCCTCCACCCCGCCGACACTGTCGATGAAGGCGGCCGAGGACAGCTTGGAGAGGTTGAGATAGCCCGTCTCGGTCTGGGCCAAGAGCACGATGGTAGGGGTTCGCGCCCACTTCTCCGGCAGGCGGTCGCCGATGCCAGTGACGGCCAGGGCGCAGCCGACGATGGGCTGGACGCCCTCCCCTTGCGTGGCGACCGAGAATTCCAGGGCGCCATAGAGATTGGTGCGGTCGGTGAGCGCCACGGCCGGCATGTCTTCCGCCGCGGCCAGCTTGCCGATGGCGTCGGCCTTGATAGCGCCTTCGAGCAGGGAGTAGGCCGAGCGGACGCGCAGATGGACGAAGCCGCCGGCCTGCTGTTCGCTCATCCTCACCTCCGCACCGCCGCGCCGTCAGCCCACCAGGTAGGCGACCTGGCAGACCATCCAAACGAAGCCCGCCACCGAAGCAAATGCCAGCGATTCCCGCGCCAGACGAATGACCATCACCAACTCCCCTGTGGCCCACTTGTGGATGTTCGATAAATGTTCTTATTCTGGTTTTGTTCTCATCGTCAAGCCCGTCGCACAGGAGCGCCGCCATGGACCAACGCATCAGCCTGATCACCCTGGGGGTCGCCGACCTGCCGCGCGCGCGCCGCTTCTATGAGGGGGGCCTCGGCTGGCGCCCGGTGAGCGCCATGGACGCGGTCTGCTTCTATCAGCTGCCCGGAATGGTTCTGGGGCTCTTCGGCCGCGAGGCCCTGGCGCAGGACGCCAAGCATCCCATCGACGGGACCTTCAGCGGCGTCACCATCGCCATCAACGGCCGCGACCGCGCCGAGGTGGACGCCATCTTCGCCGAGGCTTTGGCGGCGGGCGCAAAGGCCCTGAAGCCGCCCGAGGCGGTGTTCTGGGGCGGCTATTCCGGCTATTTCGCCGACCTTGACGGCCACGTCTGGGAGGTCGCGCACAATCCCGGGGCCGAGATCGACCCCGACGGCGGCACGCGCTTCCTTCCAGAGGCCTGAACGGCCGCCGCCTCAGAAGACCGACTGGGGCTCCAGATGGCCGTCCTTGAGCGCCAGCACCCGGTCCATATGGCGGGCGAGCTCGAAATTGTGGGTGGCGATCACCGCCGCCACCCCGGTCTCGCGGACCAGCTGGTAGAGGCTGGCGAACACCTCGGCCGAGGTCGTGGGATCGAGGTTCCCCGTGGGCTCGTCGGCCAGCAACAGGCGCGGGGCGTTGGCCAGGGCGCGGGCGATGGCCACCCGCTGCTGCTCGCCGCCCGACATCTGGGCCGGCTGGTGCTCGATACGGTCGGCCAGGCCGAGCTGACCGAGCAGCCGCCCCGCCCGCTCGCGCGCCGGGCCCTGGGCCGCGCCGGCGATCATCTGCGGCAGGGCGACATTGTCGAGCGCCGTGAACTCCGCCAGCAGGTGGTGGAACTGGTAGACGAAGCCGATGGAGCCGAGCCGAACGCGGGTGCGGGCCCGCTCGCTCATGCGCGTGCAGTCGCGGCCCTCGATGGCGATCTCGCCAGCGTTCGGCCGCTCCAGCAGGCCCGCGGCGTGCAGCAGGGACGACTTGCCCGAGCCCGACGGACCGATCAGGCCGACGATCTCGCCGGGGTGGACGTCGAGGTCCACGCCGCGCAGCACGGTCAGGCTGCGGTCGCCGGTGACATAGGTCCGTTCGAGGCCGCGGACGGAGAGAACCGGAACCTCACTCATAGCGAAGCGCCTCCACCGGATCGAGGCGCGAGGCGCGCAGGGCCGGCGGCAGGGTGGCGACGAACGACACCCCCAGCGCCCATCCGACGATGATCAGCACCTCGCGCCAGTCCACCTGGGCGGGGATATGGGCGAGGTAGTAGATGTCCGAACTGAAGACCTCGGCACCCGTCACCCATTCCACGAAGGTCTGGATGGGGCCGATGAAGAGGCAGAAGAGCACGCCCAGAACCAGGCCGACCAGCGTGCCGAGCGCGCCGACCGAGGCGCCGGCCATGAAGAAGACCCGCAGGATGGCGCCCCGCCCCGCCCCCATGGTGCGCAGGATGGCGATGTCGCGGCCCTTGTTCTTCACCAGCATGACCAGGCCCGAGATGATGTTCATGGCCGCAATGGCGACGATCAGCATCAGGATCAGCCGCATCACGTTGCGCTCCACCTTGAGCGCGTTCCAGAAGCTGGCGTTGCGTTGGGTCCAGTCGGTGACGATGGCGCTGGGGCCAGCCAGTTCGGCCACCTGCGGCTTCATGGTCATCGCCCGGTCGGCGTCGGCCACGCGGATCTCGACCACGTCCACCACCCCCTCGCGCCCGAAGAAGAGCTGGGCCTGCGGCAGCGGCATGTAGATGAAGAGCTGGTCGTATTCGCTCATCCCGACGGTGAAGGTGGCCGCCACCGTGTAGGTCTTCCGCTGCGGCGTGAAGCCGAAGGCGGTCGCCCCGCCGCTGGGCGAGATGAGCGTCATGGGATCGCCCGGCTGCAGACCGAGCGTCTCGGCCAGGCGATCGCCGACCACGATCAGATCGCCGCCATACTCCCCCTCGCCGAAGCCCTCCAGCGAGCCGCGCACGATGTTCCCCGAGACGATCTCGGTCGCCCGCAGGTCGGCCGCGGAGATGCCGCGCACCACCACGCCGCTGATCTGGCCCTGGCCGAGGGCCATGGCTTGCGCCTCGACCATGGGCGCGGCCTGGGTCACCCCCGGAAGGGCGGCGATCTCGCCGGCCAGCCGCTGGACGTCGGGCTCCACCAGCGAGCCGCCGGAGACGAAGATGTGGCCGTTGAAGCCCAGGGTGCGATCGAGCAGCTCCCCGCGGAAGCCGTTCATCACCGACATGACGATGATCAGCACGGCCACGGCCAGCATGATGCCGACGAAGGAGATGATCGAGATCAGCGCCACCCCACCCTGGCTGCGCTTGGCGCGGAGATAGCGGCCGGCGAGCATCCGCTCCCAGCGGCCGAAGGGCGCGGCGGCGCCGTTCACGCGGTGATCGCCTTCAGCGCCTCGTCCAGGGGCAGGCTCTGGCGCTCGCCCGTGGCGCGGCGCTTGATCTCGACCCTGCCCTCGGCCAGCCCCTTGGGCCCGACGATCAGCTGCCAGGGGGCGCCGATCAGGTCCATGGCCGCGAACTTGGCGCCCGGCCGCTCGTCGGTGTCGTCGAGCAGCGGGTCCTTGCCGGCGGCCTTCAGCGCGGCGTAGGCCAGCTCGCAGGCCAGATCGACGCCCGCATCCCCCGGGCGCAGGTTGATCACCGCCGCCCCGAACGGCGCCACCGCCTCAGGCCAGACAATGCCCGCCTCGTCGTGGCTGGCCTCGATGATGCCGCCCACCAGGCGCGAGACGCCGATGCCGTAGGAGC
>CAYQPL010000006.1:47145-47479 GCA_964419395.1 uncultured Phenylobacterium sp. | reverse complement strand
GCGAGGCTTTCGGTCAGCCTCTTGGCCTCGGCCGGCGGCATGGCCGCCAGCACCGCCGACAGGGCGCGCTCCTTCATCTTGGAGGCGATCGGCAGGCGCACGGAGTCGTCCAGCACCACCATGCGGGCGGCGGCGTCCTTGGGCTTCATGCCCTCGACCACCTTGACCATGCGGGCCACCTCGGCGTCCTCCCGCTCGGCCGCCTCGCCCATCAGCCCTTCGATCTGGGCCTTGAGATCGTTCAGCGCCTTGACCTTGGCGTCGAGCTTGGTCTCGGCCGCCGCCATCAGGGCGAGCTGGGTGTCGAGGGAGGCTTCGCGCTTCTCCAGCTGGC
>CAYQPL010000006.1:31391-47135 GCA_964419395.1 uncultured Phenylobacterium sp. | reverse complement strand
GGCCCCGGCGGTCGCCGAGGCTCTGCAGGACCTGCAGCTCGGCGGGGGAAAGCCCGGCTTCACGGGCCAGTTCGGCGGCGGTGGGCGCGCAGACCTGGGCGGGCTTCGGGATGATGGTCCTGGCCGCCGCGTCGGCCGCCTCGCCGGTGGGCGCGGCCTCGGCCTCGGGCGCGGCGGGCGTATCCGGTTCGCCCTCGCCTGCGCCCATCGCCTCCTCGGCGAAGGCGCGGGCGCCGGAGACGAGGTCCGGCAGGGCCTGGGCGCCCGACAGGGCGTTGACGGCCAGGACGCCGCCCATGGCGACGCCGACGATCGGCAGGATGCGGGGAATGGACTTCACCGGCGGTCTCCGCGCAGGGACCCGGACGGCGGCGCGTCGGGCGAGTCGAACAGGTCTTCGTCGAAGGCCCGGCCCATGCGGCTGGTCGGCCGCGGACGGGCGGGATCGGAACGGGGCCGCGGCGGGCGCAGCTCGTGCGCGCCGGAGAGCAGGGCGCCCAGGCGGCGTTCGGCCGCGCGCTCGGCCTCGTCGGCGTCCTCGTCGCGCAGCGCCGGCCCGTCCTTGAGCTGGCGGTCGAGGCGCTGGCTGAGCTGGCGGGCCTTCTCGATGCGGTCGCTGAGCGTCTCGGCGGCCTCGTCCGTGGCCGCGCGCAGATCGGCCAGGCCCTGCTCGGCGCGGCGGGCCGCGGCGTCCAGCTCGGCCACGGCCTGGGCGAAGCCGTCATGGCTGTCGCGCAGCGCCTTGAGGCGGCGGTTCAGCCGCCAACCCATGAAGAGGGCGGCGAGCAGCAGCACCGCCAGCAGCAGGTTCATGGCGATGGCGATGAGGCTCATTTGATCCTCTGCACGGCTTTGCGGGCCTGGGGCGACAGTGGCGCGTCGACCCGCACGGCGATGTTGTGGTTGCGGCGGCCCATATGCCCGCGGGTCAGCGGGATGGCGCCGGCGCGAAGCTCCACGGGGCTGTCGGGGGTCGCGTTCAGCGTGATGGTGTCCCCCACCTGCAGGTCGAGCAGCTTCTGCAGCGGGATCTGCATCTCGTCGAGAACGGCCCGGACCTCCATGTGCGTGGTCCAGAGCTCGGTGGCCAGGTGGCCTTCCCAGATGTTGTCGCGCCCGAACTTCTCGCCCATGAACTGCTGCAGCAGCATCTTCCGGATGGGCTCGAGGGTGGCGTAGGGCAGCAGCAGCTCGATGCGCCCGCCGCGGTCCTCCATGTCGATGCGCAGCTTGACCAGGATGGCGGCGTTGGCCGGCCGGGCGATGGCGGCGAAGCGCGGATTGGTCTCCAGCCGGTCCAGGGTGAAGGAGACCGGCGTCAGGGGCTCGAAGGCGGCGCGGGCGTCGGCCAGCACCACCTCCACCATCCGCTGCACCAGCACGCGCTCGATCGTCGTGTAGGGCCGGCCCTCGATGCGCATGGCCGCCGTGCCGCGGCGTCCGCCCAGCAGCACGTCGACGATCGAATAGATGAGGTTGGAGTCGACCGTCAGCAGGCCGTAGTTCTCCAGCTCCTCGGCCTTGAACACCGCCAGGATGGCCGGCAGCGGGATCGAGTTCAGATAATCGCCGAAGCGGATCGACGAGATGTTGTCGAGGCTGACCTCGACATTGTCCGAGGTGAAGTTGCGCAAGGAGGTCGTCATCAGCCGCACGAGGCGGTCGAAGACGATCTCCAGCATCGGCAGGCGCTCGTAGGAGACCAGGGCCGAATTGATGATCGCGCGGATGCCGGTCCGCTCGGCGGACTCGTCGTCGGACAGGTCGAAGCCCAGCAGGCTGTCGATCTCGTCCTGATTGAGGATGCGTTCGGAGCCGGCGAAGGGATCGCCCTCGCCGCCGCCCGCGCCCCAGGCCGCGTTGTCGTCCTGCATGTCGGAATCGTCAGCCATGGCGAAAGCCAACCGACCGCGCGGGCGCGATCAGTTGATCAGCATCTCCTCGATCAGCACGGCGTTCACCTTGGCCGGGGCGATCACCAGATTCACCCGGCGCAGGATCTCCATGCGCAGTTGGTAGCTGCCCTGGCTGCCCGACAGGTCTTCGGGCCGCAGTTCGCGCAGGAAGGTCTGGAACATGTCCTGCAGCCGCGGGAGGTTCGGGTCCAGGTCATGGGTGACCGAGTCGTCGGGCAGTTCCAGGGTCAGCTTCAGCTTCAGGAAGGTCGCCTTGCCGTCGGCCGTCTGCATGTTCACGACGATATCGGGCAGGGTGTAGAAGACGACGCCGTCGGGGCCGGCGCGGATCACGGCCGGGCTCTCGACGCCCTCCTCGCCGCCGCCATGGCCGCCCTTCTCGTCCTTCTTCTTGTCCTTGCCCTTGTCGGCCGCCTCGCCGTGGCCGGCCTCGCCCTCGGCCGCCGGCTTGGGCTTGAGGAACATGAAAGCCGCCGCGCCGCCGCCGCCCAGCACCACGAGCGCCCCGACCCCGGCGATGATCAGCATCTTCAGCGGCGGCTTCTTCTTGCCGGCCGCGCCCTCGCCGTCGGCTCCGGCTTCACCGTCTTCGGGGGCTTCCTTGACCTTGTCCTTGGCCACGCGCGCGGTTCCTTAGATTCTAGGCCCTCAGCCATCGCGCATCGAGGTTAAGGATAGGTTTTTACACACCTTAACGGGGGTTCGAACCTGCCCGGCAGAAGGCGCCGCCAGCCCAAAATTAACCTTCTTAACTGCTGATTTTCATTGAGTTTTCGACTTGGCCCGGCCCTTGCAGGGCTGAAGGCGCGCAATCGTGTCGCAGGCTGGAGGAGGCGCTCATGGACAATGCGGTTTACGTCGGCCTGTCGCGCCAGATGATCCTGCGGCGCGAACTCGACATCATCGCCAACAACGTCGCCAACGCCGACACAGTGGGCTTCAAGGTCGAGAGCCTGATGGCCCGCACCGAGCCCGGCGCGCCGGCCGAAACCCTGGGCGCGCCCCGCCCGGTGAAGTTCGTGCTCGCCGCCGGCGTGGCGCGCGACTTCGGCCAGGGCGCCCTCTTCCAGACCGGCTCGGACTTCGACCTCGGCATCGAGGGCGACGGTTTCTTCGAGATCGCCACCGACGAAGGCGCCCGCTACACCCGCGACGGCCGTTTCCGGCTCGACGAGCTCGGCCGCATCGTCACCCAGGCCGGCGATCCCGTCTCCGGCGACGGCGGCGGGGAGATCGTGGTCAACCCCCAGGACGGCCCGGTCAGCATCGCCGGCGACGGCACGGTCAGCCAGGGCGAGAACGTGATCGGCAAGGTCGCCGTCATGCGCTTCGACGACCTCTCCATGCTGGAGAAGGCCGGCGACAACCAGCTGCGCAACATCTCCAACCTCCAGCCCCAGGCTGCGCCGGACGCGCGGGTGCATCAGGGGATGCTGGAAGGCTCCAACGTCAAACCCATCCTGGAGATCACCCGCCTGATCGAGGTGACCCGCGCCTATGAGAGCGTGACCCGGATGATGGAATCCACCGCCGACCTGTCCCGCCGCGCCGTCGAGCGCATGGGTCGCGCGAACTAGGGGAAGAGTAGAACGATGCAGGCGCTCCGCACCGCAGCGACGGGCATGTCGGCCCAGCAGCTGAACGTCGAGGTCATCTCGAACAACATCGCCAACATGAACACGGTGGGCTTCAAGAAGCAGCGCGCCGAGTTCCAGGACCTGCTCTACCACACCATCGAGCGCGCCGGGGCGCAGTCGTCGGAGCAGGGCACCATCGTGCCGGCCGGCGTGCAGATCGGCGGCGGCGTGAAGGCCGGCTCGGTCTATCGCATCACCGAGCAGGGCTCTGTGACCAACACCGGCAACCCCTACGACCTGGCCATCGAGGGCCGCGGCTTCTTCCAGGTGCTGATGCCTTCGGGCGAGACGGCCTACACCCGCGCCGGCAACCTGTCGCTGAACGCCGACGGCCAGCTGGTCACCGAGGACGGCTACGAGACCCAGCCGGCCATCGCCGTGCCCAACGACGCCACCTCCATCGCGGTGTCCAAGACCGGCCAGGTGCAGGCCATCCGCGCGGGCCAGACCGAGGCCGAGATCGTCGGCCAGATCGAACTGGCCAGCTTCGTCAACGAGGCGGGCCTCGACGCCATCGGCGACAATCTCCTGATGGAGACGGCCGCCTCGGGCCCGGCCAACACCGGCGCCCCCGGCGCGGAGGGCTTCGGCACCTTGCTGCAGGGCTATACCGAGGCCTCCAATGTCGATGCGGTGACCGAGATCACCGCCCTGATCGTCGCCCAGCGGGCCTACGAGATGAACTCCAAGGTCATTTCCGCGGCCGACGAGATGCTGCAGGCCGCCAATGCGGTGAAGTCGTAAGATGAAGGCCCGCCTCCTCTCCTTCGCCGCCGCCCTCGCCCTGACGCTGGCGAGCGCCGCCCAGGCCGGTCAGGCCGTGACGCTCAAGGCAGACACCCTCGACTCCGACGGCGTCGTCACCCTGGGCGACCTGTTCGACGGGGCCGGGTCGGCCGCCGACGTCCGCGTCGCCGCCAAGCCGGGCCTGAGCATCGTGCTCGACGCCGGCGCCGTGCAGCAGGTGGCCCGCCGCGCCGGCCTCGACTGGGCCAACGCCCAGGGCATCCGCCGCATCGTCGTCCGCTCGGGCGCCACCGGCGGCGGCTCGGCCGCGACCGTCCAGCGCGGCAATGTCGAGGTCCTGACCTATGCCCGCAGCCTGTCGGCCGGCGAGATCGTCCAGCCGGAAGACCTGGTCTGGGCCAAGCTCGCCGTCGCGCCGGGCGACGCCCCGAACGACGCGGCCGAGATCATCGGCCTGGAGGCCCGCCGGCCCCTGCGCGCCGGATCGGCGGTCTCCTCCCGCGACGTCTCGGCGCCCCAGGTGATCGCCTCGGGCGACCTCATCACCCTGACCTACGAGGCCGAGGGGATGCTGCTGACAGTCAAGGCCAAGGCCAAGGGCCGCGCCACGGTGGGCGAGGCCTTCGAAGCCGAGAACCTGACCTCCCGACGCACCGTGCTGGCCGTCGCCACGGCCCCCGGCCAGGCGGCCGTCGGCCCCACCGCAGACCTCTTCATGGCCAGCCCGGCCCTTCGCTACGCCCAGCGCTGATCCGCATCCTGACGGGACCCTCGCCCATGCGCCTGCCCCTCCTCGCCGCCCTCGCCCTCCTGCCGCTCGGCGCCTGCTCCACCGTCCACGAGGCGGTCGCCGGTCCCGACCTGACGCCGGTCCGCTATCCGGCCGCCCTGGTCGCCCAGCAGCAGCCCGTGATCCTGGCCTCGGCCAACCAGCCCATGGCCACGCCCGCCTCGGCCAACTCCCTGTGGCGCACGGGCGCGCGGGCCTTCTTCATCGACCAGCGGGCCAACCGCGTCGGCGACATCCTGACCGTCCAGATCGAGATCGACGACCGGGCCCAGACCTCCAACTCCACCTCCTCGTCGCGCACCTCCGGCGCCTCGGCGGGCGTGCCCAACTTCCTGGGCCTGGAATCGAGCCTCGGCCGCATCCTGCCGGGCGGCTTCGATCCGGCGAACGCCATCTCGACCAATTCGGCCTCCAACAACGCCGGTTCCGGCTCGGTCTCGCGCGCGGAGAAGATCAGCCTGACCATCGCCGCGGTGGTCACCGCCGTCCTGCCCAACGGCAACATGATGATCCAGGGCACCCAGGAGGTCCGCACCAACGCCGAGGTCCGCCAGCTGTCGGTGGCCGGCATCGTCCGCCCGGAGGACATCTCCTCGGCCAACACCATCCGCCACACCCAGATCGCCGAGGCGCGCATCAGCTATGGCGGCCGCGGCGACATCAGCCGCGTTCAGAAGACGCCGGCCGGGCAGGCCCTGGTAGAGACCTTCTCGCCCTTCTGACCGGTGCGTGAATGAACCGGGCGGGCCGCCCGGCGTTTCCGATGCGAAGGAGACGTCCATGCGCACCCGTTCGGCTCTTGGCCTCGCCGCCGCCCTCACCCTCGCCGCCTGCGCCCACGAGGCGCCGCAGACCGCCCAGCCGATGAGCTGGTCGCTGAACCATACCGAGAGCGAAGGCGCGAAGCTGGCCTATGGCGTGCCCCAGACCGACCAGGTGCTGGTGATGATGACCTGCCAGATGAATTCCGGCCAGGTCGAGGTCTCCATGACGGCGCCGCAGGACCGCGCCCGCGGCCGCATCGGCCTCGCATCTCGCGGCGAGCGGCTGGACCTGCCCGCCGACGTCGCCCCGAGCCCCATGGGCGATGTCGCCGTGGTCATGGCGCAGGCCGAGGCCGGCCAGGCCGCCTTCGACCGCTTCGCCCGCAGCGGCGATCTCACCGTCAGCGGCCAGGGCCGCACGGTGAAGGCCGTGGCCCGCGGCGACGATCGCCAGAAGGTCGCCGACTTCTTCGGCGCCTGCCGCCGGTCGGCCTGACGCGCGCGACTGGAGCCCCGGCGGCGTCGCAGCTAAGCTCGCCGCATGATGCGCCTCCTGCTTCCCGGTCTCGCCTTCCTCCTCGCCTTCGGCCCCGCCGCCGCGCAGGAGCGCGCCTGGACGCTGCGGCGCGAACCCGATCCCGCACAGCTGGCCTATGCCGACGCCGCCACGGACGACTGGGTGGCAGCCTTCACCTGCGTCAAGGACAGCGGGCAGATCATCGCCGCCTTTCCCGCCGCCCAGGCCGTCGGCGTCCGGCAGGAGAACGGGATGTGGCTCGACGATGTCGGCCGGCCGGCGCCCTGGCCGATCAGCGTCACCCTGACGTCCGGCGCCGAACAGACGACCATCCCCGGCGAGGCCATCGTCGACGCGACGGGCCGCGGTTCGATCGTACGCGTGGAGTTCGCCGACCGGGCGCCGGTGGCCGAGGCCTTCGCCGATGACGGCGTCATCCGCCTGGCGGCGCTCGGCGAGGTGGTCGAAGCGCCGCAGGTCCCGCGCAGCGAGCTGCGCGGCTTCTTCCGCTACTGCCGCTGATCAGGCGCGGCGGCCGGCGGCCGCGGCGTCGGGCGCGCCCAGGGCCGAGAGCGCCGTGCGCACGATGCCCTCGGCGTCGAGGCCGGCCTGGGCGTACATGATCTCGGGCTTGTCCTGGTCCTGGAAGATGTCCGGCAGGGTCAGGGTGCGGATCTTCAGGCCGCGGTCCAGCGCCCCGCGCTCGGCCAGGGCGTGGAGGACGAAGGCGCCGAAGCCCCCGACCGCGCCTTCCTCGACGGTGATCAGGGCCTCGTGCTCGCGCGCCAGGCGCAGGATCAGGTCCATGTCGAGCGGCTTGGCGAAACGGGCGTCGGCGACCGTGGTGGAGAAGCCGCGCGCGGCCAGCTGATCGGCGGCGCGCAGGCATTCGGGGAGGCGCGCGCCGAAGGACAGCAGCGCCACGGTCCCGCCTTCGCGGACCACGCGGCCGCGGCCGATCTCCAGCGGCTCGGCGAGGTCGGGGATGACCGCGCCGGTGCCTTCGCCGCGGGGATAGCGGAAGGCGCTGGGCGCATCGTCGATGGCCACGGAGGTCGCCACCATGCGGGCGAGCTCGGCCTCGTCGGCGGCGGCCATCAGCACCATGCCCGGCAGGGCGCCCATATAGCCGATGTCGAAGGAGCCGGCGTGGGTCGCCCCGTCGGCGCCCACCAGGCCGGCGCGGTCGATGGCGAAGCGGACCGGCAGGCCCTGGATGGCCACGTCGTGGACCACCTGGTCGTAGCCGCGCTGCAGGAAGGTCGAATAGATGGCCGCGAACGGCTTCATGCCGTCGGCGGCGAGGCCGGCGGCGAAGGTCACCGCATGCTGCTCGGCGATGCCGACGTCGTAGGTCCGCTCGGGAAAGCGCTCGCCGAACAGGTCGAGACCGGTGCCCGAGGGCATGGCCGCGGTGATGGCGCAGATGGTCGGGTCGCGTTCGGCCTGCTTGATCAGCTCGGCGGCGAAGACCTTGGTGTAGCTGGGCGCCTTGGCCTGGGCCTTGGCCTGCTGGCCGGTGACGACGTCGAACTTGACCACGGCGTGGTGCTTGTCGGCGGCCTTCTCGGCCGGCGCGTAGCCCTTGCCCTTCTGGGTCACCACATGGACCAGGACCGGACGGTCGGTGATGCTGCGGGCGTTCTTCAGGACGGCGACCAGCGCCTCCATGTCGTGGCCGTCGATCGGGCCGACATAGTAGAAGCCGAGCTCCTCGAAGAGCGTGCCGCCTGTGACCATGCCGCGGGCGTATTCCTCGGCCTTGCGGGCGGCCTCCTGGATCGGCCGCGGGAAGGCCTTGGCCACCGACTTGCCGAGGTTCCGCAGGGACTGGTAGCCGCCGCCGGAGACGAGCCTGGCCATGTAGGCGCTCATCCCGCCCACCGGCGGGGCGATCGACATGTCGTTGTCGTTGAGGATGACGGTCAGCTGCTTGGTCGTCTCGGCGGCGTTGTTCATGGCCTCGTAGGCCATGCCGGCGCTCATCGCGCCGTCGCCGATCACCGCGACGACGCGGTTGTCCCGCCCCTGGCGGTCCCGCGCGGCGCAGAAGCCGAGCGCGGCCGAGATCGAGGTCGAGGCGTGGGCCGCCCCGAACGGGTCGAATTCGCTCTCCGAACGCTTGGTGAAGCCCGACAGGCCGCCGCCCTGGCGCAGGGTGCGGATGCGGTCGCGCCGGCCGGTCAGGATCTTGTGCGGATAGGCCTGGTGGCCGACGTCCCAGATCAGAAGGTCCCTGGGAGTCTCATAGACGTGGTGCAGGGCGACGGTCAGTTCGACCACGCCGAGGCCCGCGCCCAGATGGCCGCCCGTCTGGGAGACCGCATCGATCGTCTCGGCCCGCACCTCGTCGGCGAGCTGGCGCAGCTCCGCCGTCGAAAAGCCGCGCGTGTCGGCGGGGGCGTGGACCTTGTCGAGCAGAGGCGTGATGGGCGGCATGAATGAGCAAGCTGCTGGTGGGCGAACTAGTTGCGGCGCTGTAGCACGAAATCGACGCTGGCCCGCAGGAAATCCGCCTGTTCGCCAAAGGGATCGAGGTGCGACTTGGTCTGCTCCACCAGGATCTGCAGCCGCTCGCGGGCGGCGTCGGCGCCCAGCAGGGTGACGTAGTTGGCCTTGCCCATAGCCGCGTCCTTGCCGGCCCGCTTGCCCATCAGGGCGGGGTCCCCCTCGGCGTCGAGCAGGTCGTCGACGATCTGGTAGGCGAGGCCCAGGTCCTGGGCGAAGGCCAGCAGGGCGTGCCGCTCCCGGTCGCCCAGATGGGCCATGACCAGCGGCAGTTCGAAGGCGCAGGCGATCAGGGCGCCCGTCTTCATCCGCTGCATCCGCGCCACCGCGCCCAGGTCGTCGCGCACGCCCAGCAGGTCGATCATCTGTCCGCCGCACATGCCCCGCGCGCCGGCGGCGGTGGCCAGGCGCACGATCATCTCCGCGCGCACCGCGCCGTCGGGATGGGTGTCGGGATGGCCGAGGATCTCGAAGGCGGCGGCCTGCAGGGCGTCGCCCGCCAGGACGGCGGTGGCGTCGTCATAGGCCCGGTGGACCGTCGGGCGCCCGTGGCGCAGGTCGTCGTCGTCCATGCTGGGCAGGTCGTCGTGCACCAGGCTGTAGGCGTGGACGCACTCCAGGGCGCAGGCCGCCCGCAGCAGGGGACGCTCGTCGATGTCGAACATCCGCCCGGTCTCGAGCACGAAATAGGGGCGCAGCCGCTTGCCGGGGCCGAGGGCGGCGTAGCGCATGGCTTCGGTCAGGCGGGATTCCGGCCCTTCGGCCCGGGGCAGCAGCTCGTCGAGCGCGACGGTGACCAGGTCGGCCGCCTCGGCCACGCGGCGCGCCACCTCCGACATCAGCCGAACTCGGCCGGCTGCGTCCCCTGCGGCCCCTGGGCGCCGACGACGATCTTCTCCACCCGCAGGCGCGCAGCCTCCAGGCGCTGCTCGCAATGGGCCTTCAGCTTGGCGCCGCGCTCATAGAGGCGGATCGAGTCCTCGAGCGGGGCGCGCCCGGATTCGAGCTCGCCTACGATGCCTTCCAGCTCGGCGAGCGCCTGTTCGAAGGTCAGGGTTTGGATGTCGTCGGTCTCGGCCATTTCGCTCCTCGGGAGAACCGCCAGCCTAGAGAGGCGCGGCGGCCGCCGCAACGGGCCTGGCCGATGCTTCAGGGCCGCTCGAAGCGGCGCATCGACCAGTACTTGTAGCCTTCGCTCGCCGTCATGCGCCAGCCGCGGCGGCGGAGCGCCCGGCCGATCATGAAGTTGAAGAAGCCGTGGGCCAGGACCACCACGTCCTCGCCCCCCTCGGCCAGCTGGGCCAGGCGCTCGGCGGCCTCGTCGGCCCGCTGCTCGGCCTGGATCCGCGTCTCCTCGCCGTGGTGGTGGAAAAACCACCACCAGATCCGGGCGACGAAGCCCCACAGGGCCGGGGTCAGCTTGATGAAGGCGGGCAGGTTGGGCGGCGGCAGCGGCGCCTCGACGAACATCGCCTCACTGACGAATTCGCGGCCCTGGCTGAGCGCCAGCGCCGTCTCGATGGACCGCTGGCGGGTCGAGGAGATGATCGCGCCCGCCTTGGCCACGAAGGACACCAGGGCGCCGGGCGGCGTCTGGCCGGGCAGGATTCCCAGGACCTCGTACTGCGCCCAGAAGGTCCGATAGCCCTCGGCGCTGATCCACACCTTGCGGCTGATGGCGGGCTCACCGTGGCGGGCCAGGACGATGGCGCCGGCGCGTCGCACCATGATCGCCCCGGGGGGCGGCGAATCGACGGTCAAGGAATCGGCCATGTCATCCGAAGGTCCGCGCCCAAGGCCGCACGGCGACCCCTACCCCTCTTGCAGGGCGCGGACGTGCGCCGCCGCAGCCCGACCCAGCGCCTCAAGGTCGTATCCGCCCTCGAGCGCCGACACACCCCGGCCGCGCGCGCTCGCCTGCGCCGCGGCCACGATCTCGGCCGTGGCCCAGGCGTAGTCGGCTTCGGTCAGCTGCTGGCCGCCGGGCCCGCCCCCCAGCGGGTCGTCCCCGTGGGCGTCGAACCCCGCCGAGACGAGGATCAGATCCGGCGCGAAGGCGCGCACCCGGTCCATCAGCTCGCCGAAGCCGGCCCGCCATTCCGCCGCCCCGCCGCCGGCGGGCGAGACCCGGTTGACGACGTTCTCCGCCGCAGGGTCGGAGGCGCGCCCCGTCCCCGGCCACAGGGGCCACTGCTGGATCGAGGCGAACAGCACGCCGGGGCGTCCCGACAGCGCCGCCTGGGTGCCGTTGCCGTGGTGGACGTCGAAGTCCACCACCGCCACCCGCGCGAATCCGGAGGCGCGCGCCACCGCCGCCCCGATCGCCACGTTGGAGAAGACGCAGAAGCCCATCGCGGCGCCCGGTCCGGCGTGATGCCCCGGCGGGCGCACGGCGCAGAAGGCGCGGCGGATCTCCCCGGCCGCCACCGCCCGCACCGCCGCCGCCACCGCGCCGGCGGCCCGCCGCGCGGCCACGAGGCTGCCGGGCGAGAGAAGCGTGTCGGCGTCGAGGGCGACGCGGCCCGAACGCGGCGCGCGCGCCAGGACCGACTCGACATAGGCCTCGTCGTGGACCCGCAGGAGGTCGGCCATCTCGGCCAGCGGCGCATCGCGCGGCTCGAGGTCGAGATCGGCGGCCTCCAGGGCCTCGATCACCGCGGCCAGCCGCTCGGGCCGTTCGGGATGATCCTCGCCCGGACGGTGATCGAGCATGTCCTCGTGGGTATAGAGAGCCAGCATCACGTTCCATCCTAACGCGAAACGCCCGCTGCGCATGCCCGAGATCATCTTCCGCCGCGCCGATCCGCAGGACGCCGAGGCCCTCTCGGCGATCGGCCGTCGGACCTTCGCCGAGACCTTCGGCCACCTCTATCCCGCCGGCGACCTACAGGCCTTCCTCGACGAGGCCTATGGCGCGGACCGCCTGGCCCGGACGGCCGCCGACCCGGCCCGCGCCTTCTGGCTCGTCGAGCGGGACGGGCGGCCTGTGGGCCATGGCCTGGCGGGACCCTGCGACCTGCCGCACCCGGAGGTCGGCCCCCGCTGCGGCGAGATCAAACGCATCTATCTGCTGAAGGCGCATCAGGGGGGCGGGGTCGGCGCCCGGCTCTTCGAGACCATGGTCGCCTGGCTGGAGGAGTCCGGCGCCCAGGACCTCTGGCTCGGCGTCTGGTCGGAAAACCATGGCGCGCAGCGATTCTACCGCCGGTATGGATTCGCCCCGGTGGGCGAGTACGGCTTCAAGGTGGGCCAGACCGTCGACCGGGAGTTCATTTTCCGTCGAAGGGCACAGATTTTCTAATCAACCTGTCACAAAAGGTCGGCACATGCTCGCCTTCCGAACTTCCCCCTGCCCGACCGGTGGAATATTGCCGAGATTTAACGGTAGGCGCTTTGACGCAGGGCCCGTGTTCTGAGAATTTGTCGCAGGTTACCTGCTGAACGGAGAGGCGTCGGTCGGCATGTTGAGAATCGGGTACGTCCGGCTGCGGGACGCGCGTTCGGCGGAGGATACCGCCACCTTGAAAAGCTTCGGCTGCCACGTGGTGCGGGCCGAGGAGCCGGCGGGGCCGGACGCCGACGATTCCGCGGTGCTGTCCTCGATCCTCGACTTCATCGCCGAGGGGGACCAGCTGGTGGTCACCCGGCTGGAGCATCTGGCCCACTCCACCCGCACGGTGCTGCAGGTCATCGATCGCCTGGAATCGCGCAAGGCCAGCCTGTTCGTCACCGAGCCGGAGCTGTCCACCGACGGCGAGGGCGGCCGCGCCCTTCGGGCGGCGCTCAAGGCGGTGGCGGCGGTGGAGCCGCCGTGGAGCGGGCGCAAGCGCCGCAGCGCGCCGGCTCCCGAAGAGATCCGCGCCCTGCAGGAGGCCGGCGTCGGTCCCGTGGAGATCGCCCGCCGCCTGGGCGTCTCGCGCATGACCGTGTGGCGCAAGCTGCGGGCGCTGGAAGCCTGATCGCGTTCAGCCGGCCCGTTCGGCGCGGATGAAGTCGACGAAGGCGCGCAGGGCGGCGGGCGCCTGACGGCGGCTGGGATAGTAGAGCATCGGGCCGGGAAAGCTGGGCGCCCAGTCCGGCAGCACAGGGACCAGCCGGCCGTCGGCGATGGGCTCGCGCACATAATCCTCGAAGGTCGACCAGTAGCCGACGCCGTCCAGGGCGGCGCGAAGCTGCAGGGGTATGCTGTTGGTGATGAGCCGCGGCGGCGGTGAGACGCGCACCGTCCGGCCGGCGCGCTCGAACTCCCACGGCGGCATGACGCCGCTGGCGAACTTCAGCCGGATCGCGGGCCGCTGGAGCAGGTCGGCGGGCTCCCGCGGCGGCCCGTCGCGGGCGATCAGGGCCGGCGTGGCGACCACGCAGAAGCGCTGCCGCCCCCCCAGCGGCACGGCGATCATGTCCTGGTCGAGGCTTTCCTCCCAGCGCACGCCGGCGTCATAGCCCTGGCCGACGATGTCGACGAAGGCGCCCTCGGAGATCAGCTCCAGGCGCACGCGTGGATGGGCCGCCAGGAACCGGCCGACCAGGGGCGCCAGGACCAGCTCCACCGCCGGTTCGGGGGCGTTGATGCGCAGGACGCCGGCCGCCTCGCCATCGGTCTCGCGCACCTCCGCCACGGCCCCGGCGATCGCCTCCAGGGCCGGCGACACGCGCTCCAGCAGACGCCGGCCGGCGTCGGTGACGGCGACCGAGCGGGTCGTGCGGTTGAGCAGCCGCAGCCCCAGACGTTCCTCCAGGCTGCGCACCAGCTGGCTCAACCCCGATGGCGAGGCCCCGTGCGCGGCCGCGGCGCGCCGGAAGCTGCGGTGCTCGGCCACCCAGGCGAAGGCCTGCAGCTCGACAAGGGGCGGACGGTCCATTGTTCAAAAATCCGAACAGGCCTTTTGATGATTAGCAGATTATCGCGCACGCGTGCGGCGGTCATCCTGCAGCGCATCCGCCCCCTCTCGAAGGAGCCACGCGATGCATACCCGCCAACTCGGCCGCACCGGCCCTGCTGTTTCCGCCCTCGGCCTCGGCTGCATGGGCATGTCCGACATGTACGGCCCCGCCGACCGCCGCGAGGCGCTGGCGACGATCGACGCCGCCTTCGCCGCCGACGTCACCCTGCTCGACACCGGCGACTTCTACGGCATGGGCCACAACGAGATGCTGATCGGCGAGGCCCTCGCCGGCCGACCCCGCGACGAGGTCGTGATCAGCGTGAAGTTCGGCGCCCAGCGCGGGCCGGACGGCGGCTGGCTCGGCTACGACGCCCGTCCCCAGGCGCTGAAGGCCGCCTGCGCCTACAGCCTGAAGCGCCTCGGCGTGGACCATATCGACATCTACCGCCCCGCCCGCCTCGATCCCGCCGTGCCCATCGAGGAGACCATCGGCGCCATCGGGGACCTGGTCCAGGCGGGCTATGTCCGCCACATCGGCCTGTCGGAAGTGGGCGTCGAGACGATCCGCCGGGCGGCCGCCGTCCATCCCATCGCCGACCTGCAGATCGAATACGCCCTGATCACCCGCGGGATCGAGGACGCCATCCTGCCCGCCTGCCGGGAGCTCGGCATCGGGATCACCGCCTATGGCGTGCTCTCGCGGGGCCTGATCAGCGGCCACTGGACGAACCAGGCGCCGGCGAAGGGCGACTTCCGCAGCCTGAGCCCGCGCTTCCAGGGCGAGAACCTCGACCACAACCTGCGGCTCGTCGAAGCCCTCCGGGCGGTGGCCCAGGCGCGCGGGATCACCGTCGCCCAGCTGGCCATCGCCTGGGTGCTCAGCCGCGGCGAGGACATCGTCCCGCTGATCGGCGCGCGCCGTCCCGACCGCCTGTCCGAGGCCCTGGGCGCGCTGGACGTCGCCCTGACGCCGGACGATCTGGCGGCCATCGAAGCGGCCTCGCCCCCGGGGGCCGCGGTCGGCGAGCGCTATCCGCAGGCCCAGATGGCGATGCTCGACAGCGAGCGCTGAACGGCGGGCCGGCGGTCAGAGTCGGCGGGGCGCTGGACATCGCCGCCCCGCCGCCCCATCCTTCGGGATCAAACGTCTGTTCGTCCCGATATTTGGGAAGGCCGCCCCATGTTCATGCGATTCTTCACCGAGCTGCGCGAGGCCAAGGTCCCGGTGACCTTGAAGGAATACCTCATGCTGATGGAAGCCCTCGACAAGGTCGTCATCGACCGGTCGGTGGAGGACTTCTACTACCTGTCGCGCTCGGCCCTGGTGAAGGACGAGAAGAACCTCGACCGCTTCGACCAGGTGTTCGGCCACGTCTTCAAGGGCCTGGAGAAGGTCGACGGGATCGGCACGGCCGACATCCCCGCCGAGTGGCTGGAGAAGATCAGCGAGAAGTTCCTGACCGAGGAGGAGAAGGAGCAGATCAAGGCCATGGGCGGCTTCGACAAGCTCATGGAGATGCTCGCCGAGCGCATGCGCGAGCAGAAGGAGCGCCACGAGGGCGGCGACAAGATGATCGGCACCGGCGGCACCTCGCCCTTCGGCGCCAACGGCTATCATCCCGAGGGCGTGCGCATCGGCCAGGACAAGAGCCGCCACGGCAAGGCGATCAAGGTCTGGGACAAGCGCGAGTACAAGAACCTCGACGACTCCGTCGAACTCGGCACCCGCAACATCAAGGTGGCCCTGCGCCGCCTGCGCAAATGGGTGCGCGAGGGCGCGACCGAAGAGCTGGACATGCCCGCCACCATCCGCGGCACGGCGGAGAAGGGCTACCTCGACATCAACATGCGGCCCGAGCGCCGCAACAAGGTGAGCGTGCTCATCTTCTTCGACGTCGGCGGCTCCATGGACGCCCACATCAAGGTCTGCGAGGAGCTGTTCTCGGCGGCCCGCTCCGAGTTCAAGAACATGGAGTTCT
>CAYQPL010000006.1:25302-31381 GCA_964419395.1 uncultured Phenylobacterium sp. | reverse complement strand
GCCTCTATGAGACCGTGTGGAAGGACAATCGCCGCCGGCATACCGAGAAGCTGAACACCTGGGACGTGCTTCACAAGTTCTCCAGCGACTACAAGGTGATCTTCGTCGGCGACGCGACCATGAGCCCCTATGAGATCACCTATCCGGGCGGCTCGGTGGAGCACTGGAACGAGGAGGCCGGCGCCGTCTGGATCGACCGTGTCGCCCAGATCTACGAGCACATGGTCTGGCTGAACCCCACGGCCGAGCGGCACTGGGCGCACACGCCGTCCATCGAGGTCATGCGCCAGCTGACCAACGACCGCATGTATCCGCTGCCCATCGAGGGCCTCGACAAGGCGATGCGCGAGCTGGCGCGGTAGCTGCAGGCGCCGTCCGTCCACGGCTGTTATGCTTGAGGCGGAGCGTTAGATTCGCATGACCGAAACCGTGCCCCCGCCGTCCGAACCCGGGACGGAAATGCAGGAAGCGGCCACCAAGGCCGCCGTCTTCTGCGCGGCCGAGCGGCTGTTCGCCCTGCACGGCTTCCAGAACGTGTCGGTGCGCGACATCACCGCCGAGGCCGGTGTGAACCTCGCCTCGGTGAACTACCATTTCGGCTCCAAGGACGGCTTGCTGTTCGAGATCTTCCGCCGGCGTACGGCGGAGCTGAACCGCGAGCGGGCCCGTATGCTGCATGAGGCCAACGACCGCCATGACGGCAAGCCGCCCGTGCGCGAGATCCTCGAGGCGCTGTTCGCCCCGCCCCTGAAATGGGCCGACCCGGGCGGCGACCGCCGCATCTCGGTCCAGTTCATCATCCGCGCCCGCAGCGAGGGGACGGCGGAAATGCGCGAGGTGCTGCAGAACGACGTCTCGCACCTGCGCCGCTTCGCCGATGCGCTGATCGCCGCCCGCCCCGGCCTGGCGCTGGAGGACGTCTACTGGCGGCTGCACTTCTGCCTGGGCATGGTGCACAACAACCGCTTCGCCGAGTTCGACCGCCTGCATCATCTTTCCGACGGGCTGACGCGGGAGCAGGACGCCGACGGCCTGCTGTCGCGCATGCTGGACTTCGCCGAAGCCGGATTCCTGGCCTGATGGGCGGGCCGCGCGTCACCCATGTGGCGAGCCGGCCGGGCCATTCCTTCTCCAAGACGCCCCAGACCGAAATCCGCCTCCTCGCGGGCCACGGCGTCGAGGGCGACGGCCATGCCGGGCCGACCGTCCAGCACCGCTCCCGCGTGGCCAAGGACCCCGCCCAGCCCAACCTGCGCCAGGTGCACCTGATGGCGGGCGAGTTCCATGACGAGCTGAACGCCGCCGGCTTCGAGGTCTCTCCCGGCGACCTGGGCGAGAATCTGACCACGCGCGGGATCGCGCTGATCGACCTCTCCGCCGGCGCCCGCCTGCGGATCGGCGGCGAGGCCGTGGTGGAGATCACCGGCCTGCGCAATCCCTGCTGGCAGATGGACGCCTTCCAGCCCGGGCTGACGGCCGCCAGCCTCGGGCGCGACGCCGGGGGCGGCCTGGTGCGCAAGGCCGGGGTGATGGGGGTGGTGCTGACGGGCGGCGTCGTTCGCCCCGGCGATGCGATCCTCGTCGAGGCGCCGGCCGTGTTCCGCAAGCTGGAGCGCGTCTAGGCCACCAGGCTCCAGGCGAACCGCAGGTCCTGGACGAACTCGGCATAGGCCCGCGCCTTGGCGTCCGCATCGGGGACCCGCAGCATGTAGGAGGGGTGCCAGGTGACGACGCCCTGGGCCTGATCCTCCAGCTGGAACGCCTGGCCCCGGGACTTGCCGATGGGCAGGCTCCTGCCCATCACGCCCCGGACCGCGGTCGCGCCGAGCGCGACGATGACCCGCGGACGCACGATCCGGCGCGCGGCGTCCAGCCACCAGCGGCAGGCCTCGATCTCCGGGGTCTCGGGCGTCTTGTGCAGCCGCCGCTTGCCGCGCAGCTCGTGCTTGAAGTGCTTCACCGCATTGGTGACGTAGGCCTCGCGCCGCGGCACGCCGGCCTCCTCCAGGGCGCGGTCGAAGAGCTGGCCGGCCGGACCGACGAAGGGCTTGCCGGCCAGGTCCTCCTGGTCGCCCGGCTGCTCGCCCACGAACATCAGCCGCGCCTGGGCCGGGCCTTCGCCGGCCACCCCTTGGGTCGCATCCTTCCAGAGAGGGCAGCGGCGGCAGGCGTCGACGCCGGCGGCGACCTCGGCCACCGTGGTCGGGGCTGCGCCGTCGAAGGGCGCATCGCGGCTGGCGCGCCGGGCGGCGCGGACGATGCGGCGGGCGGGTTCGGAGGGGCTCTGGGCGACCATGGTCTCAGTCCGGGCTTCAGCCGATCGGGTCAGTTCGGGAATGAGCGCGGCTTCCGGAAGGTTGCGCCAGTAGCGCTTGGGCATCTCCTTCTGCATGGCCGACAGCCGCACCCGCGCCGGATTGAAGGTCGCCGCGTAATAGGTGCGCCAGAATTCCTCGAGCGCATCCTCCGCCGGCGCATCGGCCGGATCGGCGCCGGGCGTGAAGCGCAGCGTCTCCAGATCCCAATGGGCGCAGACGTCCGGCGTCAGGATGGAGAAACGCATATTGGCGAAGCGCCGGACGAAGAAGGGCGCGGTCACCTCCGTCACCCGGTGGGCCGGCTCGAACCAGGCGACATAGGCCTCCTCCCCCGCCCCGGCGCTCACCGCGCGGAAGCGGACGAAGGCCTTCATCTTATGGGCGGCGCGATCCACCTGCCGCTCCATGTCCCGGGCGCGGGCGACCTCGGCGTCGGCGGGCTGGGCGAGCAGGTGCGGCGTCTCCTGAAGCCGGCAGAGCAGGCGGTAGAGCAGGTCGAACCGCGCGGGCGAACGGTGCAGCGCCACCCTTTGCGCCAGGTCGATGAAGCTGCGCGAGACGCGGATCGCGGCGGCCTCCCCGCCCCCCTGCGCCGGCTCCGCAAAGAGGTCGCCGGCGCCGTCGTCGACCGTCCAGACCACGTCGGCGGGAGCGACGCCGGTGGTCCGCAACGCCCTGGCGGCCTCGCGCCAGCCGTCGAAATCGGTCTCGGAGGCGAGCCGGACGATGCGCATGTCAGAAAAGGCTCGGCTGTTCGGGCGGGGGCGCGAAGCGGGCGCGCAGGCCTTCGGCGTCGGTCAGGCCGCCGGGCCGCCAGTCCGCCAGCACCACGAAGGGCTTCAGCTTCTCCACGCTGCGGCAGATGCGCTTGACGTCGGCCAGCCGCAGGCGGGTCAGCCGGCGCGCGGCGATCAGCCGGTCCACGCCCTTGGCGCCCAGACCCGGCACCCGCAGCAGGGTCTCGCGATCGGCGCGGTTCAGGTCGACGGGGAACCGCTCGCGGTTGTTCAGCGCCCAGGCGAGCTTGGGGTCGATGGCGAGATCCAGGTCCTGGCCCGGCGGCGCGATCTCGTCGGTCTCGAAGCCGTAGAACCGCATCAGCCAGTCGGCCTGATAGAGCCGGTGCTCGCGCATCAGGGGCGGCCGCTGAGGCGGCAGGGACTTGGACACGTCCGGGATGGGGCTGAAGGCGGAATAATAGACGCGGCGCAGGCCGTAGGCGCCGTAGAGGCTCGCCGAGCGCCCCAGGATCTCGCCGTCCGAGGCGCCGTCGGCGCCGACGATCATCTGGGTCGACTGGCCCGCCGGGGCGAACTTCGGCGGCCGCGCCTTGCGCGCCGGTTCGGCGCCCGCCTCGATGCCCAGCCGCACCGCGCCCATGGCCTTGCGGATGACGCCGACATCCTTCTCCGGGGCGAAGGCGGCCAGGCTCTCGTCCTTGGGCAGCTCGATGTTGATGGACACCCGGTCGGCATAGAGGGCCGCCGCGTTGACCAGCTCCGGCGCGGCCTCGGGGATCAGCTTCAGATGGATGTAGCCGCGGAAGTCGTGGACCAGCCGCAGGTCGCGCGCCACCTTCACCAGCTGCTCCATCGTGTAGTCGCTGGACCGGATGATCCCCGACGACAGGAAGAGCCCTTCGATATAGTTGCGCTTGTAGAAGGCCAGGGTGAGGTCGACCACCTCCTGCGCCGAAAACCGTGCCCGGGCCGTGTTCGACGACACGCGGTTCACGCAGTAGGCGCAGTCATAGATGCAGTAGTTGGTCAGCAGGATCTTCAGCAGGCTCACGCACCGGCCGTCGGGCGTATAGGCGTGACAGATCCCCATGCCCTCGGTGGACCCGACGCCCTTCCCGCCCCGCGAGTCCCGCCCCTTCGCCCCCGACGACGCGCAGGAGGCGTCGTACTTGGCGGCGTCGGCGAGGATGGAGAGCTTCTGCTTGAGATCGAGAACGGCCATCCACCCATTCTAATGTTCCGCATTTGTTCTGCAAGCGGAGCCATGCGTTCGCTGCGTCGCCCCGCGCGCTCGCGCCGCTCGTCTGCTAGCCTGCCATGGGGCGCTCGCCGCCCCGGCGGTTCGGGAGGCGCGGTCATGCGGGTCGAAGGCGGGTGTCTTTGCGGACAGGTGCGTTACGTCGCCGACGGAGAGCCGGTGAACGTTCGCGTCTGTCATTGCCGGCTGTGCCAAGGCGCGATCGGCGCGGCGTTCAACGCCCGTATCCTGTTCCGCCGGGCCGATGTCGAGATCACCGGGCCGGTCAGCCAGTTCCGGTCCTCTCCCGGCCTGGCGCGGGGCTTCTGCGCGGCCTGCGGCGCCACCCTGTTCTCGGCGCGGGAGGAGCAGGGCCTGATCGGGGTGACCAGCGGCACCCTGGATGACCCCTCGGCCTTCCAGCCGACCATGCACATCTGGACCTCCTCGCGGCAGCCCTGGCTCCGGATCGACGACGGCCTGCCGCAATATGCCGAGGGTCCGCCCTGACCTAGGGCCGGCGCCGCCAGGCCGCGCGTTCGGCGAACAGGCGCGTCACCTCGGCCATGTTCTCCACGCCCCAATTGCACAGCGGCACGAGGGCCTGCGCCAGGCTGACGCCCAGAGGCGTGAGGCTGTAGTCCACGCGCGGCGGGACCTCCTTGTGGTCGGTCCGCTTCACCAGCCCGTCGGCCTCCAGCTCCTTGAGCTGCTGGATCAGCATCTTGTCGCTGACGTCGCGCACGGCGCGGCGCAGCTCGCCGTACCGCGTGGGACCATCCTGGGCGAGGAAGTAGAGGATCAGCGGCTTCCACTTGCCGGCGATGACCCGCAGCGTCGCATCGAGCCCGCAGGTGAAGCCTGGCAGGGTGGGCGTGCAGGTCTGGGTGTCGGCTTCGGCCGGAGCCGTCATTGTCGGTTCGGATGACATTTCTGCCTACTTACCAAAAGGTGCATACTTGTCGATAGGTGGGTGCGCCGCCAGCTCATGGCAACCTCAGTTCTAGGAGCACACCATGAGCAGACTTTCCGGAAAGACCGCGGTGATCACCGGCGGCGGCAGCGGCATCGGCCTGGGCGCCGCCAAGCGCTTCGTCGAGGAAGGCGCCTTCGTCTACATCTTCGGTCGACGGCAGGCGGCGCTCGACGCCGCCCTGGCGCAGCTTGGGCCCAACGCCCGGGCCGTCAGGGGCTCGGTCACCGAACCGGCCGACCTCGACCGCCTCTATGACGCGGTGAAGGCCGAGCGTGGCGGGGTCGACATCGTCTTCGCCAACGCCGGCACGGGCGCCCTGGCGCCCCTGGGCCAGATCACGCCTGAACAGTACGACCAGACCTTCGACGTCAATGTGAAGGGGGTGCTGTTCACGGTGCAGAAGGCCCTGCCCCTGATGTCGGCCGGCGGCTCGATCATCCTCACCGGCTCGACCACCGGCGTGATGGGCACCGGTCAGTTCAGCATCTACAGCGCGACCAAGGCGGCGGTTCGCAACCTGGCGCGCAGCTGGGCGCTGGACCTGCAGGGCACGGGCATCCGCGTCAACGTCCTATCGCCCGGCCCGACCCTCACCGACCTCGCCCTGGAGGTGGTGGGCGAGGAGGCCTTCCAGGCCCTGGGGGCGGCGACGCCCATCGGCCGCCTCGGCGATCCGGCCGAGACCGGCGCGGTGGCGGCCTTCCTCGCCTCGGCCGACTCCAGCTTCATGACCGGCGGCGAAGTCTTCGTCGACGGCGGCCTGGCGCAGGTCTGAACCCGACCCTGGGACCGCGGCGGCGCGTGCCGA
>CAYQPL010000006.1:18245-25292 GCA_964419395.1 uncultured Phenylobacterium sp. | reverse complement strand
CCGGCGCCCGGCCCCTGCTTTTCCCCCCCCCGTGTCTCGCGGGGGCGGTGGCCTGTGGCCCCCGCCCCCGCCGGAACCATCGTCGCGAGCGCGTGTTTGGTGCGCGCATGTCCCGCCTGCAGATCCGTCACGAAACCCGCTACGTCTACGAGCGCCCGGTCGCCTTCGGCCCCCACCAGCTGCTGGTTCGGCCGCGCGGCGGCCATTCGTTGCGCGTGACCGAGGGCGCCCTCACCTTCTCCCCCGTCGGCGAGACGCGGTGGCGCTACGACGCGCACGGCAACTGCGTCTGCCTCCTCACCCCGACGGCGGAGGCCGCCGAGTTCTTCGTGCTCAGCGAACTCACCATCGAGCGCTTCCCGGCTCCGCTCGAGGTCCAGGACGTCGCCGATCCGCACACCGCCACGCCCATCGTCTATCCCCCGGCCGACCGAACGATTTTGGCGCCCTATATGGAGCCGGCCAGCGAGGACCCGCAGGGCCTGCTGCTGACCTGGATTCACGGCCTCGCGCCCACGGCGGGGGAGCCCGCCCTGGACTATGTGCTGCGGCTCAACCACGCCATTCACGACCAGTTCGCCTATGAGGCCCGTTACGAAGAGGGCACGCAGGCCCCTTGCGACACGGTGAGCCAGGGCCGCGGGACCTGCCGCGACTTCGCCTGGCTGATGGTCGAGACCCTTCGCCGGCTGGGCTTCGCCGCGCGCTTCGTCACCGGCTATCTGCACTCCCCCGGCCTGGAAGGCGTCCGCGGCGCGGGGGCGACCCACGCCTGGTGCGAGACCTTCCTGCCGGAGTTCGGCTGGATGGAGTTCGACCCCACCAACGCCCTGGCCGAGGCCGCCGCCCTGATCCCGGTGGCGGTCAGCCGCACCCCCGCCGAGGCCGCCCCGATCAGCGGCGTCATCATCGGCGATCCCGGCGAGAGCCGGATGGAGGTCAAGGTCGACGTGCGCCTCGTCCCGCCCCTGGCCCAGGCGGCGTGAGCCGGAACTGACGCCGGCGACGAGAAATCGGCTTTCCCCCGTCCCGGACTCTGATAGGACGGACCTATTGTTTTAGCTGTTCAAAATTAGGGAGTCGCCCGCGCGACCCTTGCGACCCTGCGCGCGGGTGGGACGCTGTTGGAAAAGAACATCGAGGAAACGACGACGACGGCCGAGGGCGAGACGGTCGTGGTCCACGCCGACCCCGAGGGGAAGACGCTGGCCGAACGGGAAGCCGAGTACGAGCAGTTCGTCTGGTCCAATCTGCGCCGCAACTATATCGGCCACTATCTGCACGGCATGCTGGGCATGACCGGCTTCCGGCTGGTCAATGCGCCGACCTTCCTGCCGGCTTACCTCTACCTGATCTCGGGCTCCAGCTTCGTGGTCGGCCTGGGCCTCGCCCTACAGCAGGTCGGCGGGGTGATCTCCCCCATCTTCGGCGCCACCCAGATCGAGCACCGCAAGAAGGTGATGCCCGCCGCCGTCTGGATGGGCGGCCTCGCCCGCCTTCAGATCGCGGGCATGGCGGCGGCCGGCTGGCTGCTGTCGGGCCAGCCCCTGGTCATCGCCATCCTGAGCTTCATGTTCCTCTTCGGCCTCTTCATGGGCACGCAGCGGGTGGTCTTCTCCCTGCTGCTGGCCAAGGTGATCCCGATCAGCCGCCGCGGCCGGCTGCAGGCCTGGCGCAACGCCACCGGCGGGCTGATCGCCGCCGCCCTGGCCTATCTGGCCGGCAAGTATTTCATCGAGGCCAACCTCTTCGGCAACGGCTACGCGACCACCTTCGCCTTCGCCTGCGTCCTGACGAGCCTCGGCCTCTGGGCGCTGCAGTTCCTGATGATCGAGCCGGAGCCCCCGACCACGCGGGCCCAGACGCCCTTCCTGGAACGGCTGAAGGACTTCCCGCGCCTGATCGGCCAGGACCGCGGCTACATGTTCTTCCTGATCGTTCAGATGCTGTCGATCACCGGCCGGATGGCGACGCCGTTCTACATCCTCTACGCCTCCTCGGCGATCGAGCTGACCGGCGCCAATATCGGCCTGCTGTCGCTCGCCTTCCTGGGCGCCGACACGCTGTCGAACCTGGTCTGGGGCTATCTGGGCGACAAGACGGGCTTCCGCCTGGTGCTGATCGCCGCGCTGATCACCTGGATCGCCTCCACGGTGCTGCTGATGAACGTCCACGAGGTGAGCGCCATCTTCCTGGCCTTCTTCGGCCTGGGCGCGGCGCAGTCGGGCTACATGATGAGCGCCCAGACCATGATCCTGGAGTTCGGCTCGCGCGACGAGCTGCCCATGCGCATCGCCTTCTCCTCCACGGCCGAGGGCATCATGGCCTCGGCCGGGCCGCTGGTCGGCGGCGCCATGGCCGCGACCCTGGGCTATGAGAGCGTCTTCGGCACCTCCATCGCCTTCCTGGCGGCGGGGCTGGCTCTGCTGCTCTTCCTGGTCCGCGAGCCGCGGACGACGCGGGTCGCCGGTTAGGCGGCCTGCGCCGTGGCGCGCCCGCGGGCGATGCGCTCGCGGGCCATCTCCCCGGCCACCTCGTGGGTGGGGCGGCCCTCCGCCTGCGAGCGGTCGAGCACCTCCTCGAGGGTCTGCATCAGGCGGGCGAGCTTGCCCTCCACCCAGGCGGGGTCGAAGGCGGTCCCGTCGTCGAGGGCGCGGATCTCGCCGGCGACGTTGATGATGCCGCCGCCGTTGATGACATAGTCCGGCGCATAGAGCAGGCCGAGGTCGAACAGGGTCCGTCCGACGACCGGGTCGGCCAGCTGGTTGTTGGCGCCGCCGGCGATCACCTTGGCCTTCAGCCGCGGCAGGGTCTCGGCGCTGACCGCGCCGCCCAGGGCGCAGGGGGCGAAGACCTCGGCCTCCACGTCGAAGATCTCGTTCGGCGCCACCACCTGTGCGCCGGTGCGGGCCGCCACGGCCTGAAGGGCTTCGGCGTTGACGTCGGTCACGACCAGGCGCGCGCCGGCCGCGTGCAGCTTGTCGGCCAGATAGCCGCCCACATGGCCGACGCCCTGCAGGGCGACGGTGACGCCGTCGAGCTCGCGGCCCAGACGCCGCCGGACGCAGAGCTGGATTCCGCGGAAGACGCCCTCGGCCGTCACCGGGCTGGGATCGCCGGACGCCGCCGGATGGCCCTCGAGCCCGGCCACGTAGCGGGTGTGCTTGCGCGCGTGCGTCAGGTCGGCGGGCGAAACGCCCACATCCTCGGCCGTCCAGTAGGCGCCGCCGACGGCCTCCACCGCCCGGCCGAAGGCCTCGAACAGGGCGGGCGTCTTCTGGCTGCGGGAGTCGCCGATGATCACCGCCTTGCCGCCGCCCAGGTCCAGGTCGGCCATGGCGTTCTTGTAGGACATGGCCCGCGACAGGCGCAGGGCGTCCTGCAGGGCGTCGGCCGAGGTCGGGAACGGCCACATGCGGCAGCCGCCGGCCGCCGGTCCGCGCGCGGTGGAATGGACCGCGATGATGCACTTCAGCCCCGTGGCCGCGTCGGAAAAGGCGTGAACGGCCTCGTGGCCTTCGAAGTCGGGGGAGTCGAAGAGGGTCATGCGCGCTCGAAGATCGTTGCGATTGAAACCGGTTGGCGGCGGCCCGCTCTACGCTGCGGGCGTCATGCTCACAAGCCCGCCGTCGCACGCTCGGCCGTCGGCGTCCAGTCGTCGCCGTGCGGCGCCGTGGGAATGGGCGGCGCGCCCGACGGCAGGGGCGCCTGCGCGTCCTTCAGATAGGCCAGGACGTCGTCCATCACTGCGCGGCCCTGGAGGTCGCGCGTCAGCAGGTGCCAGCCCTCCGCGTAGTAGGCCGAGCGGTCGTCGGGCTTCAGCTTGGCCGCCGCCTCGAAGGCCGGACGCTCGGGGATGATCTCGTCATGGGCGCCGTAGAGGTAGAGGGTCGGAACCTGCAGCCTTCCGATGTCGCGCCAGGCGCCCTCCATCAGGTCGACGAGGCCATAGAGGGTGTCCGACCGCGCCCCCCAGATCATCAGGGGATCCCGGCCCATGGCGCGGAGTTCCTCGACATTGTCCGTCGGCTTGACCCGGTCGGTCACCCATTCGGGGGGCGTGTAGACCTTGGGCCCCGTCATGTGCGCGGCGAACCAGAGCAGGGTCTTGTAGGGCAGCGGCTGGGTCGACCAGCCCCAGACGGCCGGCGACATCAGGATCAGCCGGTGCGCCTGGGGCGGCCGCTGCGAGGCGAAGGCGCGGATGGCGACGGCCCCGCCCATGCTTTCGCCGGCCACCGCCACCAGGGCGTGGGGATGCTGCTCACGCACCAGGGCCACCAGGGTGCGCAGGTCCTCCAGCATCAGCGCCTCCTCCGGCCAGAGCCCGCGCTCGGGCGAGCGGCCGAAGCCGCGCTGGTCGTAGGCGTAGGTCGTCACGCCGCGCTCGGCCCAGTAGGGCGCGGCCAGGTGGAAGGCGTTGGCGTAGTCGTTCATGCCGTGGACGGCGACGATCACGGCCCAGGGCGCGTCGGTCTTCGCCTCCCAGGTGGTCAGCCCCAGGCGGGTTCCATCGAAGCTGACGAAGCTGTCGGCGGTCATGCGGGGTCCCTGGAAGCCCAGCGGCGGCTCTCCGGCCTGCTGGGTGACCAGCGGCGTGCAGGCGCAGAGCAGGAGCGAGACGAAGAGAACGGCAAGGCGGGTCATGGGCGCAGAATTTGCTCCACACGCTGGCGAAGATAGGGCGTCACCTCAGCTTCGAACCAGGGATTGCGCTTCAGCCAGGCGGTGTTGCGCCAGGATGGGTGCGGCAGGGGCAGCAGGTCCGGCAGATAGTCCCGCCAGGCGCGCACCGTCTCGGTCATGCTGGCCTTTCGCTCGGCCTTCAGCGCCCAGGCCTGGGCGTAGGACCCCACCAGCAGGGTCAGCTCCACCTTCGGCAGGTGCGACAGCAGCAGGGGCCGCCACAGCTCGGCGCAGCGCGACGGCGGCGGGAAGTCGCCGCCCTTGGGGTTGGTGCCGGGGAAGCAGAAGGCCATGGCCGCCACGCCGATGGCGGGATGACCGTAGAAGGTCTCGCGATCGACGCCCAGCCAGCCGCGCAGCCGGTCGCCGGAGGGGTCGTTGAACGGCAGGCCCGTCTCGTGCACCAGCCGGCCCGGCGCCTGGCCGCAGATCAGCAGGCGGGTGTCGCGGCGGACCCGCACGACGGGGCGCGGTTCGTGCGCCAACTCGCCCGCGCAGGCGCGGCACTGCGCAATCTCCGTTAAGACTGTCTCCAGGGTCATCGGAGCATATAGCGGCTGAAATCCGGCGGCGTTCGAATCAGATCTGCGACCGACGCGGCCGGACGTCTCGTGTGTCTGTGACGGGTAGTCCAATGCTGACGACGATCAAGGGCCGCATGCGCCTGTCCTGGGGCGTGGGCATGCTCTCGATGCTGGCCCTGGCGGGCCTGAACATCGCCCTCCTGCGCATGGTCGCCGAGGCCGGCGGCGGCGCCGAGGCCGAGCGGATCCTCAAGATGGCCACCACCGTGGCCATCGGCGTCGGCGTGGCGACCGTCGTCGGGGTGGTCGTCGGCGCGCTCTATTTCGAAGGCCTGGTCATCACCGCCCTTTCCAGGATGTCGGCTGTCATGCGGAAGCTGGCCGCCGGCGAAGCGGTCAGCGCCATTCCGGGCGCGGAACGCCGCGACGAGATCGGCGACATGGCCGCCAGCGTCGTCGTCTTCCGCGAGAACGCCGAGGCGCGCGCCCGGCTGGAGGCCGAGGCCGAGGCCTCGCGCGGCGAGCTGGACCGCCGCCTCGCCGCCGCCGAAGCTGCCTTCGAACAGGCCAGCCGGGATCAGAAGGTGCTGGTCGACTCCATGGCCCATGAACTCTCCAAGCTGGCCCGCGGCGACCTGTCCGCCCGCGTCGCCGTGGAGGTGGCGCCCGAGTACCGCCAGTTGAAGACCGACTTCAACGCCGCCGTCGCCCAGCTGGAGGGCGCCATCGGCTCCATCGCCACGGCCGCCGGGGAGATCCGCTCCGGCTCGCGCGAGATCTCCACCGCTGTCGACGACCTGTCGCACCGCACCGAGCGCCAGGCCGCCAGCCTGCAGCAGACGGCCGCCGCCCTCGACGAGATCACCGCCACGGTCAAGCGCACCGCCGCCGGCGCCCGGCAGGCCAACGGCTCGGTCGCCCAGGCCCAGACCGAGGCGCAGCGCAGCGGCCAGGTGGTCAGCGAGGCGGTGACCGCCATGGGCGCCATCGCCACCTCGGCCCAGGAGATCAGCAAGATCATCGGCGTGATCGACGAGATCGCCTTCCAGACCAACCTGCTGGCGCTCAACGCCGGGGTGGAGGCCGCCCGCGCCGGCGAGTCCGGCCGCGGGTTCGCCGTCGTCGCCTCCGAAGTCCGGGCGCTGGCCCAGCGTTCGGCCGACGCGGCCAAGGAGATCAAGGCCCTGATCAGCGCCTCGACCCAGCAGGTCGAGCAGGGCGTGGGCCTGGTGGGCCAGACCGGCGCGGCCTTGGAGCGGATCGTCGCGCAGGTGGCCCAGATCGACGAACTCGTGCCCGAGATCGCCGCATCGGCCGAGCAGCAGTCCGTGGGTCTGGCCCAGGTCAACACCGCCATCAACGAGATGGACAAGGTCACCCAGCAGAACGCCGCCATGGTGGAAGAGGCCAACGCCGCCACCCGCACGCTGGACCAGCACGCCGCGGGCCTGGCCGAGTCGGTGGACCGCTTCGAGCTCTCCGGCGCGCCGACCAATCCGGTGCATGCGCAGCAGGCGCGACTGGCCGCCCTCGCCGGCGGCCGCGGCTGAAGACGCCGCTGCGCCTTGCGTGCTTCGAGGCTCGCTAACGCTCGCACCTCAGCATGAGGCGCCTGGTGGCGGCTTCGGCGGCGCAGTCGTCCTCATCCTGCGGCGCCCGCGAAGCGGGCCTCGAAGGCCGAGGGCGGCCGCGCCTAAGCCCCCTCGCCCTCGCCCTCACCGTCCAGCGGCAGGCGCAGGCGGTAGACGCCCTTGAACTGATTGGGATCGGCCGGCTTGCCGTGGCGGGTGATCACCAGCCGGCCGCTCCTCTCCCCGGCAAGCACACGGTCACCGGC
>CAYQPL010000006.1:0-18235 GCA_964419395.1 uncultured Phenylobacterium sp. | reverse complement strand
CGCCAGCCTTCCGGATCGGCCGCGCGGGCGGCCTCCTCCGGCGAGATCGACTTGCCGGGCGCGAGCGGCGCCAGCAGGTCGAGGATCACGGTCTCGATGGGGTCGCTCATCAGCCGCCGCGCTTCAGCGTCTCGCGGGCGATGACCACCTGCTGGATCTGGCTGGTGCCCTCGTAGATCCGGAAGATGCGCACGTCGCGGTAGAAGCGCTCGATGCCGTACTCGGCGATGTAGCCGGCGCCGCCGAAGATCTGCACGGCGCGATCAGCCACGCGGCCCACCATCTCCGAGGCGAAGTACTTGGCGGCGGCGGCCTCCATGGTCACGCTCTGGCCGGCGTCACGCTTGCGGGCGGTCTCCATGGTCAGCGCCTTGGCGGCCAGCGCCTCGGTCTTGGAGTCGGCGATCATGCCCTGGACCAGCTGGAATTGGCTGATGGCCTGGCCGAACTGCTTGCGCTCGCTGGCATAGGCCACGCAGTCGGCGATCAGCCGTTCGGCGACGCCCACGCAGACCGCCGAGATGTGCAGCCGACCGCGGTCCAGCACCTGCATGGCGACCTTGAAGCCCTCGCCCTCGGCGCCCAGGCGGTTCTCCGCCGGCACCCGGACATTGTCGAAGACGACGTCGCAGACATGGGCGCCCTGCTGGCCCATCTTCTTTTCCGGCTTGCCCACCGACAGGCCCGGCAGGTCGCGCGGCACCAGGAAGGCCGAGACGCCGCCGCCGCCCGGCTTGTTCGGATCGGTGCGGGCCATCACCGTGAAGAGGTCGGCCTTGTTGGCGTTGGTGATGTAGCGCTTGGAGCCGTTCAGGACATAAGCGTCGCCGTCCTTGGTCGCGCGGGTCTGCACCGAGGCGGAGTCCGATCCGGCCTCGGGCTCGGTGAGCGCGAAGGAGGTGATGATGTCGCCCGAGGCGATGCCCGGCAGGTACTTCGCCTTCTGTTCGTCCGTGCCGAACATGACGAGCCCCTGGCTGCCGATGCCGACATTGGTGCCGAAGGCCGAGCGGAAGGCCGGGCTGGTGCGACCGAGCTCCACGGCCACCAGGCACTCCTCCTCCATGGAGAGGTCGAGGCCGCCGTATTCGGCCGGGATCGACAGGCCGAAGAGCCCCAGCTCCTTCATCTCGGCCACGACGTCGTCGGGCATGGTGTCGGTCTCCGAGACCTGCGCCTCCAGCGGGCGCAGGCGTTCGGAGACGAAGCGGCGGACGGTGTCGATCAGCTGATCGCGGGTTTCGGCGTCGAGGGCCATGTCGGTCTTCTTGTCGCTTCTGGAGGTTTGTTCGGATCAGGCCTTGGCCAGCGCAAGCGCCGACCCCTGGCCGACGCCCACGCACATGGTGGCGAGCGCACGGTCTCCCCCGCGCTCGTTCATGGCCCGCGCCGCGGTCAGGGCGATGCGGGCGCCCGAGGCGCCGAGCGGGTGGCCGATGGCGATGGCGCCGCCGTGCGGGTTCACGTGCTCGGCGTCGTCGGGCAGGCCCCAGGCCCGCGTGCAGGCCAGCGCCTGGGCGGCGAAGGCCTCGTTCAGCTCGACCACGTCGAAATCCTTGGGCGAGAGGCCGAGACGGCCGCAGAGCTTCTCCACCGCCGGCACCGGACCAACGCCCATGACGCGCGGCGCCACGCCGCCCGAGGCGCCGCCTTCGATGCGGGCGAGCGGCTCGAGGCCCAGCTTCTGGACCATCTCGGCCGAGGCCAGCAGCAGGGCCGCGGCGCCGTCATTGACCCCCGAAGCGTTGCCGGCGGTCACCGTGCCGTCGGGGCGGACGATGGGCTTGAGCCCCTGCAGGGCTTCCAGCGTCGTGTCGGGGCGCGGATGCTCGTCCTGCGCCACGACGGTCTCGCCCTTGCGGTCCTTAATCGTCACCGGCGCGATCTCGCCCTGGAAGTATCCGCGGGCCTGGGCCGCGCCGTAGCGCTGCTGGCTGCGGGCGGCGAAGGCGTCCTGGTCGGCGCGGGCGATCTGGTAGTCCGTCGCCACGTTCTCGGCTGTCTCCGGCATGGAGTCGACGCCGTAGTCCTTCTGCATCTTGGGGTTCACGAACCGCCAGCCGATGGTGGTGTCGAAGATCTCCGCCGACCGCGAGAAGGCGGAGTCGGCCTTGCCCATGACGAAGGGCGAGCGGGTCATGCTCTCCACCCCGCCGGCGATGACCAGGTCGGCCTCGCCCACGGCGATCATCCGCGCAGCCGCGATGGTCGCGTCGAGACCCGAGGCGCACAGGCGGTTGACCGTGATGCCCGGCACCGAGGCGGGCATGCCGGCCAGCAGCAGGGCCATGCGGGCGACGTTGCGGTTGTCCTCGCCGGCCTGGTTGACGCAGCCATAGACGACCTCGTCCACCTGTTCCCAGTCGACCTGGGGCAGGCTCTCCATCAGAGCCTTGATCGGATGGGCGGCCAGATCGTCGGCGCGGACCTTGGCCAGCGCGCCGCCGTAGCGGCCGATCGGGCTGCGCACACCAGCACAGAGATAGACGGTCCGGCCTTGCATCATCGTTCCTCGACCCCTAGGCCACGCGCAGCCGCGCGGCCGGTTTGTTGCGGGCGCGCAAACTACTGTTCGAACGCGTGCGGGGCAAACCCGCCATGTAGGCATACGAGGGGACCAGAGGCATGGACGGCGGCGGCGAAGACGATCGCGGCGTGATCAAGGACGGCGAATGGGCCGGCTGGCGCACCTGGGAAGGCTCCGACCCGTTCGAGGACCATGCCGGGCCCTTCTACTTCCGCTACGACGCCGACGGCACGCCGCGCTGCGCCTTCCGCGCCGAGAAGAAGCACATGAACGGCGGCGGCTTCATGCACGGCGGCTGCATCATGACCTTCGCCGACTTCTCCCTCTTCGCCATCGCCCGCGACGCCCTGGAGGACCAGTCGAGCGTCACCGCCACCCTCAATGGCGAGTTCGTCGGCGCCGTGCCGCTGGGGGCGCTGGTCGAGGCCACGGGGGAGGTCGTACGGGCGGCCCGCTCGCTGGTCTTCGTGCGCGGCATGATCACCACCGGCGGGGCGCCGGTGATGAGCTTCTCCGGCGTCATCAAGAAGCGCGGCCCCCGCAAGTGAGCCTTGCGGCGCGCGTGCGCCGCGCCATGTCTTGCCCATGAAGGACGGTGCGATGAACGAGACCCGAAAGCCCAATCTCGGCCAGATCGCCATGGGCGCGGCGCTGGCCCTGGTCGCCGGGCCGGTGGCGCTGTTCAAGGCGGTGGAGATCGCCTTCTTCCTGACCGGCGTGGCGCCGGACCACTGGATGACGCCCTCTGAGCCGACGGCCCTGCCGGTCTCCTTCGTGGTGCTGATCTTCGCCGGCCTCGCCGCCGCCTACGGCGTGCGGATGATCCTGCGCGAGCTGAGGCCGCCCCGGGCGTGAGCGTCCTCTCCGTCCTCGACCTGTCGCCGGTCAGCGGCGACAACACCCAGGCCCAGGCGGTCCGCGACAGCCTGGAGGTGGCCAAGGCCGCCGAGCGGCTGGGCTACCATCGCTTCTGGGTCGCCGAGCACCACAATATCGGCGGGCTGGCCTCGCCCGCGCCGGAAATCCTCATCGCGGCCCTGCCCCAGGCGACCTCGACCATCCGCCTCGGCTCCGGCGGGGTGATGCTGGTCAACTATTCGCCGCTGAAGGTGGCCGAGGTGTTCATGGAGCTGGAGGCGCTCGCCCCGGGCCGCATCGACCTCGGCGTCGGCCGGGCGCTGGGCGCCGACGGGCGGACGGGCGCGGCCTTGCGCTCTTCGTCGTCGGAAGCCTTCCCCCATTACTTCGCCCTGCTGAACGCCTGGCTGCTGGACGCCGCCGGCAAGGAGCCCATCGGCCCCGACCATCCGGCCCACGACATCCACGCCCATCCGAAGGGACCGAGCCATCCGGACCTCTTCATGCTGTGCTCCTCGGCCGACAGCGCGGCCTTCGCCGGCCAGGCGGGCGTCGGCATGGTCTTCGCCGAGTTCATCGCCCGCAGCGACGGCGGGCCGGCGGTGGCGGCCTACAGGAACAGCTTCCGCCCCTCCCCCTTCCGCGAGACGCCCTGGGCGGGGATCGCCACCATCGCGCTGGCGGCCGAAGACCACGACGAAGCCGTGCGCCTGGACGCGCCCCGGCGCGCCTCCAGCCTCGCCACCCTGACCGGCCAGCGCCAGCGCTTCCCCTCCATCCCCGAGGCCCAGGCCTATCTCGCCCGGTTCGAGGGTGACCCGCGCCTGGCCGGCATCGAGGCGCGCAGCATCGTGGGCGAAGCGCCCGACGTCCGCGCGCGGCTGGCGGAGAAGGCGCGCGAAGCCGGCGCCGACGAACTCTTCGTCATGGCCTCGGGCCCGACGCTTGAGACCCGCATCCGCTCGCTGGAGCTGATCAAGGCGGGGTGAGGGTCCGGGCGCCTGGAGAGGCGCTCCCCCCTTCTCAACCGTCATTCCCGGCCTCGTGCCGGGAATCCCTCTCGCCGCCCGCGCATGCCCTCGACAGGGATGCGCCCCACAAGGGGAGCATGACGGTGATGGAACGCAGGCGGCCATCGGCCTTCATCCCACGCTGGCGTCGCCACAGATTTCCGGCTTAGCTTGCGCCATGCCCGCCACGACGAACCACACCAGCCGCGAAAAGCTCAACGACGCCAATCTCGGCAAGCTGCCGGGCCATCTCGGCCTGGAGATCGTCGAGGTCGCCGACGGCAAGGTCGTCGGTCGCTTCAAGGTGCGCGAAGACCTTGTGGCCCACACCGGCTTCCTGCTGGCCG
Organism: uncultured Phenylobacterium sp.; assembly: GCA_964419395.1. Taxonomy (GTDB): domain Bacteria; phylum Pseudomonadota; class Alphaproteobacteria; order Caulobacterales; family Caulobacteraceae; genus Phenylobacterium. Next base: position 13,493 of record CAYQPL010000006.1, on the reverse strand, counting down.
GATCGGTGCTGTCGGTGGCCGACATCCTCTGCGCCTACGGCGTCTCCACCGCCTGGCCGGAGGGGGCGAGCGGCTTCACCACGGCGGAGGTGAAGTGCAACTTCGTCGGCACCCTCCGCGAGGGCGAGGTGCTGTGCACGGCCACGCTGCTGCATGGCGGCCGCACCACCCAGGTCTGGGACGCCCGCGTCGAGGACGCCGCCACCGGCAAGCTGATGGCCGCCTTCCGCTGCACCCAGGTGATCCTCTACCCGCGGGCGTGAAGCGGGCCCGTCAGTCCGCCACCCGGTAGTCCATCGCCACCACCTGGCGGACGCTGCGCCAGGGACGGATGTCGTCGTCGATGACGAGGCGCCAGGGGCCTTCCTTGGCCGGCAGGGGCTGGCCGTCGAGCCGGTCGGCCAGGATGACCACGTCCTCGTGCAGTTCCTTGTCGGCCTCGGCGGCCGACAGCACCGCGGCATACCCGTCAGCGCCGCGGACCACGAGATAACCCTTCATCGGCCCGCCATGGGCGCGCATGCCCACCGGCAGGCGGGCGGCGCGCATGACGTAGGCGAGCTGCGGCCCCTCATAGACCTGCGGCCCCGATCCGCCGGCCACGGTCACCTGCGCCCGGGGCAGATCGGCCAGCGCCTCGGCGCTGATCGTGGCGGAGGTTCCGTCCGCCCGCGTCACCTTCAGGTCCTGGGCGAAGGCCGGGGCGGCGAGAAAAAGCGCACAGACGGCCGCAGCCGGAACAAAGCGCTTCATTTGGCGGTCTGCACCGACTCGCGCGCCCGCATGGCGTCCAGCCAACGGTTCACGTGGGCCAGTGCCTCCGGCGGCCGGTACTTGATCAGGCGCGCGAAGTCGATCGAGGAGAAGGCGACGATGTCGGCGATGGTCAGGCGCTCGGCGGCGATCCACTCGCTCTCGGCCAGGCGGCGGTCGAACACCTTCAGGGCCTTGGTCCCCGCCTCGGCGTTGTACTCGCCGATCGCGGGGTTCTGCTTCTCGAGGGCCGCCAGGGCCGGGTGACTGTGGCGGACGGCCATCATCAGCGGCGTGGCCACCAGCATCTCGGCCCGGCGGGTCCACATCTCGATGACCGCCGTCTCCTTGGGGTCGCGGCCCATCAGGTTCGGCTCGGGGTAGACGCTCTCCAGATAGCGGCAGATGGCCAGCGACTCGGTGATGCAGGTCCCGTCGTCCATCTCCAGCATGGGGACGTTGGCCAGGCCCGCCTTCTGCAGATAGTCGGGCTGCTTGTGCGCGCCCTCCATCAGGCTGACCGGCACGACCTCGATGTCGTCAATGCCCTTCTCGTGCATGAACAGGCGGACGCGCCGCGGATTGGGCGCGAGCTGGGTGTCGTAGAGCTTCATCGGTTCCTCCCGGACTGGCGCCGAAAGAGGCGCCCTGACGCTGCGGCGGTCAAGACGCCGCAGGTCACAGCCCGAAGAGCTCGCGGGGCATGGCGCCCACCACCGCCGCCGTCATGCAGGTGGCCAGGAAGCCGGCCAGCAGGGCCTTCCAGACCATGCCGATGATCTCGGCGCGGCGCTCGGGCATCAGCACGCCCATGCCGGTCACCGTGATCCCCACCGAGCCGATATTGGCGAAGCCGCAGAGCGCGTAGGTCATGATCATGCGGGTGCGCTCGCCCATCTCCTCCGGCGGCACGCCGCCCAGCTGGATGAAGGCGATGAACTCGGTGAGCATCAGCTTGACGCCCAACAGGTAGCCGGCGCGCGGCGCCTCCGACCATTCCACGCCGATCAGCCAGGCCAGCGGGGCGAAGACGATGCCCAGGACCCGCTCCACCGAGATCGGCGCGCCGGCCACGTCGGGGAAGACGCCCAGGAGGCCGTTGGCGATGGCCACGAAGGACACGAAGACGATCAGGATGGCCGAGATGTTCAGGGCCACGGTCAGGCCGTCCATCGTCCCCTTGCTGATGGCGTCGATGGCGCTGTCATACTTCAGCAGCGAGCCGTAGTCGGCGTAGTAGCCGCCGACGCCCTTCTTCTCCGGCACCATGATGCGGGCCAGCAGCACGCCGGCCGGCGCCGAGATGATCGAGGCCACCAGCACGTGGGCCGCGGCGTTGGGCAGTACCTCGCGCAGGATGGTGGCGTAGGCGACCATGGTCGAGCCGGCGACGGTGGCCAGGCCCACCACGATCATCAGGAAGACTTCCGAGCGGGTCAGCTTGTCGAGATAGGCGCGGATGACGATCGGGCTCTCGATCATGCCCAGGAAGATGTTGACCGCCACGGCCAGCGCCGAGGCGCCGCCCAGGCCCATGGTCTTCTGGAAGACGAAGCCGAAGCCGCGGGTGATCCACTTGAGGATCTTCCAGTGCCAGAGCAGGGCCGACAGGGCCGAGATGACCAGGATCAGGGGCAGGACCTGGAAGGCGAACACGAAGAGGGCGCTCTCGTTGGTCACCTCGTAGGGTTGGACGCCGCCGCCCATGTAGCCGAAGACGAACTGGGTCCCCTGGGCCGTCGCCGCGGCAAGCCCGTCCACCCCATCGTTGATGGCCCGCACCACCGAACGCGCGCCCGGCAGGCCGAAGAGCAGCAGGACCAGCACCACCTGCACGGCCAGGGCGCCGAGCGCCAGCCGCCAGGGGAAGCGGGACCTGTCCTCCGACAGCGCCCAGCAGACGAGAAGCACGAGGGAGAGCCCGAGCAGGCTCTGGGCGTTTTCCAGCCGGAACATCAAGCATCCTTCAAGCGCGGCGCCCGAGTCGCGACGGCTTCGTGAACCCCTTGAAAAGGATGCCTTCTGCCCGCGCAAGGGCGCAGAGGTCGCAGAAAGTGCGGCGCCTGCCCTTGCGGCATAATAGATTGCGTACAATCTAATCGTGCATCATCAATGGAGATGCCCATGTCCGCCATCTATGAAACCTCCGCCCGCGCCGTCGGCGGCCGGGAGGGCCACGCCGAAACCCCCGACGGCCTTCTGAAAGTCGACCTCGCCCTGCCGCCGGCCCTGGGCGGCAAGGGGAACGGGACCAATCCCGAGCAGCTGTTCGCCGCCGGCTACGCCGCCTGCTTCGAGAGCGCCATGCGTTTCGTGGCCCGCCAGCAGAAGCTGGCCCTGAAGAACGCCGCGGTCACCGCGACCGTCCAGCTGCACCCGCGCGACGGCGGCGGCTTCAAGCTGGCGGTCAAGCTGGATGCGGAGGTGGAGGGCCTCGACGAGGCTGCGGCGCGCCAGCTGGTCGAGACCGCCCACCAGGTCTGCCCCTATTCCAACGCCGTTCGTGGCAATATCGACGTGGACCTGACCACGGCGGTGTTGTGACAAAGACGAACGGCAAATCCGAGACGATGGGCGGAGGGGTCGATCCCCTCCGCCTCGACCTGCAGCTCTGCTTCGCCCTCTATGGCGCCGGCAACCGGATCACGCGGCTCTACCGGCCTCTCCTCGATCCGCTGGGCCTGACCTATCCGCAGTACCTGGTGATGCTCGGCCTGTGGGAGCAGAGCCCGCGCACGGTGGGCGAGCTGGGCGAGGCGCTGGGCCTCGACAGCGGGACGCTGACACCCCTGCTCAAGCGGATGGAGGCCGCGGGCCTCGTGAGCCGCGCCCGCGATCCGGCCGACGAGCGGCGCGTGCGGATCAGCCTGACCGACAAGGGCGAGGCGTTGCGGGCTCAGGCCCAGGACGTGCCGGCGGCGATCGCCTGCCGGCTGGGCGGCGACCTCTCCGAAATCGTCGCCCTGCGGACGGCGGTCCAGGCCCTGAACCGCCGTCGCGACGCGGCCGAAGCCTCCGACGAGGCCTAGCGGCCCATCAGCTCCTTCACCAGGGCATCGCGGCCATAGACCTTCTGCAGGGCTTCGGTCGCCGCCGAGGTGGCCACCACCACCGTCCGGTTGACCGCGCCGTCATAGCCGTAGTCGCCGCCCAGGGAGTGGATGTTGCCGTCGAAGGCCGCCCCCAGCACCTCGCCCCTGGCGTTGATCACCGGCGAGCCGGAATTGCCGCCGATGATGTCGTTGGTGGTGACGAAGTTGTAGACGGTGTCCGGGTTCAGCCGGTCCTTGGCCGCGATCCAGCGCGGGGCCAGCTGGTAGGGCTCGGCCCCGGTGGCCCGCTCGTAGAGGCCTTTGAAGGTGGTCGTCGCCGGCACGGTCTGGCCGCGATAGGTCCAGCCCTGCACCTGGCCGTAGGAAAGGCGCAGGGTGAAGGTGGCGTCGGGATAGACCTGATCGCCATAGACGGCGAAGCGGGCGGCGGCGATGCGCTCGGCGGCCTGGGCGGTCGGCGCCTCCACCTCCGTGTCCCAGGTCTCGCGCGCCTCGCGCGCCATCGGGTCGATGCGCAGGGCCAGCTGGATCATCGGGTCGTCGGAGGCCTGGACAGCCGCAAGGCCGCCGTCCCACAGGGCGCGGCGCACCGCCGGAGCGGCGAGCTTCGTGCCCGCGACGAGCCGTTCGGCCAGGCCCTCGGGGCTTTCCTTGCCCAGCAGCAGCCGGGTGGCCGGGTCGTCGGTGGTCAGGTACTCGCGGGTCTTGGAGAGCCAGAAGGCGAGGTAGAGCTCCTCCAGCGCCGCATCGACCGGCCGCTCGTCCAGCAGCTGCTTCTCCAGCAGCGGCAGGCGCGCCTCGGCGAACTGCGGCAGGCGCTCGGCGTTCGGCTTCTCACGCTCCTGGGCCGCCCGGACCAGCGCCCGGGCGTAGTCGAAGAGGTCCGAATAGGAGCCGGCGCCCGCCTCGACCTGGCGATAGCGCAGGTAGTTGTCCGCATAGGCGCGCTGGGCCGCCTCGATCTGGCCCCAGGGATCGCCGACCTCCTGCCGCAGCTGGGCGTCGGCGGCGACGCGGGCCTTCAGCTCGGCCTCGGCCTGAGCCTTTGCGGCCATGAAGGCGGGATCGTTCAGGGCGAACTGGCGGCCGAAGAAGACCTTGAAGCTGTTCTCGACGCCGAACAGCGGGTCGGTGGCGATGCGCTTGTTCTCCGCGCTCTCCTCGGAGAAGCGGATCAGCCGGCCGCGCAGCTCCGACCGCTGCAGCTGGCCGACGGGGATGGCGAGGTCGCGCTGGGTCGCGAGCTGGGCCACCGTCAGCAGGCGGTCGGTGGAGCCCGGATTGCCGGAGACGAAGGTCGCCTCCCCGGCCTTGGGCGCGCGGGAGACCCAGGTCAGGTGCTGGGGCGTGGCCACGGGCTTGTCGTCCTCGTACAGGCGCACGAAGCCGACATCGAGATTGTAGCGGGGGAAGTTGAAGTTGTCGGGATCGCCGCCGAAGAAGGCCGTGGCGAATTCCGGCGCGAAGACCAGGCGCACGTCGGCGTACTTCCGATACTTGTAAAGGCTGTACTGGCCGCCGCGGTAGAGGCTGACCACCTGGCACCGGTAGCGCTCGTCGCCGGCGCAACCGTCCTGCTCCAGCCCGGCGATGGCGGCGTCGCGGGCCCGCACGAAGGCCTGGCCCTCCAGCCCTTCGCCGGCGGCCTTGATCGCGTCGGTGACGTCGCGGCTCTCGACCAGGATCTCGGCCTGCATGCCGGGGCACTTGCGCTCCTCCTCGCGGCCGGCGGTGAGGAAGCCCGACTGGACGTAGTCGGTCTCGCCGGTGGAGAGGTCCTGCACGCACTCGACGACGCAGTGGTGGTTGGTCAGCACGAGCCCCTGGCCGGAGACCACCGAAGCCGAGCAGCCGTTGGTCAGGCGCACCGAGGCCGCCCGCACCCGGTCGAGCCAGGCCTGGTCGATCTTCACGCCGTAGGCCGCCTCCACCTTGTCGGCGGGGAAGTTGTCGAAGGTCCACATGCCCTCGTCGGCGGCGGCCGGAGCGGCCGAAAGGGCCAGGAGGACGACGCCGCTGGCGGAGGCGGCGAGAGCGGTGCGGAGCATGAGGCGAGCCTTTCGCGGAAGACCGGGGCCCTGAAAGGGCCCGTTTCGTCCGCCGTAACAGGCGTCACAGTCGATGGCTACGGGCGGAGCGGCGCCTTACCTCGATTTAACTTGGGTTGAGCGCCCGTCGCGGCCACTCCTTGGCGCGAGGAGAACGGGCATGTCACTGGCCTTGGCCACACTGATCTACGAATGGCGGCGCTATCTGGCGGCGGTGATCGCCCTGGCGTTCTCGGGCCTGCTGATCCTCGCCCAGGTGGGCATGTTCACCGGCATCGTGCAGGCCGCGACGGCGACCATCGACCGCTCGCGCGCCGACCTCATGGTCCTGCCGGCCAAGTCGGAGAGCCTGATCAATTCGGGCTCCAACGGCCTGCCGCGCCGCCTGCTGCCGCAGATGTACCTGCATCCCGAGGTCACCGCCGTGGCCGCGCTGGACGGCGGCGGCGGCCGCTGGATGAACACGCCCGAGGCGGGCGAGAAGCAGGTCACCCAGTTCGTCCAGGTCGACGTGGTGGACCCGGTTCCCGGCGCGGTGACCCTGCCGGTGGACTATCCCGAGGATGTCCGCATCGCCCTGCTGGAGCCCAATGCGGCGGTGATCGACCGCAGCAGTCAGGCCCGCCTGGGCGTCACCCTGAACGACAAGGCGACCATCAACGGCAAGACGGTCACCATCCGCGCCTTCCTGGACGGCTATCCGTCCATCAACCAGCCCTCGGTGGTCGTGTCGCGCGACACGCTCCGCCTCCTGGGCATGGCGGACGAGGGCGAGAAGGTCGGCCCCCTGATGATCCAGATTAAGGATCCCACCCGCGCCGAGCTTGTGCGCGACCAGCTCAACGCCGTCGCCGACGACCGCTACCGCGCCTGGACGCGGGCCGAGCTCGCCCAGGCCAACGAAAGCGCGCTGATGAAGGAGCAGATCATCGGGATCATGCTCGGCTTCTCGGTCTTCCTCGGCTTCCTGATCGGCGTCGGCATCACCTCCCAGACCCTCCGCGGCGCCATCCTGGCCAACATCAAGGAGTTCGCCAGCCTGCGCGCCCTGGGCGTCTCGATGGGCTCCCTTCGGCTGATCGTGCTGGAGCTGTCCTTCTGGGTCGGCGTGGTCGGCCTGGCCGCCACCGCCCTCTTCACCTTCCTCGTCTCGCTGCTCGCCAAGGGCGGCGGGCTGCCCATGGGCTTCCCGATCGGCTGGGTCACGGGGGTGGCGATCCTGCTCCTTGGCATTTCCCTCGCCTCGGGCCTGATGTCCCTGGGCGTCCTCAAGAAGAGCCAACCGGCGGACCTGCTGCGATGAGCCCTCTCCCCCACACGGGCGACGCCCTGCGCGCCACCGGGCTCGTCAAACGCTTCAAGACCGGCCGAACCTACATCGAGGTGCTGAAGTCGGTGGACTTCGACGCCCAGCATGGCGACCTGACCATGGTCATGGGCCCCTCGGGCTCGGGCAAGTCGACCCTGGTGGCCTGCCTGTCGGGCCTGCTGCGCCCCGACGAGGGCCAGGTGACCGCCCTGGACCAGGACCTGTGGAACCTCAAGACCGCCCGGATCGACCGCTTCCGGCTCGACCACTGCGGCTTCATCTTCCAGGGCTTCAACCTGTTCTCGGCGCTGTCGGCCCTGGACCAGGTGACGACGGTGCTGAAGCACACCGGCCTGTCCAAGGACGAGGCGCGCCAGCGGGCCCGCACCGCCCTGGAGGAGGTGGGCCTGGGCCACCGCCTGAACATGCGTCCGGCCGAGCTGTCCGGCGGGGAGAAGCAGCGGGTGGCCATCGCCCGGGCCCTGGCCAAGTCGCCCCGCCTGCTGTTCGCCGACGAGCCCACCTCGGCCCTGGACGGCGAGAACGGCCAGATCGTCATCCGGCTGCTGCAGCGCGCCGCCAAGGCCCATGGGGCGGCGGTGATCTGCGTCACCCACGACCCGCGGCTGGAAGCCTATGCCGACCGCATCATCCACATCGAGGACGGCCGCATCCTGGACGACCGGCGCACGGCGCACGGCTCCGGCGCCGCCCCGCAACCCTCCCTGATCGAGGCCTGAACGACATGCCCGCCTTTCTCCGACGCAAGACCGTCTGGTTCGCCGCCGCCGCGGCGATCGTTCTCGGCGGCGGGGCGCTCTTCCTCGCCGGCCAGGCGCAGGACAAGAAGGAAGCGCAGGCCGCCCAGGCGGCCAAGGCCGCGCCCGAAAGCCCCTTCGTCGCCGTCGCCAACGGCAAGGCCGACGTGGAAGGCGGCCTGATCCAGGTCGCCGCCCGCAGCGCCGGCATCGTGCGCCAGGTGCTGGTGCAGGAGGGCGACCACGTGGCCGAGGGTCAGATCCTCGCCCGGCTGGAGGACGACGAGCCGAAGCTGTCGGCGCAGCGCGCCCGCGCCGAGGTCGAGCAGGCCCGCGCCCAGATCGCCCTGACCCAGGTCGAGATCTCCACCGCCAACCGCGAATACGACCGCCTGAAGGCGCTGGCGCCGTCCAACTTCGTGGCCGGCCAGAAGCTGGATCAGGCGCAGGATGCGATCCGCTCGGCCGAGGCCCGCCTGCGCGCCCAGCGGGCGGCGGTGGCCACCGCCGAGGCGCGGCTGGCCGAGGCCAACTACAATCTGGAGCTGACCGTCATCCGGGCGCCGGCGGACGGCGTGATCGTGCGCCGCTATGCCAATCCGGGCTCCGGCGCCTCGACCCTGAACGTCTCGACCATGTTCGACCTGGAGCCCGCCGGCCAGCGCATCGTCCGCGCCGAGATCGCCGAGGGCGCCCTGCCCCATGTGGAGGTCGGCCAGACCGTGCAGATCGCTTCGGAGGCCGACCCGTCGGAGACCTACCAGGGCAAGGTGATCCGCCGTGCGGCCGTGTTCGGCGCGCGCAAGCTGGTCTCCGACGACCCCACCGAGCGCACGGACGACCGCGTGGTCGAGGTGGTGGTCAGCGCCGACGGCGCGCCCTTCCTCGTGGGCCAGCGGGTGCTGGTGAAGTTCCTGCGCGACGGGGCCCGCCTGGCCCAGGCCGGCTGAGGCCGGCTCGCCGCAGCGCAGCAACGCCTTGACGGGCCAGGGGCTGGCCGCGCACAACCGCGCCCGAAATCCTTCACCTGATCTCGGGAGACTTCCATGGCGGACATCCGCTTCGACGGCAAAGTGGCCATCGTGACCGGCGCGGGCGGCGGCCTGGGCCGCCAGCACGCCCTCGAACTGGCCCGGCGCGGGGCCAAGGTCGTGGTCAACGACCTGGGCGGTTCGGTCGACGGCTCGGGCGGCTCCTCGGCTGCGGCCGACGCGGTGGTCGAAGAGATCAAGGCCGCCGGCGGCGAAGCCATCGCCAACGGCTCCTCGGTCACCGACGACGCCGGCGTGGCCCACATGGTCAAGCAGACCATGGACCAGTGGGGCCGCATCGACGTGCTGGTGAACAACGCCGGCATCCTGCGCGACAAGACCTTCGCCAAGATGGAGATGGCCGACTTCGAACTGGTGGTGAACGTCCACCTGATGGGCACGGTCAAGCCGACCAAGGCCGTCTGGGAGATCATGCGCGAGCAGAACTACGGCCGCATCGTCTGCACCACCTCGTCCTCGGGCCTCTACGGCAACTTCGGCCAGTCCAACTACGGCGCGGCCAAGCTCGGCGTCATCGGCTTCATGAATACGCTGCGCCTCGAGGGCCAGAAGAACAACATCCACGTCAACGCCATCGCGCCCGTGGCCGCCACCCGGATGACCGAAAACCTGATGCCCCCCCAGGTGCTGGAGCGCCTGAAGCCGGAATACGTCACCCCGGGCGTGGTCTATCTCTGCTCGGAAGAGGCCCCGACGGGCGCCATCCTGACCGCCGGCGCCGGCGCCTTCGCGCTGGCCCGCATCTACGAGACCGAGGGCGTCTACCTCGGCGAGGGCGGCCTGTCGGTCGAGGAAGTGCGCGACAACTGGTCGAAGATCGCCGACCCGGAAGGCCAGCAGGCCTACAACGCCGGCGGCGAGCAGAGCCAGAAGTTCTTCCGCAAGATGTCCGGCGGCTGATCGGCCGATTCCGAGGCGGACTTGCGAACGGGCGGCCCCAGCGGCCGCCCGTTTTCGTTTTGCCGCCAAGCCTGTGCGAAAACCCTTGCCTTCACATAGGTTATCGCGCGTAACCTGGGGGCGAGGATGCGCCCGAAAAGAGGCGTCACCAATCGACATGGGGAGACGCCTACGTGGCCCAAACAGACGCAGCCGCGGCTGCCACTTCGCGACAGCTCAAGCTGTCCACGATTCTCGCCTTCGCCTGCACCAGCCTGCCGCTGTCGGCGCTGACCATCGCCATGGCGGTCTACCTGCCCCGGCACTTCGCCGCCGAGATCGGCATCAGCCTGGCCGCCGTCGGCTCGGCCTTCGCCCTGGTCCGGCTGATCGACATTCCGCTCGACCCGCTGCTGGGCCTGGCCATGGACCGCACGCGCACGCGCTTCGGCCGCTACCGGCTGTGGACGGTGATCGGCGCACCGGTGCTGATGCTGGCCATCTACATGCTCTTCGTCTCGCCGTCCGGCGGGGTGGGCGGCCTGATCTTCTGGCTGCTGGTGCTCTATCTGGGCACCTCGATCCTGCACCTGTCGCACGCCGCCTGGGCCGCGACCCTGGCCCCCAAGTACCACGACCGCTCGCGGGTCTTCGCCATCATGACCGCGGTGGGGGTCATGGGTTCGGTCCTAGTGCTCAGCATGCCTTTCCTCGTCGCCGGCCTCGGCATGGAGGAAGGCGCGGGCGTGCCGGCCATGGGCTGGTTCGTGCTGCTGCTGACGCCGCTGGCCGTCTGGCTCGTAGTGGCCGTGACGCCGGAGAAGATCGCCCCCGACGTGCCCGGCCAGCAGTTCCAGCTGAAGGAATACTGGCGCCTGATCGTGCGGCCCTCCATGGGACGCATCGTGCTCGCCGACCTCTGCCTGTCCCTGGGGCCGGGCTGGATGAGCGCCCTCTATCTCTTCTTCTTCACCGACAGCCGCGGCTTCACCACCAGCCAGGCCAGCGGCCTTCTCGGCGTCTACATCCTGGCCGGCTTCGCCGGCGCGCCGCTGCTGGGGCGCCTGGCCACCCGCATCAGCAAGCACCGGGCGGTGATGGTGGCGACCACCGGCTACGCCATCTCCCTGATCGTCCTGCCGTTCCTGCCCAAGGGGAACATGCTGATCGGCGCCTTCCAGATGTTCACCGCCGGCTTCCTGGCGGCGGGCTTCCAGGTGCTGACGCGGGCCATGACCGCCGACGTCGCCGACGAGGTGCGGCTGGAACAGGGCAAGGAGCGTTCGGGCCTGCTCTACGCCATCACCACCCTGACCTCGAAGATCTCCGGCGCGCTGGCCATCTTCCTGACCTTCACCGTCCTGGAGCGGGTCGGCTACGAGGCGACGCACGAGGCGGTGAACAGCGCCGACGCCATCCGCGGCCTGGAACTGGCCTTCCTGATCGGCCAGATCGTCTTCGTGGCGCTCGGCGGGCTCTGCTTCATCGGCTACAAGCTCGGCGAGGACGAGCACAGCCGCATCCGCGACGAGCTGGACAAGCGCGACGCCCTCTATGACGAGGCGCCGGTGATCGAGACCCTGGCGGGCGAGCCTGCCATTCCCACGCCGCTGGTCGAGCCCCGACAGACCTGAACGCCCTGAGAGCGCGAAGGCCCTGAGAGCCTGAACGTCTTGAGAGACCGGCGTTTTTTATGGACGCCCGCTTGCGGAACCCCGCGGGCGGGCGTCATCTTGCGCGCATAATCGCGCCGCCTCGCGGTTCCCGCCGGGACGACGCCAAAAGAATAGATTTGGAGACGTTCCAGTGAATTCAGCCGCCAGGGGCGCGTCCGCGCCCGCCGGTGCGGGCCGCCTGTCCCTGCCCGCCGTCCTCGCCTTTTCCTCCACCGGTGTTCCGGTCACCGTCCTGGCCCTGGCGCTCGGGGTCTTCCTGCCGCGCTACTTCGCCGGCCACATCGGCATCAGCCTGGTGGCGGTGGGGGCGGCCTTCACCATCGTGCGCCTCATCGACATCGCCTTCGACCCGTTCATCGGCGCGGTGATGGACCGCACCCGGACGCCCATCGGCCGCTACCGGCCGTGGATGATCGCCGGCGTGCCGGTGATGATGCTGGGGGTCTACAAGCTCTTCAATCCGCCCGTCGACGCCGGCGAAGGCTACCTGATCCTCTGGCTGCTGGTGATCTATGCGGCCCTGTCGATCCTGACGCTCGCCCACGCCGCCTGGGCCGCGGCCATCGCCACCAACTATCACGACCGCTCCCGCGTCTATGGCTGGATGCACGCCGTCGGCGTCGCCGGCTCCGTCGGCCTGCTGCTGCTGCCGGTGCTGACCGGCGGCCGTGTCGAGCCGGGCACCGGCGAGAGCATGCCGACCATCGGCTGGATCATCATCGTCGGCATCCCGCTGACCACGGCGCTCTGCGTGCTGTTCTCGCCCGAGAAGGTGGCGCCCAAGACCGCCCGGGAGACTTTCGACCTGAAGGAGTACTGGCAGGCCCTGAAGCGGCCCGAAATGGTCCGGCTGATCGCCGCCGACCTCGCGCTGGCGCTCGGCCCCGGCACCACGGCGGCGATCTACGTCTTCTTCTTCCACGACGCCAAGGGCTTCACCTACGCCCAGACCTCGATCCTGCTGGTGCCCTTCATCGGGGCGGGTCTGCTGGGCGCGCCGGTGTGGGCGGCCATCGCCCAGAAGTTCGGCAAGCACCAGACCCTGATGGGCGCGGCCGTCTGCTACGCGGTCTTCCAGACGATCCTGATGGCCATCCCCAAGGCGCTGTTCGTTCCGACGGCCATCGGCATGTTCGCCGTGGGCTTCACCTCCAGCGCCTTCATCCTCCTGGTCCGCGCCATGGTCGCCGACGTCGGCGACGCCATCCGCCTGGAGCAGGGCAAGGAGCAGGTCGGCCTGCTCTACGCCATGGTCACCAGCACCCAGAAGGTGGGCGCGGCCATCTCGGTGGGCATCATCTTCCCGGTCCTGTCGCTGGTCGGCTACAACGCCGCCGACAATGCGGCGAACACGGCCGAGGCCATCTTCGGCCTGGAGATGTGCTACCTCTTCGCGCCCATCGTCTTCGTTCTCGTCGGCGGCGCCTGCTTCTTCGGCTACGGCCTGAACGCCGAGCGCCACGCCCAGATCCGGGAAGAGCTCGACGCCCGCGACCGCGCCGTCGAGATGGAGGAGCCGATCACCGAGAGCCTGACCCTTTCGGCCACCCTGCCCGACGTGTCGGTGGAGCCGCGGCGGGCGGACTAGGCCGGCAGCCGGTCCAGCGCCCGGCGGACCTGATCGGCCGCGCGGGCGAAGGCCTGGGCCGGCGCGCTGCGCGGCGCCACGGCGGTCAGGGGGCGGCCGTCGTCGCAGGCCTGGCGCAGGGCCACGTCGATCGGCACCTCGGCCAGCAGGGGCACGCCCAGCCGTTCGGCCTCGCGGGCCGCGCCGCCCTGGCCGAAGATGGGGATCGGGGCGCCGGTCGAGGGATCGGCGAAATAGGCCATGTTCTCGATCACGCCCAGGAGCGGCGTGCCGGTCTTCTGGAACATGGAGGCCGCGCGACGCACGTCGATCAGGGCCACCTCCTGGGGCGTGGAGACGATGACCACGCCGTCCAGCCGCATCTACTGAATCAGGGT
>CAYQPL010000005.1:36181-47624 GCA_964419395.1 uncultured Phenylobacterium sp. | reverse complement strand
GAGGCCGGCCGCGAGGCCGGCGGCGAGTGCCTCGTGGGGCCGGGCGGCACCGCGGCCCTGGCGGCCAGCGCCGGCGCCGGCGCGCCCCTGACCCATCGCGGCGCGGCTCAGGCGGTGACCTTCGTCACCGGCCACGCCGCCAAGGGCTCCGAACCGGACCTGGACTGGGAGAGCCTGGCGCGCCCCAACCAGACGGTGGTGATCTATATGGGCCTCTCCATGGCCCCCGAAATCGCCCGCCGGCTGACGCAGGCCGGCCGTTCGCCGACCACGCCGGCCCTGATCGTCGAGAACGCCAGCCGCGCCGACGAGCGGCGCGTCGCCACGACACTCGGAAGTCTGGCGGACGCCGCGGCGCAGCTGTCGGGCCCGGCCCTGCTGATCGTCGGTGAATCCATGGCCCTGGCGCGCACCGATGCGCCGGCCGAAGTCGAAGTTGTTACGGCTCGCCTCGCCGAGCTGGGAGGCAAGTAGGATGAAAGCTTTGACCGCCAATCGCCTGATCGATGGCGAAGTCGTCTTCTGGAAGGGCGGCAAGTGGGTGGAGCGGTTCGCCGACGCCGACCTGTTCGACGACGATGCGGCCGGCGAAGAGGCCGAGGCCCATGCCAAGTCGCAGCCGACCGTGGTCATCGATCCCTATCTGATCGAGCTGATGGACTCCGACGGCATCTGGGCGCCGCTGAGCTATCGCGAGCGCATCCGGGCCCTCGGCCCCACCAATCATCTGGCTCACGGCAAGCAGGCCGAGGGCGGCGAGGTCGTCGAGGCGCTGCAGCACGCCGCCGGCGCGGCCCGGTCCAGCGGCCGGGTCAACCTGATCAAGCGCAAGTAGGAGAGCGGGGATGTATCAGTACGACACCCTCGACAAGGAATTCGTCGCCGACCGGTCGCGGGAGTTCCGCGAGCAGGTCGCCCGCCGGCTCTCGGGCGAGCTCAGCGAAGACCAGTTCAAGACCCTGCGGCTGATGAACGGCCTCTATCTGCAGCTGCACGCCTACATGCTGCGGATCGCCGTGCCCTACGGCTCACTGAACTCGCGCCAGCTGCGCAAGCTGGCCTTCATCGGCCGCACCTACGACCGCGGCTATGGCCACTTCACCACGCGCCAGAACCTGCAGTTCCACTGGATCAAGCTGCGCGACGCGCCCGACATCCTCGACCATCTGGCCGAGGTGGACATGCACGCCATCCAGACCAGCGGCAACTGCATCCGCAACGTGACGTCAGACCCCTATGCGGGCGCGACGGCGGAGGAGCTGGACGATCCGCGCGTCTGGTCGGAGGCCATCCGCCAGTGGTCGAGCCTGCACCCGGAATTCTCCTTCCTGCCGCGCAAGTTCAAGATCGCCGTCACCGCCGCGCCCAAGGACCGCACGGCGGCCAAGGTGCACGACATCGGCCTGATGGTCCGCCGCGGCCGCGACGGTCAGCTGGGCTTCGAGGTGATCGTCGGCGGCGGTCTGGGCCGCACGCCCTATGTCGGCCCGACGATCAGGGAATTCCTGCCGGCCGCGCGACTCTTCTCGTACCTGGAGGCGATCCTGCGGGTCTATAACCGGCACGGTCGGCGGGACAATCTCTACAAGGCCCGGATCAAGATCCTGGTCTCGGCCCTGGGCGCGGAGGAATTCGCCCGCCAGGTCGAGGAGGAGTGGGAGAAGATCGGCCCGGCCGGCGACCTGCCCGACACCGAGCTCGCCCGCATCCGCGCCGCCTTCGCCCCGGTCGCCTTCGAGAGCCTGCCGGCGACGTCGCAGGCCTTCGAGGCCGCCAAGGCCGCCGATCCGGCCTTCGCGCGCTTCGTGCGCAACAATCTGCGGCCGCACAAGAAGGCCGGCTACGCCATCGTCGAGGTCTCGCTGAAGACGGTCGGCGAAACGCCCGGCGACGCCACCTCCGACCAGATGGACGTGATGGCCGACCTGGCCGAGCAGTACGGCCAGGACGACGTGCGCGTGACGCACGAGCAGAACCTCGTCCTGCCGCACATCAGGCTGGACGACGTGCCGGCGGTCTATGAGCGGCTGAAGGCGGCCGGCCTGGCCTCGGCCAACGTCAACCTGATCTCCGACATCATCGCCTGCCCGGGCCTGGACTACTGCGCTCTGGCCAATGCGCGGGCCATCCCGGTGGCCCAGCAGATCGCCGAGACCTTCGCCGACCAGGACAAGGCCGAGGCCATCGGCGAGCTGAAGATCAAGATCAGCGGCTGCATCAACGCCTGCGGCCACCACCACGTCGGCCACATCGGCATTCTGGGCGTCGATAAGAAGGGCGAGGAATTCTACCAGCTCACCCTGGGCGGCTCGGGCGCCGAGGACGCCGCGGTGGGCAAGATCCTGGGTCCGGCCCTGCCGTACGACAGGGTGGCCGGGGCCATCGACACCCTGGTCGACGTCTATTTGCGCGAACGCAAGGACGGCGAGCGGTTCCTCGACACCTATCGCCGCACCGGCGTCGAACCCTTCAAGGAGGCCGTCTATGCCGACGCTCATTAGGCGCGAAGGCGAGGGCTTCGTCCTCGCCGAGGATGCGTTCACCTCGGTGGCCGACGACGAGATGCTGCCCCAGGGCGACCTGATCATCTCCGTCGCCCGCTTCCAGGCCGAGGGCGAGCACCTGCTCGCCGAGGGCCGCGCCGTGGGCGTGCGGCTGGAGCCGGCCGAGGAGGTCGAGGCGCTGGCCTACGACCTGCCGCGCCTGGCCCTGGTGGCCCTGGTCTTCCCCAAGTACCGCGACGGCCGAGGCTACACCTCCGCCCGCCTGCTGCGCGAGCGCTTCGCCTTTGCGGGCGAGATCCGCGCCGTGGGGGAGGTGCTGCGCGAACAGGCCGGCTTCATGGTCCGCTGCGGGATCGACACCTTCGCCCCGGCCGACGGCTCGAGCCCCGATGATTGGGCCCACGCCGTCGCCCGTCACCGCCACGTCTATCAACGCGCCGCCGACGCCCGCGCGCCGGCCTTCCTGGAGCGCGAAGGAGGGTGAGCATGGCCTACGACCAGACCGACCGTCCGGCCGACGCGCCGGACCTGGCGACGCGGCTCGACGCGCAGCTGCGCCACGCCGAGCCGGCCGCGATCCTGGAGGCCGCCGTCCGCGAGTTCGGCGACAAGCTGGCCATGGTGTCGTCCTTCGGGGCGGAATCGGCGGTGCTGCTGCACCTCGCCGCGCAGGTGAAGCCGGACATCCCGGTGCTCTTCCTCGACACCGGCATGCTGTTCGGCCAGACGCTGGACTATCGGAAGAGCCTGGCCAAACGCCTGGGCCTGACCGATGTGCGCGACCTGCGGCCCCATTATCAGGACCTGGCCGTGTCCGACCCGGACGCCAAGCTGTGGCAGACCGACACCGACGCCTGCTGCCACGTCCGCAAGGTGCTGCCGCTGGACCGCGCCCTGGCCGACTTCGGCGCCTGGATCACCGGGCGCAAGCGCTTCCACGGCGGTGACCGCCTGTCCCTGCCGGTCGTCGAGGCCGCCGACCACCAGATCAAGTTCAATCCCCTCGCCAACTGGGGGAAGGACGATCTGGACGCCTATGCGGCCGAACACGACCTGCCCGCCCACCCGCTGGTGGCGCAAGGATTCCCCTCCATCGGCTGCTGGCCGTGCACCTCGCCCGTGGAAGAGGGCGAAGATGTCCGCGCCGGCCGCTGGAAGGGCTCGCAAAAGAGCGAATGCGGCATACATCTGACGCGGGCGCCCGGCGTCGGCGTCGCAGGGTCGTCGGCCAATGTCGGCGGCGGCATCTGAGCCGCGCGAACGCAAAGAGTAGACCTGATCATGACTGACGTGACCGTGGCCGCGCCGGCCAAGAAGGCGACCGGCGCCTTCAACCTCGAGACCGTGACCTGGGTCCAGCACTGGACCGAGAGCCTGTTCTCCTTCCGCACCACCCGCGACCCGGGCCTGCGCTTCTCCAGCGGCCAGTTCGTCATGGTGGGGCTGGAGGTCGACGGCAAGCCGCTGGTTCGCGCCTATTCCATCGCCAGCCCCGCCTGGCACGATGAGCTGGAATTCTACTCCATCAAGGTTGCGGACGGCCCGCTGACCTCTCGCCTGCAGAAGATCAAGGTCGGCGACCAGGTTCTGATCGGCCGCAAGCCCACCGGCACCCTGGTGCTCGACGGCCTGCGTCCGGGCAAGCGGCTCTACATGGTCGGCACCGGCACGGGCCTGGCCCCCTGGCTGTCGCTGGCCCGCGACCCCGAGGTCTATGAGCGCTTCGACGAGGTCATCGTCACGCACACGGTGCGCGAGGTGGCCGACCTGAACTATCGCGAGCTCTTCGAGGAGGAGCTGCCGAAGGACGAGATCCTCTCCGAGGTGATCGGCGGCAAGCTGCGCTACTATCCCACCGTCACGCGCGAGCCCTTCAAGACGCAAGGGCGGATCACCGACCTGATCGCCTCGGGCAAGATCTTCGAGGACCTGGGCGTGCCGCCGCTCGATCCGGCCACCGACCGCCTGATGCTCTGCGGCGGGCCTTCCGTCCTGGCCGACCTGAAGACCATGCTGGTCGAGCGCGGCTATGAAGAAGGCTCGATCGCCAGCCCCGGCGACTTCGTGCTGGAAAAGGCCTTCGTCGAGACCTGATCCTCCCATCGCCGCGCATAGCAAAACGGCCGGGCTCTCGCCCGGCCGTTTTTCGTTTCCGCTGGCCCGCTGCGGCCTTACTCGGCGGGGGGGCAGCCCTTGAACTGGCCGACCTTGGTCACGGTCAGTTCGGACAGGTTCAGCGGCATCATCGGCTTCATCGAGGAGCGGCCGGCGCCGGTGAAGAGGTCGATCTTCTCGCCCTTGATCGCGCCGCCGACGTCGGAGGCGTACCAGTAGCCGTCGTGCGTGCCGCCGTCGGGCAGGGGCATGCCGACGGTTTCCTGGATGAAGAGGATCGTTCTGCGCGGAATGACGTTCTTGTCGATGGCGGCGGTGCGCATCGCCACGACCTTGCAGCCCAGCGAGTCGAGCGCGCCCACACCCGCCGCGCCGGCGTGATAGAGCGTCGCCTTGAGCTTGTAGGCCGGGGTTCCGATGGGGGAGCCGGTCAGGGCCGAGACGATCAGATCGCCGATCGGATCCGTGGCCGCCGCCTGCGAACTCGAGGCGAGGGCCAGCATGGGAAGCGCCGCCAGGGCGGCGAGGGTGCGTCGCATCGCGGCGTCATCCTGCGTCGTTGGTCTGGTGTTGGCCGTCCTGTAGCCGGCCGACCGGGGTTCGACAACCCGTTCAATTTAGACCTTCTTGGGGCGCCTGCAGCCGATCTGGCTTGGCGGCGCCCGCGTTTGGCTTAAAGCGCAGGTTGCATCTTTTGGAGGCGGCCATGGCCCTGCGCATCTTCGGCGACTCGATTTCCGGCAACTGCCTGAAGGTGAAGTGGGTCGCCGATCACCTCGGCCTCGATCACGAATGGATCGAGACGGACATCATGAAGGGCGAGAGCCGGACGCCCGACTTCCTGGCCATGAACCCGGCCGGTCAGGTCCCGGCCGTCATCCTGCCGGACGGCCGCCCCCTGGCCCAGTCCAACGCCATCATGCTGCACCTGGCCGAGGGCTCCGACCTCGTGCCCGCCGACGCCTACGAGCGCGCGAGGATGTTCGAGTGGATGTTTTGGGAGCAGTACAGCCACGAACCCTATGTCGCCGTGGCCCGCTTCCAGGTGCGCTATCAGGGCCGGTCGCCCGACGCCCTGGACGCCAAGCTGGTCGAGCGCGGCTATGGCGCCCTGCAGCGGTTGGAGGACGGCCTGGACGGGCGGGACTTCCTGGCCAGCGCCGGCGTCAGCCTCGCCGATGTCGCATTGGTGGCCTATACCCGCTGGGCGGGGGAGGGCGGCTTCGACCTCTCCGCCTATCCCAAGGTTCAGGCCTGGATCGCACGCGTGGAAGCGGCGCTGTCGATCCGCGACTAGGAGTTCGATTCGGATGCGGTTGGTTTCCCTCGCAGCGGCGCTCAGCCTCCTTGTTCCGGCGCAGGCCCTGGCCTGGGGCGGTCACGGCCACCGCATCATCGGCGTCGCGGCGATGGCGGCCCTGCCGGACGAGGTTCCGGCCTTCCTGCGCGATCCGACCGTCATCGCCGACGTGGGGGAACTGTCGCGGGAGCCGGACCGCTCCAAGGGCGCGGGCAAGATCCACGACAGCAACCGCGATCCGGGCCACTTCGTGGACCTCGACGACGAGCGCCGCGTCATGGGCGGGCCGGTGTTCGAAGCGCCGCTGGCGCCGACGCGGGCCGACTACGAGGCGGCTCTCCAGGCGGCCGGGACCGACAGCTGGAAGGCCGGCTATCTGCAGTATTCCCTTGTCGAGGAGTACCAGCAGCTGACCCTCGACTTCGCCTACTGGCGCGTGCTGAAGGCGGCCGAGCGCTTCGCGACCGATCCCGGCCGGCGCGCCTGGTTCGCCGAGGATCGGGCCCGGCGCGAAGCGCTCCTGAAGCGCACCCTCGGCTACCTCTCGCACTACGTGGCCGACGGCGCGCAGCCGCTGCACGTCTCGGTGCACTACAACGGCTGGGGCGACTATCCGAACCCCAAGGGCTACACGCGCGCCCGCATCCACGGACCTTTCGAGAGCGAATTCACCCGCGCCAATGTCACCTTGGCCGGCCTGGAGGCGCAGATGCGCCCCTTCCGGAGCTGCGACTGCGCGATCGAGCGGCGCACGGTCGACTACATCCTGACGACCTTTGCGCAGATCGAGCCGCTCTACGCCCTGGAGAAGGCGGGCGGCCTGCAGGACGCCGATCCGCGCGGGGTCGCCTTCGCCACCGCGCGCGCCGCGGCCGGCGCCTCGGAGCTCCGCGACCTGGTCATCGAGGCCTGGCGCGACAGCGCCGACTCGCAGATCGGCTGGAAGCCGGTGAAGGTCGCCGACGTCGAGGCCGGCCGCGTCGATCCTTTCGACGCCCTCTATTCCATCGACTGATGATCGCCGTCCCCCAGTTCGGCCAGGCCCGGCCGGGCCTGGCCTATCCCGACCGGCCGGTGGCCTTCGGCGTCGCCGAACGCGGCGGCTTGATCGCCCTGGTTGAGGTCGATCCGCCCGAAGGCCCGCCGCGCATCGACCTGCCCGGCGGCGGGATCGATCCGGGGGAGGAGGCGGCCGCGGCGATGGCCCGGGAATTCCTGGAGGAGAGCGGGCTGGTGGTCCGGGCGAGCGCCGAACTGGTCCGCGCCGACCACTATTTCGAGAACGGCAAGGGCGAACGGTTCAACACCCGCGGCGTCTTCTTCGCCGCCGAGGTTCTGGAAGAGCGGCCGGAGGCCAAGGTCGAGGCCGACCACGAACTGATATGGCGCGGACCGCACGAGGCGCTGCGGCTGCTCAGCCGCGACAGTCATGTCTGGGCCCTGGTGAACTGGCTGCGTCGCCGCTGAGGCGCCGCGGCGTCGCCTCCGTTGCGTCGCGGCCGGGCAGGGGCTAGCACCTGCCGCAGGAGTCGCCCGGGGAGCCGCCATGTCCGAAGCCCAGATCATCGACGGCAAGGTCTATTCCGAGCGTGTCCGCGCCGAGGTGGCCGAGGAGGTCGCCCGCCTGCGCGCCGAACACGACCTGCAGCCGGGCTTGGCGGTGATCCTCGTCGGCGAGGATCCGGCCAGCCAGGTCTATGTGCGCTCCAAGGGCGAGCAGTCCCTGGCCGCCGGCATGCATTCGGTCACGCATCGGCTGCCGGCCGACACCAGCCTCGACGACCTGCTGCTGCTGATCGCCGGCCTGAACGAGGATCCCAGCATCCACGGCATCCTGCTGCAGCTGCCCCTGCCGCCGCACCTGGACCAGCGGCCGGCCCTGGCGGCCATCCATCCGGACAAGGACGTGGACGGGCTGCACGTGGTCAATGCAGGCCGCCTGGCCAATGGCGAGCCGGGCATGGTGCCCTGCACGCCGCTCGGCTGCATGATCATGCTGCGCGAAAGCCTCGGCGATCTGGCCGGCAAGAACGCCGTGGTCGTCGGGCGGTCGGTTCTGGTGGGCCGGCCGGTGGCCAACCTGCTGCTGCAGGCCGACTGCACGGTGACCATCGCCCATTCGCGGACCCGCGACCTGCCCGAAGTCTGCCGCCAGGCCGACATCCTGGTGGCCGCCGTCGGCCGGCCCCAGATGATCAAGGGCGACTGGATCAAGCCCGGCGCGGCGGTGATCGACGTGGGCATCAACCGCGTGCCGTTCAGCGACCCGGAGAAGGCCGCGCAAGGGCGGACCAAGCTGGTCGGGGACGTCGACTACAAGGCCGCGCGAAAGGTGGCCGGCGCGACCACGCCGGTGCCCGGCGGCGTCGGCCTGATGACCGTCGCCTGCCTCCTGCAGAACACCGTCACCGCGGCCAAGCGGCTGAACGGCCTGGACTAGGACGGCGGGGCGGCGGTCCGGTTCGTCCAGTCGACGAGCTGGGTCAGGACCTGCGAGGTCGCCTCGTCGAAGGCCTCGACGATCTCGCCGACGCGGTTGTCGTCGGCCCGGATCCGGGCCTCGAAGGCCTGGTCGCCCACGAGGCTGCGGTCGTGCCGCGCCACCAGCCGCGCCTGAACCCGCACCACGATCTCCGGCGGGGCGCCCTGTCCGTTGTCGTAGACGGCCTCGAAGCGGCGCACGTCGAGCCGCAGGGTGCGATCGGCCTGGCCCAGCCCGCCGCGGCCGACGAGACGCGCCGGGCCGGGATTGGCGTCGAAGGCCCGCTCCACCGCCTCCTGGAACAGCACCTCGGCCGGCGCCACCCACCGGGCGCTGGCGATGTAGGCCGCCTCGGCGCCGGTCATCGTCAGGATGCGGTCGCCGCTGCTGGCCTCGGAGAAGCCGCTGCTGGGCAGGAAGACGCCGAAGGTCGGCCCGGCGGGCGCCGCCGCGCGCTCCTGTTCCAGCCGGCCTTCGAAGCGGTAGAGCTGCGAGGGGTCGGCCTCCGGGAAGACCGAAATGCAGCCGGCCAGCACCGTGGCCGCCGCGGCCGCGGCCAGGAGGCGCAGAGTGTTGCGGGGGATCATGGCTGCACCTCGATTTCCTTGGCGGGGCCCTTGCCGACGACGCCGCGGGGGTTGGCGCTCACCTCGTCGGCGAGACGGGCGAGCGAGCTTGCGGCGTCCTGCAGCGCCGTCGCCGCATTGGCGATCTGTGGCAGACCGTTGGTCGCGAAGTCGGCCGTCGGGCCTTCCAGGCTCGCCAGCATCTTGCGCAGG
This sequence comes from uncultured Phenylobacterium sp., assembly GCA_964419395.1. GTDB lineage: Bacteria > Pseudomonadota > Alphaproteobacteria > Caulobacterales > Caulobacteraceae > Phenylobacterium. The sequence continues at coordinate 38,444 of CAYQPL010000005.1, read as the reverse complement.
TCGGCCGCGGCGGCCTCGGCCTCGGTGGCCGCGTCGCTCAGGCTGGCCATGGCCTGGCGGCCGTCGGTGTCGACGATGGTGTTGGTCGATTCCGCCAGCGCCCGGATCTCCTCGGCCGCCGCGCCGATATTCTGCAGCGCCGTCTGCGCGTCGGCGACGATCTCCTTGCGCTCGCGCAGTTCGGCGGTGACCGCCTGGGCGTCCGAAAGGGCGGCGCTGAAGGTCTGGATGTTCTCGTCCGACAGGACGCGGTTGACGCGGGCGAGCGCCTCGACGGTCCGCGACAGCACGGTGCCGCCGCCTTCCAGCAGGTCCGACAGGGTGCTGCGCTGGCTCTGGATGATGGGGATCTTGCCCTCGGGCGCGACGTCCTTCAGCAGCGGCTTGGTGGGCGTGCCGGCGGTGATCTGCACATAGTTCAGGCCGGTGATCCCCTGCGGCTCCAGGGTGGCGTAGGAGTCCACCCGGATCGGCACGTCGGAGGTGACGCGGATGCGCGACAGCACCCGGCTGGGATTGGTGCGGTCGAGCGAAATCTCCGTGACCTCGCCCACCTTGATGCCGTTGAAATGGACCTCCCCGCCCTCCGTCAGGCCGCGGACGGGCCCCTGGAACAGGATGTCGTAGACGTCGAAGTCGCGGGCGAAGGCGACACGGGCCAGCCAGACGCTGAAGATCACGAGCCCGACGAACAGGATGAGGGTCGAGAGGCCCACCAGGGCGTAGTTGGCGTTCTTCTCCATCGGTCAGGCCTCGCTGGGCGTCTGCGCGGCCCTTGCCGCGGCGCGCCCTCTGGGACCCAGGAAATACTCCCGGATCCATGGATGTTCCGACCGCTCCAGTTCGGCGACCGGCGCCTCGGCGACCACCGTCTTGTCGGCGATCACGGCGACGCGGTCGGTGATGGCGTAGAGGCTGTCGAGGTCGTGGGTGATCATGAAGACGGTCAGGTGAAGGCTGTCGGACAGGTCGCGGATCAGTTCGTCGAAGGCTCCGGCGCCGATCGGGTCGAGGCCGGCGGTCGGCTCGTCGAGGAAGAGGAGTTCGGGGTCGAGCGCAAGGGCGCGGGCGAGGGCGGCGCGCTTGCGCATCCCGCCCGACAGTTCCGCGGGCTTCAGCGCGCCGGCGTCGGGGTGCAGGCCGACCAGGGCGATCTTCAGGTCGGCGAGTTCCTCCATCTCCTTGGCCGAGAGGCGCGTGTGCTCGCGCATCGGCGCCTCCACGTTCTCGCGCACGGTCAGGTTCGAGAACCGGGCGCCGCTCTGGAAGAGGACGCCCCAGCGGCGTTCCAGCGGCTCGGCGCCGCGTCCGGCGGACTCGGTGACGTCTTGTCCGAAGACGCGCACGGTTCCCCCTTCGGGCGCCTTCAGGCCGATGATGGTGTTGAGCAGCACCGACTTGCCGGAGCCGGAGCCGCCGACCAGGCCCACCACCTCGCCCTGGCGCACGGTCAGGTCGAGATGGTCGTGCACCACGTGATCGCCGAACTGGGACCGCAGGTCGCGCACCTCGATGACCGGAGTGTCCTTCGCCTCGCCGGTCAAATGTCCAGCTCCATGTAGAGAAGCGCGAAGGCCGCATCGATCATGATGATGGCGAAGATGGCGTGGACGACGGCGGCGGTCACCCGGCGGCCCAGGGACTCCACGTCGCCGCCGACCTCCATGCCCTGCCGGCAGCCAACGCCGGCGATCACCGCGGCCATGACCGGCGCCTTCGAGAGACCGACCCAGAAATGGCTCGGCCCGACATATTCGAGGATCCGCTGGAAGAAGAAGTTGGGCCCGATGTCGAGCACGCTCCAGGTCACCGCCAGGCCGCCGACCAGTCCGGCCAGGGTGGCGACGAAGGTGAGCAGGGGGATGGTCACGAGAAGGGCCATGAAGCGTGGGAAGACCAGGGCCTCGAAGGGATCGACGCCCAGCACCTTCATGGCGTCGACCTCCTGGTTCATCTTCATCGAACCGATCTCGGCGGCGAAGGCCGAGGCCGAGCGACCGGCCAGCAGGATGGCCGTGATCAGGATGTTGAACTCGCGCAGCACCGCGATGCCGATCAGCTCGACGGCGAAGACCTGGGCCCCGAACTCCCGCAGCATGTTGGCCCCCAGCAGGCCGACCACCGCCCCGATGAAGAAGGAGGTCGTGGCGACGATGGGGATGGCGTCGAGGCCGGCCCGTTCGGCCAGGGAGAAGACCGAGGCCCAGCGGATGCGGGCCGGATTGACCAGGCTCTTGGCGAAGACGATCAGCAGGTGACCGGC
>CAYQPL010000005.1:34360-36171 GCA_964419395.1 uncultured Phenylobacterium sp. | reverse complement strand
CAGCGCGACTCATTTGCGACCTCGCTCACGACCACCGTCATCTCGTGCCAGCCGCGGGGTTCGCGGCGCGCCTTGGGCTTTTTGCGCGCCGCTTCGGCGACCAGGGCGACCAGCCGTTCCGATTCCGGGCGCGCCTCCACCTGGCCGGGATCGAAGCCCTCGCCGGCGGCGCGCACGAGGGCGAAGGCGCCGGCCGTGTCCAGGCGGCCCACGCCGGTCAGGTCGTACCGCCGCGCCGGCTCGGCCGACAGGGCCTTGCCCAGCCGCCGCCCGGCCCCGCGCAGAGCCTGTAGGGTCCAGTCGCCGGTCAGGCGCACGGTCCGGTCCGCCCCGTCCCCGATGACCTCGAAGTCGGCGGCGGTGGATTCCTGTGTCGTGGCGTAGCTGATGTCGCGACTCCGTTGCGGCGACCTGACTCGCCTGTGCGCCGAACCTAGCAGAGCGGGCGCCTGGGCCGACCGCCTTATGGCGCAGGTTGTTCCGTCCACAGTTAAGAGCCCGAAATGGGAAGCTTAACAATGGTCTAGCCTCGCTTTCGCCCGATTTGGACGTGTAGAGAGGAGCCTCCGCGACGGGCGCGGACACGGCAAGTGCGTACATCAGGCTGGGAGCGTGCGTTTGGCCCGCCAACTCGATCTCGTCGGCAAGTCCGGAAGCGTCTACCGCTACACGACCGTGGAGGAGGATCGGATCCTTCCCACCTCCGGCGCCAACTATGTCATCGCCGGCGTCGGCGAGGACGGGGAAACCCGGGTCCTCTACGTCGGGGAAACCGAAAGCGTCATCAACGCCGACTGGCGCGAGCAGCTCGAGGTGGCGCGGGCGCACTGGGCCGACGCCGAGATGCTGCTGCGGCTGAACGTGCTGCGGGCCATTCGCGAGGCCGAGCAGATCGACCTGGTCGAGGCCTACCGCCCGCCCCTGAACCCGGAGCCCGCCCGCCGCCTCGAGGGCGAGGAAAGCCTCACCGCCCCCGAAGCCTGAGGCTTGGCCGGTCCGGGCGGCCCCGGCATTCTGCGGTCATGAGCGTCGCCATCGTCATCCTCGGCGCGGCCGTCTGGCCCGGCGGCCGGGCGAGCCCAGCCCTGGCGCGGCGTATCGCCTACGGCGCCCAGGCGGCGCGAAGCTGGCCGGAGGCGCCCGTCTTCTGTTCCGGCGGCGTCGGCCGCCATTCCCCGTCCGAAGCCGCTGTGATGGCCAGCCGCCTGGTCGACGACGGGATCGCGCGCGACCGCATCGTCCTCGACGAGGCCAGCCGCGACACGCTGGAGAACGTCGTCGCCGCAGCCGCCTTCATGCATCGGCAGGGGCTCTCCCGCGCCGTGGTCTGCACCGACGCCTATCACGTCCCCCGCACGCGGATGCTGTTCGGCGAGCTGGGCTTCGCCGCCGAGGCCGGGCCTGCGCCGCCCCGTGGAGAGGGCATGCCGCGGGCGGAATGGCGGCGGATGGCGGCGCGCGAACGGCTCGCCTACCCCTACGACCTCGCCGTGGTCCGCATCCGCCGTCGCGAACTGCGCGCGCGGATCGAGGGGCGATAGAGGAAAGCCGCGGGCCGCGCTGACGCCCCAGCCTAGTGGGCGAGGCCGCCTTCGCCGGGGTCGCTGTCGTCCTCGGCTTCCTCGGCCTCCGGCGGGCCCTCCGCGCCATACTGGGCCAGGACGCCGTGGACGCCGAGCAGGGCGTCCTGGCCGGCAAAGACGAGGACCACGACGGTTCGGTGGGTCGAGGTCCGCGAGAAGTCTCGCCGGCGGAGCGGGAGTTGGCGACGTTCGTCGCGGCCGCCCTCCCGGACCTCGTCGCCCCGCGCC
>CAYQPL010000005.1:24249-34350 GCA_964419395.1 uncultured Phenylobacterium sp. | reverse complement strand
CGTGCAGCCAGATCTCGAACCGGCCGTCCGGCAGCTGGCGGTATTTCAGTTCGGGCGGCTTGCTCATGGGCGGGGCCGAATCATCACGGACATGCGCCCACCCTAACCCAGGTCGGCTGAGGGCGGGGGGTGAGCCTAGGCTTGGCGCCCCGTCGCGGGGCTTTTCAGCGTCCGGGTCAGCCACGCCGCCCCGTCCTGGAGCGCCTGCTCGGCGACCTGCGAGATGGACACCGCCTCCAGGAAGCTGTGCGAGGCGCCGGCATAGACCTGGGCCTCGGCCGGCACGCCGGCGGCGCGCAGCCGCTCGGCCAGCCGGCGGCTCTGGCCGGACAGCACGTCGCACTGGGGAATGGTCAGGAAGGCGGGCGGCAGGCCCGCCAGGTCCGCGCGGGCCGGCGCGGCCAGCGGGTTCCTCGCATCTTCCGGCCGGTCCAGATAGGCGTCCCAGTAGACCGGCATCTCCTCGGCCAGCAGCATGTAGCCCTCGCCGCCGTAGCGGGCGACATCCTCGGGGTCGAGGTCGATGTCGAAGGCGCCGTAGTTCAGCAGCAGGGCCGAGACCACCTCGGGCCGGCCGGCGTCGCGCAACGTCAGCGCGCTGGCCAGGGACATGTTGCCGCCCACGGAATCGCCCCCGATCGCGATCCGCGACGGGTCGGCGGCCGGGCCGAGGCCGCCGGCGGCCACCCAGTCGACCGCGGCGACACACTGGTCCAGCGCCCGCGGGAACTTCGCCTCGGGCGAGCGGTCATAGTCCACGCCGACCACCACCAGGCCGCCGCGGGCCGCATATTCGCGCATCAGCCGGTCGTGGGTGTCGAGGCTGAACAGGATCCAGCCGCCGCCGTGGATGTAGACCAGCACCGGCTTGCCGGGCCGGGGATCGGGATCGTGGATGCGCAGGCGCAGCGGGCCGGCCGCGGTGTCGACGACGCGTTCCTCGGTGGCGTGCATGGACGGCCCGCCGGCGCGCCAGGGCGCGCGCACCTTCTCGGCCACCTCCCGCGCCTCGGCGGGGGAGAGCGTCCGGCCGGCGGCATGGCGCGCATGCTCGGCGCCGGTGCGGAGGATGAACTCGCGTACGGCCGGGTCGAGATCCTGGCCGGCTTGGCTGGGCGTACGGGTCATGATGCTTCCCGGAGAATGAAACGGAGGCCAGAGGCGCCTCTGCGGCCGGCAGGGCGCCCATCGATCGGGCGACGCGAAAGCCTCAACCGGTCGAGACTGGCTCGCTGTCGACTGTCGGAGGCCGATTGTCTAGCTTGGGCCACATGCAGAGGAGCACGCGCGGCGAGGACTACCAGCATGTGCCGCGGCCCATCGCGGTGCTGGTCGACGAGTACCCGCCGCACTTCGTCGATCCGCCGCACAGCCACGAACGCGCCCAGCTGCTCTATGGCAGCGCCGGGGTCATGTCGGTGATGACCGACGAGACCAGCTTCACGATCCCGCCGCAGCGGGCGGTGTGGATGCCGGCGGGCGTGCGCCACCAGGCGCTGTGCCGGGGGCACGTCTCGCTGCGGACCCTCTATGTGGAGCCGGGGGCCGATGCGCGCCTGCCCCGGCGGTGCCAGGTGCTGAAGGTCAGCAATCTGCTCCGCGAGCTGATCCTGGAGGCCTCGGAACTGCCGGTGGAATACGCCCTCGACGGACGCGAGGCGCGGATCATGGCGCTGATCCTCGACGAGATCGCCGTCGCCACCGAGCATCCGGTGTCGGCCCTCCAGGTGCCCATGCCGCGCGACGAACGACTGCTGCGCACCTGCCGCGAGGTCATGGACGCTCCGGGCGAGGAGCGGGACCTCGACCACTATGCCGACCTCTCCGGCATGGGCCGGCGGACCTTCACCCGCAGTTTCCGGCGCGAGACCGGCATCAGCTTCAGCGAATGGCGCCAGCAGGTCCGCCTGGCCCACGCGCTGTCGCTGCTGTCCCTCGGCGGCTCGGTGACCACGGTGGCCTTCGAGGTGGGCTACAACAGCCCCAGCGCCTTCACCGCCATGTTCCACCGCGCCTTCGGCGTGGCGCCCAGCCAGTACTTCGAGGCCGCCTGACATCAGCGCCCGGCGCCGAACTGCGCCATGAGGTCGGCGAGCGGATCCTGCCCCTCTCTGCGGAGGCCGGAGAGGATGTCGGCGAAGACGTCGTCGCGTTCGTCCTGGCCCAGCTTGAAGACCGCCCGGCGGCCGCGGATGTCGGCGCGGAATCCGACGACGCCGCGGGAGAGGCCGGCATAGCGCGGGCCCATCTCGGCCATGCTCCAGGCCTTGGGGCGGCCCGCCTCCATGGTCTCGATCAGGTCGGCGAGCAGGGCCTCCGTCTCCTCCGGCGTTTCGGTGAAGGTGACCTCGCAGTCGAAGGCGGCGCAGGCATAGTTCCAGGAGGGCGCCTGGGTCCGGTCGGCCATCCAGGAGGGCGAGACATAGCCGTGCTCGCCCATGAACAGCGCGAGCGCCCGCGGGGCGGCGCGCAGGCGCTCGATCTGCGGGTTGCTGCGACCGAAGTGGCCGATCAGCGCCACCAGCCGCCCTTCGCCGTCCAGGCCCGGGCGCAGCGGCAGCGGCGTGGCGGAGAAACCGTCGCCGGCGCTGACCACCCAGGCGAAGGGGTGGCGGCGGACCAGGTCGAGCACGTCGGCGTCCGACCCGGGGGCGTACTTCTCAGGCGGCGCGTCCAGCTTCGCCTCCCTGGACGGAAAGGGGCGGCCAGCGATCGCGCCAGGGCCGGGCGGCCTCCAGTTCGAGGGCGAGACCTAGCAGCAGGTCTTCCTGCCCGCGATCGGCGGCGAACATGACGCCGAGCGGCAGGCCCTCGGCGTCCCAGGCCAGCGGCAGGGTCATGGCTGGCGTGCCCGACAGGTTCTGCAGGGGCGTGTAGCCGCACCAGCCGAACATCCGCTCCATCAGCAGGTCGGCGGGCTGGTCGGGCGCCATCTCGCCGAGCCTCGGCGGCGGGGCCGAGAGCGTCGGGGTCAGCAGGACGTCGAACCGCTCGTAGAAGTCGGCGAGCTGGCGGGGCAGGGCGGAGAGCTGGCCGAAAGCGGCTTCCAGGTCGTCGTTCGTAAGGCGCGCGGCGATCTCGCCGAGCGCGCAGGTCCAGGGCTCCAGGCAAGAGGTCGGGTCGCGGCCGGCGGCGCGCACGGCGTCCACGCAGTCGGCGCCGATGTGGCTCCACAGCACGCGCTCGGCGCGCTCGGCGGCCGCCCCGTCGATGCCGGGCCAGGCTTCGACGACCTCGTGGCCGAGGGCGCGGCAGAGCTCGACCGTCTGTTCCAGCGCTGTGCGGAGGCTCGGGTGCGGCTCGGCGCCGGCGAGCGTCCGGGTGGCGCAGGCGATGCGCAGGCGGCGCGGGTCAGGGCCTGTCACCGGCGGCGCGCGCTCGGGGCGGGCCAGCGCGAAGCCGGCGGCCACGTCGCGGACGCTGCGGGCCATCAGGGCGTCGCCGACCAGCAGATCCTCCACCACATGCCGGGCGCGCACGCGCACGGTCGTTCCGCGGCCGGGCTTCAGGCCGGGCAGGCCGCAGGCGGACGAAGGGATGCGGATGGAGCCGGCGCCGTCGCTGCCGTGGGCCAGGGGGACGAGGCCCGCGGCCACCGCCGCGCCCGCGCCGCCGCTGGAGCCGCCGGGGGAGCGGGCGAGGTTCCACGGGTTCTTCGTCACCGGGCCGATCTTCGGCTCCGTCACCGGCAGCAGGCCGAACTCCGGCATGGCCGATTTGGCGACGGGGATCAGGCCCGCCTCGTCCAGCCGCTCGACATAGGGAAAGGCGGCGGATCTCGGCTGCTCGTCGCGGCTGGCCGACCCGCCGCGGCTGGGCAGGCCCGGATAGTCGAGCGAGTCCTTCAGCAGATAGGGGACGCCGGCCAGCGGATGCTCCGGCAGGGGCGCGGCGGCCTTCGCGCGCGCGAGGCCGTAGGCCTTCCAGCTCACGGCGGCGATGTCCGGATCCAGGGCCTCGATGCGAAGGACAGCGGCCTCGACCAGATCCACCGCGCTCACCTCGCCGCGGCGGACGAGGGCGGCCTGGTCGTGGGCGTCGAGGCGGCCGAGCGCGAGCGCGTCTGCGAGCTTCATGCCGACCATGCCAGGCTCTGCTCGGCGAAGGCCCAGAAGAGGCCCATCTGGCCGAACTGCGACGAAAGCCCGCCGCTCGCCTGATGGCCCGCGGCCATGTCGGTGAGGAAGAGGATCGGCCCGCCGCCGGTCATGCTGTGGCGGATCTCCGACACCCACTTGGCCGGCTCCCAGTAGCTGACGCGCGGGTCGCGTACGCCGGCGGTGGACAGGATCGGGGGATAGGCCTGGGCCTTGACGTTCTCATAGGGCGAGATGGACGCGATGTAGTCGTAGGCCTGCGGCTCGGCCAGTGGGTCGCCCCAGTCCGGCCGGAAGGCGGGCACCAGCGGATGGTCGGCGTCGCTCATGGTGTTGAGCATGTCGACGAAGGGCACCTGGGCGATGATCCCGCCCCAAAGGTCGGGCCGCATGTCGGCCACGGCGCCCATCAGCAGGCCGCCGGCCGAGAGGCCGTAGCCCACGATGCGCTTCCTCGCCGAGTAGCCCTCGCCGATCAGGTGCTCGGCGCAGGCGATGTAGTCGGTGAAGGTGTTGGCCTTCTGGAACTTCCGGCCTTCCAGGAACCACCGCCGGCCCTTCTCGGACCCGCCGCGGACATGGGCGATGGCGTAGACGAAGCCCTGTTCCACCAGCGCAATGGCGGGGATCGAGAACTCCGCCTCGCTGGAGACGCCGTAGGCGCCGTAGGCGTAGAGGAGGAGCGGGCTCGATCCGTCGAGCTTCGCGCCTGTCTTCATCAACACGGTGACCGGAACCTGCTCGCCGTCGGAGGCGGGGGCGAAGAGGCGACGCACCTCGAAGGCCTCGGCGGAATAGCCGCCGCCGATGCGCCGCTGCTTGACCACCTCGCGCGCGCCCGTCGCCAGATCGCAGGCCAGCCACTGGGTCGGCGTGCGCGGCGACTGGTAGGTCAGGCGCAGGACGGCCGTGTCGTATTCCTGCTGCGGCTCCAGGGCGACGGCGTAGGCCGGCTCGTCGAAGGCGACCTGCGTCTCGCCACCCTCGCGGTCGAGGGCGACCACTTCCAGCCGCCCGTCCTGTCGCTGCAGACGGACCAGATGATCGCGCAGGGGACGCAGGCCGAGGATGTGGCGGCCCGGCTGATGCGGAATCCAGTCCTGCCAGTGCGCCCGGCCCGGCGTCTGCGGCGGGGCCGTCATGATCTTGCCGTCCACGGCGCCGTCGGCGTCGGTGAGGATCACGAGGCGCCCGTTCCATTCCTGCACCTGGTAGTGCAGCCCCGGCTGGCGCGGCTCGACCAGGATCGGCTCGGCCGTGGGCGCCTGGGCCGGGATCAGGCGGAACTCGTCGACGTCAGGGCCCTCGATGTGGATGGCGGCATAGGCGTTCGAGGCCATGCGCATCAGCGACATGAAGAGGGCCGGGTCGCGCTCCTCATAGACCAGCTCGTCGGTCGCGCCACGCGCCGGGCGGCGGTAGACCTTGGCCGGGCGGCCCAGCGGATCGCGCCAGATCCAGAAGACCCACTGCGAACAGGGCGAGACGGTCAGCCCTTCCCAGCCATAGGCCTCGGCCTCGCCGGTGGTGCGGATCTCGCCGGTCGCAAGGTCGCGGACGCACACCCGGTATCGGTCGCCGCCAGCGAGGTCCTCGGCCCAGACGAAGAGGCTGTGGTCAGGACTGTGGGCCGCGCCCTCGGTGCGGAAGTACTCATGCCCGGCGGCGCGGGCCTGCTCGTCCAGCAGGATCTCCTCGGGTCCGCCGGCGACCGGTCGGCGCGCATGGACGGCGTGATCCTCGCCCGGACGCACATAGGTGTAGTAGGCGAAAGGGCCGTCGGGGACCGGCGGCTCGGCGTCGTCGCCGGCGGCCAGGGCCAGCATCCGCTCGGCATAGGCGGCCTGCCGCGGACGGACCGGCGCCAGCAGGGCCTCGGCGTAGCGGTTCTCCGCCTCCAGATGCGCCAAGATCTCCGGCTGCATCAGGCTCGTGTCGCGGGAGACCTCGGCCCAGTTGGGATCGCGCAGCCAGGCGTAAGGGTCGTTGCGCCGGCGGCCGAGCTGCTCGATCCAGCGATCCCGACGCGGCGGCATGGGCGGCCGCGGCGCCGGTTCGGCGGCCAGGGAAAGTCCGGGCGCAAGGGCGGCGCTCCCCGCCAGCAGCAACAGCCGTCTGCGGTCCATGCCGTACGCCTCCCTTACGCCCGTCCGTCCTGCTCTCTTACAGGGCCCAGTTCAGAGTGACGCCGAAGGTGCGCGGCCGCACAAGCCCCTGGCTCAGGCCATTGGCTTCCGGAACGGTCCGGGTCACGCCCCGCTCGTCGCCGAGATTGGAGCCGAACAGGGTCACCATCGTCTGGCCGAAGTTCGCCCGCAGGCGAAGATCGATCAGGTTGTAGTCGCCCTGTTCGTTCGGCGTGACGCCCGGCACCGCGGAGTTCAGGTCGCTGATGCCCGACGACAGGTAGCGGTGCGACAGGATGAGGGTCGGGTCGTAGGCCGTCTCGAACCGGTAGGAGAGGGTGTTGGACACCGACCAGTCGGCCGAACCCGGCAGCTGCGCGCCCTCCGGCGCCGTGCCGTACCACAGGATGAACAGCGGCTCGTCCAGGCGGGCCTCCATCCAGGTGACGGTGGACTGCAGGTCGAGCTGCGAGGTCGGGCTGTAGCTGGCCGAGACCTCCAGGCCCTTGATCTTCGCCGCGCCGCCATTGGCCGCGTAGTTGTAGTTGTCCGGCGTCAGCAGGCGCAGCTGGATGTCCGACCAGTCGATGTAGAAGGCCGTCGCGTCCAGCAGCAGGGCGTCGTTCAGCAGGTTGGTGCGGACGCCGACCTCGTAGTTCTTCAGGCTGTCGCTCTCCGAACCCGAGGGGACCGGGAAGGCCGAAAGGCCCTGCATGTTCGGCGTGCCGAAGCGGAAGCCCTCGGAATAGAGGCCGTAGATCATGAAGTCGTCGCTGGGGGTGTAGGTCAGCGACACCTTGGGCGAGAAGCCGTCCTGCTCGTCCTGGGTCCGGTCGACGACGGGCTTGCCGGGATAGGTGGAGAAGCCGACCTGGGTCGAGACGCTCTCGATCTCGGTCTTGAACAGGCGCCCGCCGGCGGTGAGTTTCAGCTCCGGCGTGAAGAAGAAGCTCGCCTCGCCGAAGAGGGCCGATTCCTTGGCGGTCAGGTCGGTGAAGAAGGCGTTGAAGATCTCACCGTCCGGCGAGATCACCGCGCCCGAGCCGGGCCCGAACAGGGGCGAGGCGTCGAAGGCCGCCGCCGCGCCGGCCGCTCCGATCTGCTCGTAAAGGAACTTGTCGCTCTCATAGTACATGGCGCCGACCAGCCACTCGAAGCGGCCTTCGCCGTTCGAGGCCAGGCGAACCTCCAGGCTCTTGCCCTCCGACTCGCCGCCGCTCTCGATATAGAGGGGCGAGGTGAGGTTGAGGCCGAGGTCGGCGTTATAGGCGCCCCGCCACGGCGTGTAGTCGAACAGGAAGTCCTGCGACTTCTCCTGGTAGGCGGCCAGCGCCGTCAGGGTGGCGAAGCCGAAGTCCTGGTCCAGGCGCAGGCTGTGCAGGGTGACATCGGTGTCGTTGGGCTCGGCCAGCGCGGTGGAGCGGGCCAGGTCGCCGAAGGCCGGGTTGCGGTAGGGCGCGTCGTCGGCCTCGGTCTTCTGATAGAGGCTCATCCACGACAGCTCGGTCGCGTCGCTGGGCGTCCAGACGACGGAGAGGCGTCCGCCCGAGACGGTGATGTCGCTCGACCCGTCCTCGCCGATGCCGACATTGTCGAGATAGCCGGGATCGTTGCGGTAGGTCCCGACGGCGCGGACGGCCAGGGTGTCTTCGATGATCGGGATGTTGATCATCCCCTTCAGCCCGCCGCCCAGGTCGGCGTTCTTGGTCTTCGACAGCGTGCCCTCGACCTCGGCGTCATAGCCAGAGGCGTCGGCCTTGTTGGCCACGTAGTTGACGGCGCCGCCCATGGAGGCCGAGCCGAACAGCGAGCCCTGCGGCCCGCGCAGGATCTCCACGTGGTCGACGTCGAAGGCGTCGATGTCGGGGATCACGATGGTCCAGCCGGGTTCGGTCAGCGGGACTTCGTTGATGTAGTAGCCGGTGGTGCCCTGGCCCTGGACGTTGCCGGAGCTGGTGGCGACGCCGCGGATCACCACGTGCGAGGTGCCCGGCTGGAACTCGTTTAACACCACGCCCGGCGTGCGGGCGATGTAGTCGGCGTAGGACTGCGCGCCGAGCGCCTCCAGCTGCGCGCCGCTGACGGCGCTGACCGAGCCGGAGACGTCGCGGACGCTCTCCTCGCGCTTGGTGGCGGTGACGATGACCTCTTCGAGCAGGGTCGAGCCCCGCGTGGCTTCCGCCGTCTGGGCGGCGGCGGGTACGGCGATCAGGCTGGCGGCCCCGGCCAGAAGCAGGCCGCGGAACGACTTGAGACGCGTCATGACAATCCCCCTTTTGGTTGTCCCAACTCGTGCCGGACCTTTCGCCGGTCACAGGCGGAAAGGCTATGACGGTCCCGTGACGCCGGCTCGCCAAGCGGGGCCGGATGCCGTCGCGGGCGGGCCAGAGGGTTGGCGGGCCGTCAGTCCGCCCCGGCTGCGCCGGCCGGGCCCGCCGCGCGCAGGCGGGCCAGCGCCTCCGGAAAGCGGCGGGAGATCGGCGCCTCGACCGGGCCGAGGCTGACCCGGTAATCGCCCGAGGACTCCGGCCGCAGTTCGCGCACCCGGGCGGTGTTGACGAGCCAGGAGCGATGCGTGCGGACGAAGCCGTGCGGCGAGAGCTGCGTCTCGAGGGCGGAGAGCGAGATGCGCATCATCGGCCGCCGGCCGTCGGCCAGGTGGAACTCCACATAGTTGCCGGCCGACCGCCCCGCCAGGATCGCCGAGACGGGGACGCGGATCAGCCGGGCGCCGTCACGGATGTCGAAGGTCGCCGCCTCGGTCTCGGCGCCCGGCGCCGGCTCCTTCCGTTCCGCCAGCCGGGTGAGCGCCCAGAAGGCGGCCACGCCGACGGCGTAGCCCACGAGGTCCTTGCGGAACTCGTAGGGAAAGCTGGCCAGGGATCCGAAGTCGTAGCTGCGGCCCAGGGCGGCGAAGACCGCCTTGCGGAGCAGGACGAAGAGGCTGACATGCACGGCCGAAAGCCCGAGCGCGCCGAGGACGTGGACCAGGAGGGTGCGCCAGACGGGGCCGCGGTCCGGCGGGGCGAGGCGGAAGGCGAACCAGCCCATCAGGACCGCCGGCGGCACGGCCAGGAAGCTGGTCGCCTCCAGAACGACGGGAACCACCGGATCGACGCCGGGCGCGTCGCGCAGGATGGAGAAGACGTTCACCGTGTTCAGCAGCAGGACGTAGGCGCAGAGGGCCGCCATGCCCTGCCAGAGCACGCGGCGCTCGCCGCTCGTCCCCATCAGGCCGCCGGTCGTCACAGCCGCCCGCCATTCGTCACGTCGAGGGGGCGGCGCGGCCCGTCGCCCTTCCGGCAGCGGCCGCCGGGCCGCACCGTCATGCCGAACCTGATACGCATGGAGATCCGCACCTTGCCTGCCGCCGCTTCCGCCGACCGCCGCTACGACCTCGACTGGATCCGGGTCATCGCCTTCGGCCTGCTCATCCTCTACCACGTGGGCATGTTCTACGTGCCCTGGGACTGGCACGTGAAGACGCCCGAGCCGGTCGAATGGCTCGAACCGGTGATGATGTTCACCAGTCCCTGGCGGCTGACCCTGCTGTTTGTCGTCTCGGGGGCGGCGACCCGCTTCATGGCCGACAAGATGAGGCCTGGCGCGCTGACCCGCTCGCGCGTCGCCCGGCTGCTGCCGCCCCTGGTCTTCGCCATGTTCGTGATCGTGCCGCCGCAGAGCTACTACGAGATCGTCGAGCAGATCGGCTATGCCGGCTCATTCGCCGACTTCTACCCGAAATATGCGACGGCCAGCGGGAACTGGTGCGACGCCGACGGCTGCCTGATCACGCCCACCTGGAACCACATGTGGTTCGTCGCCTACCTGCTGGTCTACAGCCTGATCCTGGGCGGACTGCTGGCCTTCGGGCGAGG
>CAYQPL010000005.1:19872-24239 GCA_964419395.1 uncultured Phenylobacterium sp. | reverse complement strand
CTAGCTGAGCACTACCGGCGGAGCGAGCGGTCGCGCACGGCGCTGGAGCGCGTGCTGGCGGGGCCGGGCGTCCTGATCTGGCCGGCTGTGTTCCTTATCCTGCTGCGGGTCACGCTGGCCCCGGTCTTCGAGATCACCCACGCCCTTGTGGACGACTGGTACAATCACGCGCTCTCGTTCAGCGCCTTTCTGTTCGGCTTCCTGATCGCCAAGTCCGAGCGCGTGAAAGCCAGCCTGATCGCCTGGCGGTGGCTGGCCCTTGCGCTCGCGCTCGCCGCCTATGGATGGTGGGCCGGCTACGCCTGGGCCTATCGCGCCGAAGACGCCGTGCCGCCGGAGGCCCTGCGCTGGGTGGGGCGGCTCGCCTATGGGCTGGATCAGTGGGCCTTCATCGCGGCGGTTCTGGGTTTCGGGGCGAAGCGCCGCAACCGGGGCGGCCCGGTGCTGAGCTACCTGACGATCGGGGTCTTTCCCTTCTACATCGTCCACCAGACGGTCATCGTGGTCGCCGGCCATCATCTGGCGAAGCTCCGCCTGCCGCTGGCCCTGGAGGGGGTGATCCTGATCGCCGTCACCTTCGCCGCCTGCTTCGCCACCTACGAGGTTGTGCGCCGGCTTGGCCCGCTGCGCCCCCTGTTCGGGCTGAAGGCGGGCGGCGGCGCCGTGGAGGGGGCGGCCTCGGCGCCGGCGCGCGCATAGCTCATGCGCGCGGGCGGAGGCGCGGGTGCGATTTCGACCGGAAAATCCACCCGTGGCCGATAGAATGGGCTCTTCCGTCTGGAGGGGCCCTGATGCTGAACACCTTGCGCTGCGCCGCCGCTATGCTGGCCGCGACCGTTCTCGCCGCCGCGGCGCCGGCCTTGGCCCAGGGACCGCCGCCCAGGCTCGACCTGAAGCTTGCGCCCCATCCGGCCGCGACGCCGAACGAGGGCTACATCGCCGTCGAGATGCGCATGGAGGCGCCGAAGCTGGCGAAGGGCGACGGTCTGGTCCGCATTCCCCTGACCCTCGTCGGCATCCCCAGCGCCCGCTATGACGGCGACGCCCTGCAGGCCCGCGACGACGCCGGCGCCCTGCCGCTGACCCAGAGCGAGGAGCCGCCGACACCCCAGGGCACGTATCGCCGCTGGAGCGTGGGCCGCGCCACGCAGGGCGACGTCATCGTCACCTATCGCGGCACGCCTCGGGCCGTGACGGCGGCCACCAACAACGGCCCGCTGTTCGACCTGCGCGCCGAGGGGCAAGCCTTCCTGGGCGCCGGCAACGGGTTCATCGCGACGCCGGTCGCGCCCCGGCCCTGGCGCATCCATCTGGAATGGGACCACTCGGCCGAGCCCGAAGGGTCGCGCGGCGTCTGGTCCATGGGCGAAGGGAGCGTCGACACCGTCGGGCCCTCTCAGCTCCTGGGCTTCAGCTACTACGCCACCGGTCCGCTGAAGCGGTATCCCGAGGCCGATCCCCACTTCGGCCTCTTCTGGATGAGCGACCCGCCCTTCGACCCGCAGGTGCTGGGCGAGGGCGTGCGCAAGCTCTACGAGGCCATGTCGGCCTTCTTCGGCGAAGAGGCGGGGCAGTATCGCGTCTTCATGCGCTCCAACCCCTATGTCGGCACCGGCGGCACCGGCCTCGCCCGGTCCTTCATGTTCGGCTACCACGCCCCGTCGGAGCCCACGGTCGATGACCTGCAGGGTCTGCTCGCTCACGAGATCGCCCACACCTGGCCCGCCATGGAGGGGGAGCACGGCGACACCGCCTGGTACAGCGAGGGCAATGCGGAGTTCTACTCGCTGGTCCTGTCCTGGCGCTCGGGCGCCATCGGCCTCGACCGCGTGGTCGAGACGATGAACGCGCGGGCCGACGCCTACTATTCGAACCCCTACATCGCCCTGACCAACCCCGAAGCCGCCGAGATCTTCTGGACCGATCCGGTGGCCCAGACCGTCCCCTACGGCCGCGGCTGGATGTACCTCCTGCAAACCGACGCGGCGATCCGCACGGCGACCGATGACGCCCAGAGCCTGGACGAGGTGGTCAAGGAGATGCGCCGCCGCCAGGTCGCGGGCGAGTCCTACGGGATCGCCGACTGGCTCCGCCTGGTCGGCGCCCAGATCGGCGAGGAAAAAGCGAAGGCCATGTACGACCACATGGCCTCCGGCGGCCTGCTGGTCCCGCCGGCGGGCCTCTACGGCCCCTGCCTGAAGGTGGTGGAGCGGCCGGTGCGGGTGTTCGAACTCGGCTTCGCCCGCGCCTCGCTGAACGACGACCGCATCGTCCGCGATCTCGATCCGGGCTCGGAAGCGGCCAAGGCGGGCCTGCGCGAAGGCGACAGGATCACCGAGGTGAAGGACCTGAACACCGCCCGCAAGACGCAGGACGGCACGATCACCCTCGTCGTCGATCGCGACGGCCAGAGCCAGGCGAGCACCTTCCTCCCCCGCGGGGCGGCGGTGGAGGCCTATGGCTGGGAACGCGATCCCGCGACGCCGGAGAGCGCCTGCCGGTTCTAGGCGGTGACGAGCATCCCCTCGCGCACCGCCAGCGGCCAGGGGGGCAGTTTCGCGCCGACGCAGGGCCCGCCGACGCAGGCGCCGGTGTCGGGCTCGAAGAGGGCGCCGTGCCAGCTGCAGGCGATGAGGTCGCCCGACGGCGTCAGGTAGTCGTCGAGCTTCTGGGCCAGCGGCAGGCCGGCATGCGGGCAGCGATCAACATAGCCATGCACCTCGTCCCCCTGTCGGACCGCGAAGCCGTGGAAATAGGCCTCGCCGATCTGCAGGACGAAGTTGCGCGCCGCCTCCTCGGCGACCAGGTCGAGGGGGCCGAGCGTCACCCCAGCCGGCGTCTTGTAGATGCGGGCCGGCGCGTTCACGCCTTCGGCGCCGGCGCCACCACGCCCGAACAGGGTCCGAAGCCGATGGCGACATAGCCCTCGGCCACGGCGCGGCCGGCGAGGATCAGTTCGTCGCCGTCCTCCAGGAAGGTCCGCGTCTCGCCGTTCGGCAGGGCGATGGGCGCCTTGCCGCCGCGGGTCAGCTCCAGAAGGCTGCCCAGACCGCTGTCGTCGGGGGTGGAGATGGTGCCCGAGCCGAAGAGGTCGCCCGGCCGCAGGTCGCAGCCGCCGACGGTGTGGTGGGTCACCAGCTGGGCCATGGTCCAGTAGAGGTTGGTGGCTGGCCCCCGCCCGAGACGGTGGGCGGGCGCGCCCGCCTCGCGCATGGCCAGGGTGCGGATCCGGACCTCCAGCTCCAGGGCGTAGGCGCCGCTCGCCTGATCGGCCTCGTCCATCAGATAGGGCAGGGGCGTCGGATCGCCGTCGGGCCGCCTCGCCTGCGCCGCGCGGAAGGGCGCCAAAGCCTCGGCCGTCACGATCCAGGGAGAGACGGTGGTCATGAAGTTCTTGGCCAGGAAGGGGCCGAGCGGCTGGTATTCCCAGGCCTGCAGGTCGCGCGCCGACCAGTCGTTCAGCAGGCAGAGGCCGGCGATGTGGCCGTCGGCCTCGCCGATCGGCACGGGTTCGCCCAGCGCATTGCCCGGACCGATCCAGACGCCGAGTTCGAGCTCGAGATCGAGCCGCCTGGCCGGGCCGAAGACGGGCGCGTCAGCGTCCGGCGCCTTCTGCTGGCCGTTGGGCCGGCGGACGGGGGCGCCCGAGACCCGCACCGAGGAGGCGCGGCCGTGATAGCCGATGGGCACGTGCTTGTAGTTGGGCAGCAGCGGATTGTCGGGGCGGAACTGGCGGCCGACATTCAGGGCGTGATGGATGCCGGCGTAGAAGTCGGTGTAGTCGCCGATGGCGCAGGGCAGGCGCAGCTCGCAGTCGGCCGCGTCGTAGAGCCAGGTCTCCACCTCCGCCCGGTCCGGCGCGCCTTGCGCCAGCAGCTCCGACAGACGGCGGCGCAGCGCCCGCCGCGGGCCGGCGCCCAGGCCCAGCAGGGGGTTCAAGGTCTCGCCGGCGGCGGCCTCGGCTGCGGCCCTGGCCTCGCCGCTCAGCAGGCCCGAGCCGGCGGCCAGCGACAGGTCGAGAATGCGGTCCCCGATGGCCACCCCGCCGCGCGGCCGGCCGCCCTTGGGGCTGAAGACGCCCAGCGGCAGGTTCTGGATCGGGAAGTCCGACCCATGCGCCGAGGCGACCCAGCTCTCTCGAGCCGGATCGTGGGTCTCGTCGATCTGGACGCTCACGGGCGGACCTCGGCCTTCACAAAGCCGTCCCAGCAGGCGTCGTAGTCGGCCTGCAGCCGGGGCGTCTCCATGGCGAAACGGGTGGGGCGGAAGACGAAGCGGCTCTCGAACATGAAGGCCATGGTGTCGGTGATCTTGTGGGGGGCGAGCTCGGCGGCGGTGGCCTTGGCGTGGCTCTCGCGGTCGGGGCC
>CAYQPL010000005.1:14096-19862 GCA_964419395.1 uncultured Phenylobacterium sp. | reverse complement strand
ACGCGGCTTCCCAGCTCGCCTTGTCGGGGCCGTGGCCCGCCATCAGATTGTGGAGCGAGAGGCCGCCGGGCGCGAAGCCGCCGGCCTTGGCGTCATAGGCGCCGTGGATCAGGCCCATGAACTCGCTCATCACATTGCGGTGGAACCAGGGCGGCCGGAAGGTGTCCTCGGCCACCATCCAGCGCGGCGGGAAGATGACGAAGTCGCAGTTGGCCGTGCCCGGGACCTCCGACGGCGAGGTCAGCACCGTGAAGATGGACGGATCGGGATGGTCGAAACTGACCGTGCCCATGGTGTTGAAGCGGGCCAGATCGTACTTCACCGGCGCGAGGTTGCCGTGCCAGGCGACCACGTCGAGGGGCGAATGGTCTAGGGTGGTGGTCCAGAGGCCGCCCTGGAACTTTTGAACCACCTCGACCGGCGCATCACGGTCCTCGTACCAGGCGATGGGCGAGAGGAAGTCCCGCGCATTGGCCAGGCCGTTGGCGCCGATGGGGCCCAGCTCCGGCAGGCGGAAAGGCGCGCCGTAGTTTTCGCAGACATAGCCGCGCGAGGGGCCGGAGAGCTCGACGCGGAAACGGACGCCGCGGGGGATCAGCGCGATCTCGGCTGGCGCCACGTCCAGCAGGCCCAGTTCGGTGGCCAGCCGCAGCGCCCCCTGCTGCGGCACGATCAGCAGCTCGCCGTCGGCGTCGTAGAAGACACGGTCGGTCATCGACCGGTCGGCGGCGTAGAGGTGGACGGCCACGCCGGCCTGGGCCGCCGGATCGCCATTGCCGGCATAGGTCACCAGGCCGTCGACGAAATCGATTCCTTCGGCCATGTCGAGCGGGTCCCACCGCAGCCGGTTGGGCGAGGGCGGGACCGCGTCGAACGGACCCGACCGCAGGAGCCCCGCCCCGCGATAGGGCTGGTAGGGCGGATGGCCGGCCGACGGGCGCAGGCGATAGAGCCACGCGCGGCGGTTCTCATGCCGCGGGGCGGTGAAGGCCGCGCCCGAAAGCTGTTCGGCATAGAGGCCGAAGGCCGGCCGCTGGGGCGAGTTGCGGCCCTGCGGCAGGGCGCCGGCGACGGCTTCGGTCTCGAAGCTGTTTCCGAAGCCGCTCTGATAGGCCAGGGGGGCGTTGGCCCCACGCGTGGTGCTCACGTCTGTCTCTACGCCTCGACCTTAATGACGCCGCGCCGGATCTGGTCCAGCTCGATGGACTCGAACAGCGCCTGGAAGTTGCCGTTCCCGAAGCCCTCATTGCCCTTGCGCTGGATGATCTCGAAGAAGATCGGGCCGAACAGGTTCTCGGTGAAGATCTGCAGGAGGATGCCCTCCTTCTCCACGTCGCCGTCAATCAGGATGCGGTTCTTCTTCAGGCGCTCCAGGTCCTCGCCGTGGCCGGGCACGCGCTTGTCGACCAGCTCGTAATAGGTCTCGATGGTGTCCTGCAGCTTCACGCCGCGGGCGCGCAGCTTCTCCACCGTCTCGAAGATGTCCGGCGTGGTCAGGGCCAGGTGCTGGATGCCCTCGCCATTGTACTCGCGGATGAACTCCTCGATCTGGCTCTTGTCGTCCTGGCTCTCGTTCAGCGGGATGCGGATGGCCTTGTCCGGCGCGATCATCGCCTGGCTGAACAGGCCCGTCGCCTGGCCCTTGATGTCGAAATACTTCTGCTCCTCGAAGCCGAAGATCTGGTTGTAGAAGCTCGACCAGGTGCGCATCTGGCCGCGGCGGACATTGTGGGTCAGGTGGTCGAGCAGGTCGAGGCCGACGCTGTTGACCCGCTCGGCTTCCGCCGCCCCGGGAATCTGCTCCCAGTCGGCATAGAGATCGGCCGCGTCGACCAGATAGAGCAGCGAACCGCCGATGCCTTCCAGAGCGAAGGAGCCTTCGCCCAGCACGCCCGTCGCCGCATCGGCCGCCTTGGCCCCGCGCGACAGGGCGGTCTCATAGGCGCTCTTGGCGTCGGCCACGCGGAAGGCCATGCCGTTGGCCGACGGGCCGTGGGCGGCGCGGAAGTCGGCGACCTGGCCCGCCTCGTCCTGGTTGACCAGCAGGTTGATGCGCCCCTGCTTGTAGCGGACCACGTCCTTGGTCTTGTGCCTGGAATAGGCGGTGAAGCCCATCTGCTCGATCAGCGCCTTCATGCGCGCCGGATCGGGGCTGGTGAACTCGACGAACTCGAAGCCGTCCAGGCCGAGCGGATTTTCAGGGGTCACGGTCATGGAGACTACTCCTCTGCGCAGGCGCGGAAGGCGCGGACGAAGGCGGGGATGTTGGACGGGGTGAGGCCGGCCAGGTTGATGCGGCCGTTGCCGAGCATGTAGACGCCGAAGTCCTGGCGCATGCGGGCCACCTGGTCGGGCGTCAGCGGCAGGATGGAGAACATGCCCTTCTGCGCGCCGATCGCCGCCAGCCGCGGCTCGGCCTCGGCCAGGGCCTGGCGCACCGAGGCGAGGCGCCGGCGGCAGGCCTCCAACTCCTCGCGCCACCGGGCGGCGAGGGCCGTGTCTTCGAGGATGACGCGGGCGGCGGCCGCGCCGTGGTCGGGCGGCATGGACCAGCCGCAGCGGGCGAACTTCAGGACGTTGGTGCGCGCCGCCTCCTGATGACGGCCGGCGCGGACGAAGAGGGCGCCGGTGCGCTCGCGATAGAGGCCGAAATTCTTGTCGCAGGAATAGGCGACCATGGCCGTCTCGCAGGCGGCCAGCACGATGCGAAGGCCTGCGGCGTCGGGCTCCAGTCCGTCGCCCAGGCCCTGATAGGCGAGGTCGATCAGGGGGACGAGGCCGCGCTCGGCGACGAGCGCGGCGATCCGGCGCCACTGCTCGCCGCTGGGATCGGCGCCGGAGGGGTTGTGGCAGCAGCCGTGCAGCAGGACGACGTCGCCGGCCTCGGCCTGGCGCAGCGCGGTCATCATCTCCTCGAACATCAGCCGCTGCCCGAAGGCGTCGTATTGCTCGAAGGTGCGGACGGCGAGGCCGGCCTCGGCGAAGATCTGGCCGTGGATGGGCCAGCTCGGCGTTCCGAGCCAGATACGGGCGGCGGGGCGTCCGGCGTTGGCCAGCTCCGCCGCCAGCCGCAGGGCGCCGGTGCCGCCCGGCGTCTGCACGCCGAACATCGCTGCGGCCGACAGGCTCTGGCCGAAGGCGACCGGGGCGATGGCCTCAAGGAAGCCGAAGTCGCCCTCAGGTCCGAGGTAGGACTTGGTCTCCTGCGTCGCCAGCAGCCGCGCCTCGGCGGCCTTCATGGCGGCGAACACCGGCGTGCGTCCGGCCTCGTCCTTGTAGACGCCGACGCCCAGGTCGATCTTGTCCTCGCGCTGATCCTCGGCGAAGGCGCGGATCAGCGACAGCACCACGTCCGGCGGCTGGGGCGTCAGGCCTTGGAAGAGGACGTCGGAACGGGCCGCGAGCGCGGTGGTCATGGCGCGGTCTCCTGCTTGGACCTGGCGTACTGCTGCGTGCCGCGGGTCAGCACCGTATCGCCCGGCTGCAGCGTGGCGAGGTCGAGGTCCGGGGCGGCTTCGAGCTGGCGGTAGAGGGGGGCGAGGTCGGCCTCCAGCGTCTGGCGCAGAAGGTCCTCGAAGCTCTCGATGACGAAGTAGGTCTGCTGGTAGTCGTCGATGCGATAGGGCGTGCGCATGACGCGCTCGATGTCGAAGCCCACGCGGTTGGGCGACGGATCGTCCAGGGCGAAGACGGACTCGCCGTAGCTGGAGACGATGCCGGCGCCGTAGATGCGCAGGCCCCCGGCCTCGCGCACCAGGCCGAACTCGACGGTGTACCAGTAGAGGCGGGCGAGCCGGTGCAGGGCGCCCAGGCCCAGGGACTTCAGTCCGCCCTCGCCATAGGCCTGCATGTAGTCGGCGAAGACCGGATCGGCGAGGAGGGGGACGTGGCCGAAGACGTCGTGGAAGACGTCCGGCTCCTGCAGATAGTCCATCTGGTCGGGCCGGCGGATGAAGCGGCCGGCGACGAAGGTGCGATTGGCCAGATGCCGGAAGAAGACGTCGTCCGGCACGAGGCCGGGCACGGCGACCACGCGCCAGCCGGTGGCCTGGGTCAGCCGCTCCGACAGCTCCTCGAAATCGGGAATGCCGGGCTTGGAGAGCCGCAGGACGTCGAGCCCCTTGAGGAAGGCGTCGCTGGCGCGGCCGGGCAGCATCTGCGACTGGCGCGCGAACAGGCGGTCCCACATGGCGTGTTCAGCCGGCGTGTAGCCGTCCCACCCCTGGGGGATGGTCCAGTCGTCCGCAGCGCCGTCGGGCGGGCCGCAGGGCTTTTCCACGCTGCCGTTGTTCATGCGGCAAGTTTGCGCGCATTCCCGCGGAAAGGGGTTTCAGACTTCAGGTGGAAAGGGCGATATTCGGAATGAGATTTCTCAAACGACCGGAGGTGCGAAACGATGGCCGCCCTGGACGAGATCGACCGCAAGCTGGTTCGCGCCCTCCAGGAGGACGCGACTCTGCGCCACGCGGCCCTGGCCGAGCTGGTCGGCGCTTCACCCACCTCCTGCTGGCGGCGCATCAAGGCGCTGGAGGAGGCCGGCGTGCTGATGAAGCCTGTGCGGTTGGTCGACCCGGAGGCCGTGGCGCGCGGCGTCAGCGTCATGCTGCAGATCCGCGCCAAGTCGCATGAGCCGGAGGCCCGGCGGGAGCTGGAGACCTATCTGCGCGGGCGGCCCGAGATCATGGAGTGCTACTCCATGTCCGGCGAGTGGGACTATCTGATGCGGATCGTGGTGGCCGACGTGGCGGGCTACGAGCGCTTCCTGATGCGCGAGCTGCTGAACCACCCGAACGTCTCGACCTCGGCCTCGCACTTCGCCATGAGCCAGGTGAAGTACACCACCGCCCTGCCGGTCTGAGCCGCTACTTCGCCGCCGCGATCAGGGCGCGCACGTCGTCGGAGAAGGCGGCGGCCGTGTCGCCCAGATAGAGCATGTGGCCGGATTCGTAGTCCCTGAAGGTCACGCGCTCCGGCGGGAGCCCGGCTTCCTCGATCTGGCGGCGCGCAGCCGCCGGGGTGGTGACGAGGTCGTAGTGGCCGGACGCCACCAGCACCCGCAGGTCGGGATTACGGCGCATGGCGATGGCGAGGTCCCGGGCGAAGCTCTGGTCCGGCGCGACCTGGGCGCGGTCCCACTTCCAGCGGGCCAGCAGGTCCTTCCAGACGATGGCGCCGTAGGGGCGCTTCATCTCCACCTTCAGGTCGTCGTGCAGCATCTGGTGGAAGGCGGCGACGAAGCCCGGCACATAGCGGGTCATGGCCGGATCGTCGGCGACCGGCTCGTTTCCGTTCGGCTCCAGCGGCAGGGTGTAGCGGCCGTCATAGCGGCCGAGCGCCAGACCCTCGTCGGCCAGCAGGGTGCGGGCGAAGGCGCCGCTCGGAACCGCGAGGCTGTCGGCGTAGGCCGAAGCCGGCAGCCCGGCATAGCCGCTCAGCGTCTCGACGATGGCGGCCCGTTCGGCCGGTGACAGGGTTCCGTCCCGTTCGGCCCGCAGGGCGTCCGAATAGGCGCCGCGGGCGAACCGCTCCACCTGGGCCTGGAAGACCGGCAGGGCGCGCGCCTGATGGGCGGTCCGTCCATGCGCCCAGGCCGTCGCCGCCTGGGCGGTCAGGTCGCTGGCCGCCGACGCGACGGCCCGCTCGGGGTCGGGCTGGCCCGGACGACCGCCCAGCGTCGTGCCCAGCAGCACGATCCCGTTGACGGTGATCCCGCGCATGACGCCGACATAGGTCGGCCCGCCCATCAGGGCGCGGGGCAGGAGGGCG
>CAYQPL010000005.1:11454-14086 GCA_964419395.1 uncultured Phenylobacterium sp. | reverse complement strand
GGGGTCTGCGTTCGCGGCGAGTGCGGCTGCCGCGCGGGGCAGGAGGGCGGCGCGGACGCTGCCATAGCTCTCGCCCATCAGGAACTTGGGCGAGGTCCAGCGGCCGTTCTCGGAGAGCCAGAGCTCGATGAACTGGGCGACGGAGTCGGCGTCCTGATCCACGCCCCAGAAGTCCTCGGGCTTTCCGGCGCCGATGGCGCGGCTGTAGCCCGTGCCGACAGGATCGATGAAGACGAGGTCGGCGACGTCCAGCAGGCTGTCGGGGTTGGCCGCCACGCCGAAGGGCGGGACGTTGGAGGGGTTCACCTCCTGATCCAGCACCACCCGGCGCGGTCCGACGGCGCCCATGTGCAGCCACAGGGACGAGGAGCCCGGCCCCCCGTTGAAGATGAACATGACTGGCCGGCCTGGGTCGGGCGGGCCATCCTTCACGTAGGAGAAGGCGAAGAGGCTGGCGACCGGATCGCCCGCGGCGTTGAACAGATGGGTCTCGCCGGCGGTCGCCACATAGTCGATGGTCTTGCCGCGGATCGTCGTGCGGTGGCGGGTGACGAAGCGCTGCGGCGCCGGGACCTCGGCCATCGCGCGCGGCGCGCCCTCCGGCGAGGTGACGAGCTCGATGTCCTGGGCCGCCGCCGGAACGGCGCAGGCGAGGGCGATGCCGAAGAGCAGGGTGCGCATCACGCCGGCGGCGCCTTGGGCAGGGCGGCGAACAGCCGGTCGAGGTCGTTCATGTCGTTGAAGACCGAGACCGAGACCCGGAACCGGTTGCGCTACACCGTGATCATCACGTCCTTCTCGCGCAGCAGCGGGCCGAGCTTGCCGTAGGCGTCCTTGAGCGCGAAGGCGACCAGCGGCGTCCGCGTGCCAAGCGGCGTCAGCGGCTCGTAGCCGCGGCCGCGCAGCTCGGTCTGGACCGCCTCCACCAGCGGCTGACGCCAGGCCTGAATGCGGGCGATGTCGAGCTTTCGGATCCAGGGCAGGGTGGTGGCGAGCTGCACGACGCCGGTCCACGAGGTCGTGCCCATGGCGAAATAGCCCTCCGCCGTCTCCGAGGCGCCGTAGTCCGCCACGGTCTCGCCCGGCGGATCGTAGGGGAGGACATGGGAGGTGAAGCGCGAGACCTGGTGGTAGCCCCACCACGGCCGCTCGATCTGGCCGAGCACCTCCGGGCGCGCATAGAGGAAGCCCAGGCCGAAATCGCCCATCAGCCACTTGTAGGAAGAGGTCGCGGCGAAATCGACGCCGGCCGCCCTCAGGTCCAGCGGCACGGTCCCGGCGGCGTGGGCCAGGTCGACATAGACGAAGGCGCCGTGCGCGTGGGCCAGGTCGCAGACGGCCTTCAGGTCGTGCTGGAAGCCGTTGACGGTGGAGACGGCGCTGATCGCCACCAGCTTGGTCTGGTCGTTGATGCCCGCGGCCATGGCGTCCATGTCGGTGCGGCCCTCTGCGGTCATCGGCAGGGTGACCACGTCCATGCCGGCTTCGCCGAGGCGGCCGTAAGTGTAATAGGAGCCGAAGAAGTGCAGGGCGTCGGTGACGATCCGCCCGCCCGAGGCCGGGAGGCCCAGCGCCTGCAGGACCAGGTTCTCGCCCATGGTGGTCGACTGGATGACGGCGATCTCGTCGGCGCTTGCGCCCACCAGCGCGGCGAAGTTCTCGACCACCGTCTTCTGCAGCTCGCCCATGTCGAGGTCGGGCGCCCCCCTCGCGCGGGTCTTGTAGGCCAGATAGTCGGAGAGCGCCGCCTCCGCGGCCAGGGGCATCGGGTGGGTGGCGCCGGAGTCCAGATAGACGGCGGTCAGGGCCGGCGTGGCGGCCGCAGCGGCGACCAGGGCGCGTCGGGTGAACTTCATCCCACCTCCTCTGATGGCGACAGCTTAGCCGCGGGGCGCGGGATTATCCTTGCGGACTGAATGGCGCGTGTTTCGAGCTCGACATTGTTTATGCGCTGGCGCGCCGTCAGCCGAGGCGCATGATCTGGTGATCGGCCTCTAGCGGAATTGCCGCGCCCGCAGCGGCACGGCCGTCGTGCTCTTGGACTCGGCCAGGGTCACGATGGAGCGCACATCCACCACGCCTGGCAGCTTCAGCAGCACGGCGAAGATGAAGTCCTGATACCAGGCGACGTCCGGGGCCATGATCTTCAGCATGGCGTCCATCTCGCCGAACACGGTCCAGCATTCCAGGATCTCCGGGATGTTGTGGATCGCCTTGTAGAAGTTCTCGCGCTCCGCCTCGGTCAGGGTCGTCATCTTCACCTGGGCGAAGATCTGCATGGTGAAGCCGAGCTTCTGATGATCGACGATCGCGACCACGGCCTTGATGTAGCCCTCCTCGCGCAGCCGCTGGATGCGTCGCCAGCAGGGCGATTGCGACAGGCCGACCCGCTCGGCGAGCTCGGCTGTCGACAGCGAGGCGTCGCGCTGCATCAGGTCGAGGATCTTGATGTCGATCGCGTCCAATGTGAACGGCATACCTTATGTGTCCTCCCGCTTCCCCCTGCATAGCGAATGCGTGGGTCCGGGGTGTCAAGCACCACAAAGACAAGAAAATCCCGGAGGGCCGATTAGCATCGCCTATGCTCTCGGGCGGGCGTTCTTCGCTGCGAGACGTGCAGTAGGGACGGGGG
>CAYQPL010000005.1:7602-11350 GCA_964419395.1 uncultured Phenylobacterium sp. | reverse complement strand
CCCGCCCGCCCCGCCGACAGCTATTCTCGCTGGGTGCGCTCGGTCCTGGCCCGCGTGGCGGACGAGCCGACGGCGGCGCTCCTGTTCGATTCCACGATCCGCGAGCCGACCGACCTGCTCGTCCAGGCCGTGCGCAAGGCCTTCGGCGGGCCGGTGACCGACCGCTACGAAAGCGTCTTCTCCGCCGGCAACCGCTATGTCGCCCGCGCCGTCGCCGCGCGCCATGGCGTCGCGCCGAGCCAGGTGCTCGCCGCCACCGGCGCCACCTCGGCCATGGCCATGGCGAGCCGGGCCTTCGTCCGGCCCGGCGATCACGTGGTGGTGGAGACCCCTTGCTTCGATCTCCTGCCGCAACTGGCGCAGGACGCCGGCGCGCGGATTTCCCACGTGGCCCGCCGCCCCCCGGCCTTCGGCGTCGATCCGGACGAACTCGCCGCGGCCCTGCGCCCGGAGACCCGGCTGATCGTCCTGACGCAGCTTCACAACCCGTCGGGCGCCGCGCTCTCCGAGGCCGAGCTCGCCGCCCTGGCCCAGGTCGCCCGCAGGGCGGGCGTGCCGATCCTGATCGACGAGGTCTATGCCGACTTCATCGGCCCCCGCTCCAGCGCCTTGCGGGTGGCGCCCGACTTCATCGTCGCGGGCAGCCTCACCAAGGTGCAGGGGCTGTTTGCCCTGCGGTGCGGCTGGCTCGCGGCCGCGCCGGCCCATGTGGCCCGGATAGAAGCGGCGAACCCGCAGGGCGATCTCGGCGTCTCCAAGCTCGCACACGCCGTCGCGGCCCTCGTCCTGGAGGATCCGGAGCCGTTCGACGCCCACTGGCGCGGCGTGCTGGCCCAGACCCGGCCGATCATCGCCCGCCACGCCCAGGCCATGGGCGACGACGGTTCGATCCTCGGCGAGCTGCCGCCGCACGGCTGCATGTTCTTCCCGAAAGTCGTGGGCGCCGAGGACACGCTGGCCCTGGCCGAGGAGCTGTGGGCGCGCCATCGCCTGGTGGTGGCGGCGGGCGAATACTTCGGCCTGCCCGGCCATATCCGCATCGGCTTCGGCGGCGACGCCGGGGAACTCGATACCGGTCTTGCCCGGCTGCGCGCGGCGCTGGCTGCGCGTGGAGGTCGTTCGGCGCATAGCTGATGCGCAGACTTTGCGACCGCTGCATGACCAATCGGTGTCGGGCGGGAGACGGGGGCGACTACGCAAAGAAATACCGGAGGGACGTGATTAGCCTTTCGGGCAGGCCAAGCTCGCGGAGTCGGGCGGCTATTGGGGTTTCGGGCAGTCATCGACAGAGCAGTTGGGGGATCAAATGGTTGGTAGTTCAGTGAAGGGGCGCCTGTTCGCCTCCAGCGTGATCGGCGGCGCGGCCCTGGCGGTGACCTTCGCCGCAGCTCCGGCCAGCGCCCAGACGGCGGCTGCGGCCGAGCCGCAGGTGGTCGAAGAGATCGTCGTCACCGGCTCGCGCATTCGGCGCGTGGAGACGACGACCGAGGCGCCCGTGACAGTCATCGACGCCCAGGCGATTTCCGAGCGCGGCTTCGTCTCCCCGGGTCAGGCGCTGAACGAGATCACGGCCATCGTGCCGTCCTTCCCGCAGGCCGACGGCTCCGGGGCGAGTTCGGGCTCCGGCCAGCAGTTCGCGAACCTGTTCGGCCTGGGCGCCGGACGGACGCTGACGCTCGTCAACGGCCGCCGCTTCGTCACCTCCTCGCGGGGGTTCGGCGTCGTTTCCGCGTCCGACCCCTATGCCGGCGAGCGGGTGGTCGACACCAACATACTTCCCACGGGGCTGATCGAGCGGATCGACGTGGTGCAGGCCGGCGGCGCGGCCGTCTACGGTTCCGACGCCATCGCCGGCGTCATCAACTACGTGCTCAAGGACAACTTCGAGGGCCTGGAGCTCGACGCCTATTATGGCATCTCCTCGCGGGAGGACTATCCGCAGGGCAGCCTGCGGGTCACCGGCGGCAAGAACTTCCTGGACGACCGCGCCAATGTGGCGGTGAACCTCGAATGGTCGAAGACAGACTCCCTGCTGAGCTACGACAGGCCCATCTCCAACATCGGCCGCCTGACGGCCCCGAACCCGGCCAACACCGGCCCGGACGACGGCATCCCTGCGGTGACCGAGGTGTTCAACGCCCGCTTCTGGGAGTTCAACTACAACGGCCTGCTGTTCACGCCGGCTCCGGCGCCGGTGCCGACCTTCATCTTCAGCCAGGCCGGCGTACCGCAGCAGTTCAGCGCCGACGGCCAGTCGCTGATCCCCTACGACATCGGGACCCGCTACGGCGTGCCGTTCTCGTCCGGCGGAGACGGCTGGGACTATCGGGAGATCGCCTCCCTGCGCACCGGCGTCGAGCGCTGGAGCGGCAATGTCATCGGCCATGTCGACCTGACCGACCGCGTCCGCCTCATCGGCGAGGCCATGTACGCCGAGGTGGAGGGCCGCAACCCGTACGGGACCTATTTCAGCACCACGGTGCTGAACGGCGCGGCGACCGGCTTCGGCGCCATCCCGATCAGCCGGACCAACCCATACCTCTCCGACTCCGTGCGTGCGGCGCTCGGCCCGGGCGGTCCGCCGCTCTTCCTGTCGAAGGTCTGGGGCGACGACCTGCTGCCCACCCGCGAGGTTCTCACCAACACCGAAACCTACCGCGTCCTGGCGGGGCTCGAAGGCGACTTCGATATCGGCGACCGCAACTTCTACTGGAGCCTCTCGGCCAGCCGCGGCCAGACAGAAGGCAAGGAAGAGGGCTGGGGCGTCATCACCGCCAACTTCAACAAGGCGGTCAACGCGGTTCGCGACGGCTCGGGGAACATCGTCTGCGCCGTCAACGCCGACGCCGACCCGACCAACAACGACGCCGCCTGCGCGCCGCTGAACCCGTTCGGCGTGGGCAACGCCAGCTTCGAAGCCCGCAACTACGTCACCACGCCGGTCGGCGAGGAATTCCTGAACACCCAGGACGACTATCTGGCCACTCTCGGCGGCGAGCTCTTCGACCTGCCGGCCGGGCCGGCTCGGTTCAGCGTGGCCTATGAGCGGCGCGAGGAGTCGGCGAAGTTCACGCCGTCCGAAGCCGAGCAGCGCGGTCTGACGGGCTCCGGCGTGCCGACCGTGGCTCAGGGCGGAGAATACAAGACCAACGAATGGTCGGCCGAGGTGCTGGTTCCGCTGCTGGGCGGGGACTTCAGCCTTCCCTTCGCGCAGGCCGTCGAGTTGAGCGGCGCCTATCGCTGGGTGGATCACTCCATCGCCGGCGAGGAGACCGTCTGGGGCGCGGGCCTGCGCTGGGAGGTGATCGACGGTCTGACCCTCCGCGCCTCCAAGAGCCGCAACTTCCGCGCGCCGACCCTGAACCAGCTTTTCGCGCCCACGCGTGTGGCGCTGGGCAGCGTCGGCCGCGATCCGTGCGACAACCGCTACATCAGCGCCGGCCCGGCGCCGGACGTTCGGCGGGCCAACTGTCAGGCCGAGTGGAACGCCAACGGGTACGGCGATCTCGCCAGCTTCCAGAACGACTCGACCAACTTCAGCTCGGCCCAGGTGACGACGGGCGGCAATCTCGACCTGCAGAACGAGTTGTCGGACACGGTGACCTATGGGATCGTCTTCCAGCCGACCTTCGCGCCGGGCCTGACGATCGTCATCGACCGCGTCGAGGTGGACCTGACCGACGGGCTCTCGGCCTTCCTCCCGGCGGACTTCATGGCCACTTGCTATGACTCGACGGTCCGGCCGGAT
>CAYQPL010000005.1:3604-7592 GCA_964419395.1 uncultured Phenylobacterium sp. | reverse complement strand
CGCGACCTTCACCCGGAACGCCAACGGTCATGTGGTGACGGCGCTCAGCACGACCTACAACGCCGGCCTGGTGAACTATCGGGGCGGGGTCTACAACATCAACTACGCCTTCCCGCTGGGCCGGTTCTTCGGCGACCGCGACCTGGGTTCGATCGAGCTGAATGCGGAGGCCACCCACACGGCCAAGCTGGAAACCTCCGTGACCGGATTCGATCTCTCGCGAACCGACAACACGCTGGAGATGCCCGACTGGAGCGGTCGCTTCGACGCGCGGTATCGCTACGGGCCGCTGCGTCTGACCTATACGCTCAACTACCTCTCGGAGGTTTTGGCCGCTGAGGGCGAGACGATCGAGCAGACGGCGCAGTGGCAGCTCGACGCCAACATCCGCCACAGCCTGTCGGCGTCCTACGACTTCGGAACCTATGTGCTGCGCGGCGGGGTGAACAACTTCACCGACGAGGAGCCGTCCTATCCGACCCGCACCCACGGCGACATTATCGGCCGCTACTACTTCATGGGCCTGACCGCGCGGTTCTAAGAAGGAACGCAGGAGCCGGGTTCCTTCGCACCCCGGCTTCCCGCAGGGCGGCGCCTCCACCCCACGGCGGCGCCGCCCACGTCTTTTGAGAAGGAGCCTCGATGACCGGCGCCGTGACGATGGCGGGCCTGCGGATCTGGGATGCGCCAGCGGTCCGGGCGGCCCTGACCTACGACGCGGCCATTCCGGTCGTGCGCGAGGCGATGGCGGCGCTCTCATCCGGCGGCGTGCGCCAGCTTCTGCGCAGCTTCATCGGCCTGGGCGAGGGGCGCACCTTCGCCATCATGCCCGCGGCCCTCGACCGACCCGCCGTCTTCGGCGCCAAGCTGGTCTCGGTGTTCGCCGACGGCCACGGGCGCAAGAGTCACGAGGGTCTGGTCGTCCTCTTCGAAGGCGAGGAGGGCGCGCCGGTCTGCCTGGCCGACGCCGGCGAGGTCACGGCGATCCGCACCGCCGCAGCCAGCGCCGCGGCGACCGACGCCCTGGCCCGGCCCGGTGCGGTCCGGCTGGCCGTCCTCGGGCTCGGCCGGCAGGCCGAGGCCCACGTCGCGGCCATCGCCAAGGTCCGCGACCTGCGCGAAGTGCGTGTCTGGGGCCGCGCCGCCGCCCGCGCGGGCGCCTTCGCCGATCTCGTCCGCAGTCGCACCGGCCTGTCGGTGACGCCCTATGCCGGCGTCCGCGAGGCCGTGGCGGGCGCCGACGTCGTCTGCACGGTCAGCGCCGCGGGCGATCCGATCCTGCAGGGCGACTGGGTCTCGCCCGGCGCGCACGTCAATCTGGTCGGCTCCAGCGGGCCGGCCCAGGCCGAGGCCGACATCGAGCTGGTGGCGCGCTCGCGCTTCATCGTCGACCATCGCGAGCACGTGCTGGTCCACGGGGGCGAGTTCCTGCGCGCCAAGGCGGCGGGTCGCGTGGACGAGAGCCACATCGTCGGCGAGATCGGCGAGGTCTATGCCGGCCGGCGGCATGGACGGACTTCGGCCGACGAGATCACCGTCTACAAATCGCTGGGCCATGCGGTGCAGGACCTGGCCTGCGTCGCCTGGCTCGACGGGCGGGGGGGCTGATGCGCGTCATCGATCGCGACGAGGTGCGCGCGCGCCTGACCTATGAGGTCTGCATCACCCTGGTCCGCAGGGCGATGATCGCCTTCTCCCGCGGCGAGACGCGCCAGCTGCTGCGCTCCATCATCCCGCTGGGCGAGGGGCGGGCCTTCGGCGTGATGCCGGGCGCGCTCGGCGAGCGGGCGGTCTTCGGGGCCAAGCTGGTCAGCGTCTATCCGGAGAACTTCGCCAAGCGGCGCCAGTCGCACCAGGGCGTCGTCGTCCTGTTCGACGGCGAACACGGCCGTCCCGTCTGCGTGGCCCATGCCGGCGAGATCACCGCCATCCGCACGGCCGCGGCCAGCGCCGTGGCCACGGACGTGCTGGCCCGGCCCGACGCCACGCGGCTGGCCATCCTGGGCTATGGCGAGCAGGCCCACACCCACGCCCACGCCATCGCCAAGGTGCGGCCGCTGTCGGCGATCACCGTCTGGGGCCGATCGGCCGACCGCGCCTCGGCCTTCGCCGCCCGGCTGCGGGATGAGCTCGGCGTCGAGACGCGGCCCCAGGGGACGGCGCAGGCGGCGGTCGCTGCGGCCGACATCGTCTGCACGGTCACCGCCGCGGCCGAACCCATTCTGATGGGCCGCTGGCTGAAGCCGGGGACCCACGTCAATCTGGTCGGCTCCAGCTATGCCGGCCCGGCCGAGGCCGACGACGATCTGGTCGCCGCCGCGCGCTTCATCGCCGACAGCCGCGAGGGCGTCCTCGCCCAGGGGGCGGAGTTCCTCAACGCCAAGGCGAACGGTCGCGTAGACGACGCCCATGTGGTCGGCGAAATCGGCCAGGTCCTGGCCGGCGACCTCGCGGGCCGCCGGTCGGCCGAGGAGATCACCGTCTACAAGTCGCTCGGCCACATCGTTCAGGACCTGGCGGCGGCCGAAGCCCTCTATCGCAGCGGGGAGAACTGAGTGCGCCGTCTGTCGTCCCTGGTCCTGTCGGCGGCGCTCCTCGCCCTGTGCGCCTGCGCCACCCAAGGCCCGGAGCCTGCGCCGTCCGCGGACGCGGGCGAAGCACGCAAGGCCCTGACCCAGAGCGATCCGCCGTTCGCGTCGAGCTACAGGCCGGCGGCCGCCCCGCCGGTCGCCATCGTCAACGCCGCCATCCTGACCGGCGCCGGCGAGACGATCCCCAAGGGCGCCCTGATCGTGCGCGAGGGCCGGATCGCTGAAATCGGCGCGGACGTGGCTCCGCCCGCCGGCATGCGGGTGATCGACGCGGGCGGCCGCGTGCTGACGCCCGGCATCATCGATCCGCACGCCCATATCGGCGTCGGCTCCAGCCCCACCGAGGCCAATGGCGACGGCTCCAACGAATCCGGCCCGAACCCCGGCGGCATATGGGTGGAGCATTCGGTGTGGCCGCAGGACCCGATGTTCGAGCGCGCCCTGCAGGCCGGCGTCACCACCATCCAGATCCTTCCGGGCTCCGCCAACCTGTTCAACGGCCGCACCGTCGTGGTGAAGAACGTGCGGGCGCTGTCGCCCCAGCAGATGAAGTTCCCCGGCGCGCCTTACGGCGTGAAGATCGCCTGCGGGGAAAACCCCACCGGCGGTCAGGGCAAGCCCAGCACCCGCGCGGGCTCCATGCAGGCCTATCGCAGGACCTTCGCCGCAGCCCGCGCTTACGCGGCCAAGCCCGGCGGGGACGACCCCGCGATGGAGACCCTGGCCGGCGCCCTGCGGGGGGACATTAAGGTCCACATCCACTGCTATCGCGCCGACGAGATGCTGCAGATGATCGAGCTCAGCCACGAGTTCGGCTTCAAGATCGCGGCCTTCCACCACGCCCTGGAGGCCTTCAAGATCGCGCCCAGGCTGGCGGAAGAAAACATCGCCGTCGTCACCTGGGCCGGCGACTGGTTCGGCTACAAGATGGAGGCCTACGACTCCATCATGGAGAACGCCGCCTTCGTCGAGGCCGCCGGCGGGGTGGTGGCCATGCACTCCGACAATGTCGCCCTGATGCAGCACCTCAACCAGGAAGCCGCCCGCGCGCTCGCCGCCGGGCAGGCGGCGGGCCTGCCGGTGACAGAGGAGGACGCCATCGCCTGGGTGACCTCGCAGCCGGCGAAGATCCTCGG
The DNA here is from genome assembly GCA_964419395.1 of uncultured Phenylobacterium sp. Classification (GTDB taxonomy): domain Bacteria; phylum Pseudomonadota; class Alphaproteobacteria; order Caulobacterales; family Caulobacteraceae; genus Phenylobacterium. The sequence goes on along the minus strand of CAYQPL010000005.1, from coordinate 3,865 downwards.
CATCGACGACGAGACCGGATCGCTCGAAGTGGGCAAGGCGGCCGACCTCGTGCTGTGGGACCACGACCCGCTCAGCGTCTATGCCCGCGCCGACCTGGTCTTCATCGACGGCGTCCTGCTCTACGATCGCGAGGCCGCGCCCGAAGCGCCGCGCTCCGACTTCGAGCTCGGCCTCCGCAAGCCGCCGGGGTTCCAGCCGTGATCGCGCGCCTGCTGGCCGTCCTGGTCCTCGCCTTCGCCGCGCCGGCCGCGGCCGCGACC
>CAYQPL010000005.1:0-3594 GCA_964419395.1 uncultured Phenylobacterium sp. | reverse complement strand
ATGCGCGCCTCGTCACCCTCGGTCCGGCCGGCGACATCGCCAAGGGCACGATCGTGGTCCGTGACGGCCGCATCGCCGCGATAGGGGCCGATGTCCGCCCCCCGGCCGACGCCCGGCTCATTTCGGGCGAAGGCCTGGTGGTCACGCCGGGCCTGGTGGCGACGATGACGCCGCTCGGCCTCGACGACATCATCGGCAGCGGCTGGCCGGGCCTGGCCTCCAGCGCCGATCAGCTCAGCGCCGGCTTCGGCGTGGCGGCCGACTACAATCCCGACAACGTGCAGATCCCCGAGGCGCGGGTCGAAGGCGTCACCCGCGCCATCGTCACGCCCAACCCGCCGTCCGCCTCCAAGACCGGCGGCCGCAAGGCCTTCGCCGGCCAGGCCGCCCTGGTCAGCCTGGGCGAGGGGCAGGCGCCCGTGCTGGACGGCGCCGTCGCCGTGGTCGCCTCCGGCGGGGCGGCCGGGGCCGCTGCGGCCGGCGGCGGGCGAGGGGCCTGGCGGACCCTCGTCGCCGAACAGCTCGCCCTGGCGCGGCTTTACGCCCGCACGCCGGCCTCGGTGACACCGGACCGGCTGGCGGCGCTTTCGCTCTCAGCGGCCGACCTGAAGGCGCTGGTTCCGGTGGCGGCCGGGCGCACGCCCTTGCTGGTGGAGGCCAACCGCGCCGCCGATATCGCCATGGTGCTGGAGATGGCGCGAACCGAGAAGATCCGGGTGATCCTGTCCGGCGCCTCCGACGCCTGGCGGCTGGCCGAGGAGATCGCCGCCGCGGGCGTGCCGGTCGTCCTCGACGCCGAGGAGAACCAGGCCTTCACCTTCGAGACGGTGAACGCGACCTACGAGAACGCCGCCATCCTGCACGCCGCCGGGGTGAAGATCGCCTTCAAGCCCGGCATCGCCCGCATCGTCTTCCTGATCCGCACCCCGCGGTTCCTGGCCGGGCGCACCGTCCGCTACGGCCTGCCCTGGGAGGCGGCGCTGGCGGCGATCACGCGCAATCCGGCGGAGATGTTCGGCTATACGGGCGAAGCCGGGACGCTGGAGGTCGGCAAGGCCGCCGACCTCGTCGCCTGGAGCGGCGATCCGCTGGAGACCCGCACCATCGCCCGGCATGTGATCATCGGCGGGGAAGAGCAGCCGCTGACCTCGCGTAGCCGCCTGCTGCGCGACCGCTATATCGACGCCGTGCGCGAACCCGCGGCGCGCTGAGGGGGACGACACGATGAGACTGACCCGCCGCGCCCTCACGGGGAGCCTGACGCTGGGCCTGGCCGGCGCGAGCCTCGCAAAGGGCCGCGCCTGGTCGGCCGAGCCCCTGACGCCGGAGCCGGCGGTCATCCACGGCGAGGCGAGGGCGGGCGGCCGGACCATTCCCTACCGCGCCGTGGCGGCCGAAACGGTGCTGTCCGGCCCGGACGGCGCGCCGGAGGCGACCCTCTTCTTCACCGCCTATTTCGCCGAGGGCCAGGACGCCGCAGCGCGGCCGGTGACCTTCTTCTTCAACGGCGGACCGGGGGCGGCGACTATCGACCTGCGCGAGGGTCTGGCGCCCGTCCACACCCGCAACGCCGCCGGCCGCGGCTTCCGGCTCGCTGACAATCCCGACACCTTGATCGACGCCAGCGACCTGGTCTTCGTCGATCCCGGCGGTGTCGGCTACAGCCGGTTCCTGAAGCCGGGAGTCTCTTCGCGCTACTGGGGCGTCGACGAGGACGCCCGCGCGGTGGCCGACTTCATCGCCCTCTGGCTGAAGGCCAACGGCCGCGAGGCCTCGCCCAAGTACCTGGTGGGCGAGAGCTATGCGGGCATCCGTGTCGGCATGGTCGCCGAGCGCATGGCGCGGCTGCCGGAGCCGGTCCGCTTCGACGGCGTCGTGCTGGTTTCGCCCTCGACGGGGACTCGCGGCGCCCCGGCCTTGGCCGCCGCCGCAGATCCCGCCGTCCGCGCCCTGCCGAGCCAGGCGGCGACCGCCCTCTATTACGGCAAGTCGGCCCATGCCGGCGCGACGCCCGCGGCTCTGGCCGAAGCGGCCCGCGACTGGGCCGAGGGCGTCTACGCCCGCGCGCTGGAGAAGGGCGAGGCGATCTCCGCGGCTGAGCGCGCGAAGGTCGCCAGCGAGCTCTCCGGCTATCTGGGCTTCCCCGAGGCGCAGGTGGTCGCCGCGGACCTTCGCATCCCTCGGGAGCGCTTCATCCGCGAGCTGCTGGCCGAACGCGAGGCCCGCATCGGCCTTTCCGATTCCCGGGCGCACGCGCCGCTCTTCGTCACCGACGCCCAGCGCCCACCCTACGACGACCCGTCCACCTCGCCCTATACGCTGACCTACAACCTGACCGAGGCGGTGGAGCACCTCTATCGCGAGACCTTCGGCTACAAGCCGTTCGGCCCCTATGTCCGCCTGTCCTACGAGGCCAATGGCGGCTGGAACAATCAGGTCGAGGGCGGTCCGCGCGCCATGCCCCTGGTCTTCAAGGACCTGATGGCCGCCGATCCCGACCTGCGGGTCAGCCTGATGCTGGGCTGCTACGACCTCAACATCCCCTATGCGGGGCCGCTGAACGAATATCTGGCCGCCGATCTGCCCGCCGGCCGGTTCAGCCACCGCCTGTTCGAGGCTGGCCACTCCATCTTCTCCGACCCCGTCGGGCGACGGCAGGCGAGCGCCGACCTGCGGGCCTTCGTGCAGGCCGGCTGAGAGGGGCGGCTTAAGCGCAGCCGGCCTCAGGCCGGCTTGCCGCCCGTCACGAAGACGCGGATGTCGCCGTTAAAGGCCTTCAGCGTGGCCTCGTCCGTATAGGCCATGTGGCCGCCGACATATTCGCGCTGGATCACCCGGTCGCGGGGATAGTCGCTGCGGGCGACCATGTAGCGGGCCGGACCGACGGTGGTCGTCAGGTCGTAGACGCCGGTGCCGATCATCAGGCGGAAGGCAGGGTTCGCCGCGAAGGCCTTGGAGATCTCCGCCGGATAGTCGAAGTCGAGGAAGGGGCCGCCGGGGCCGAGCGTGCCGTTCCAGTCCCAGTCGCGCGTATCGGGCGCCGAGGGCCGGTAGTCGTCCGCCGACCAGGGCAAGTTCAGGAACGTCGCGTAGTGGTCCAGCATCATCGGCTGGATGGCCTGCATGGGCTTGGCCGACGGGTCGGGGATGCGCTGGTCGCCCTGCGGGATCGGCCCGACATAGCGGGCGTCGTAGGTCCCCAGGCGCAGGCCCTTGTCCTTCAGCAGTTCCCGGGCGAAGGCGATCTTGGTGATGGCGAGGTCGTTGGCCAGATAGTAGTCGGCGCCGATCCCGGTCAGGGCCTGCAGCTTCGCCGCAATTTGCGCCCGCTCGGCCTGCGGCAGGTCGTAGCCCTGCACCAGGGCCATCAGATAGGGGCCCATGCCCCAGGTCCAGGCCTCGTCGATGATCTCGCCCACCGGCCGGTCGCTGCGCTCGGCCGACCAGGGGCGCCAGTTCGTGCTGCAGGCGGCCGAAAAGGAGCTGCTGGCGGGCGTGGTGAACGTGTGCGCGAGGTGGCCCGACCTGAAGGCCAAAGGCGAGGCGCGGCTGCAGAAAGTGCGGGCGGGGATCGCGGCGATCGAAGCGAAGTAC
>CAYQPL010000004.1:43790-49623 GCA_964419395.1 uncultured Phenylobacterium sp. | reverse complement strand
CCGACGTGTGGGACGCCAGCCCGAGTACCAGCCGCAGCCGGAGACGGCGCCGGCCCAGGTCCGCGCGCCCGAGCGCAATCCCGCCGAACCGGCGGAGGAAGGCGTGAGCCTGACCGGGGTCGCCGCCATCCGCGCCCGCGACCCGGCCTTCGATCTCTCGCACTTCCTGCACGGGGCCAAGTCGGCCTACGAGATGATCGTTCGCGCCTTCGCCGAGGGCGACCGCACGACCCTGCGCAATCTCCTGTCGGTCGAGGGCTTCAGCTCCTTCGTCAGCGCGGTTTCGGCGCGTGAGGCCGAGGGCCGCAGCGAGAAGGTGGAGTTCCTCCATCCCCCGCGCGCCGACATGGACAAGGCGCAGCTGGACGGCGACCGCGCCCGCGTCACCGTCCGCTTCCTGGCCGAGATCCGCAGCCGCACCAAGGACGCCGCCGGCGAAGCGGTGGACGACCGCCGCACGGCCGAGCTTTGGACCTTCGAGCGCAGTCTCAAGGCCCGCGACCCCAACTGGACCCTGGTTCACGTGGCCGCCGCGGAGGCTTAAGGCGTGTCCCTGCGTGCGTATGGCGCCCTGGCCGGCGCCCTTTTCGTGTCGGCCTGCGCCACGGCGCGCACGCCCGTCGAGCCTCCGGCCCAGACCCCCTCCGAACCCGGCCGCCCGGCGGCCGAAACGCCGGTCCCTGCGCCGATGCGCGCGGAGTTCCGGGACCTGCGCGGCTGGGCCCAGGCCGATCATGTCGAGGCCTTCGCCGCCTACCGCGCCACCTGCCAGGTGGCCCGGGCGCCGGCCGAGGCGGAGATCTGCCGCCGGGCCCGCGCCCTGCCCGAGCCGGACGATGCGGCGGCCCGCGCCTTTTTCGAGGCCAACTTCCGCCCGCAGCCCCTGGCCGGCGAAGGCGTGCTGACCGCCTATTACGCCCCGGAATACGAGGCGCGCCGGACGCCCGACGCCGAGTTCAGCGCCCCGGTGCGCCCCAAGCCCGCCAATCTCGCCGCCCTGTCGGGCCGCGCCGACCGCGCCGCCATCGAGGCGGCCCCGGCCCCCGATGCGCTCGCCTGGATGCGGCCCGAGGAGCTCTTCTTCCTGCAGGTGCAGGGCTCCGGCGTCCTGACCTTTCCGGACGGCGAGCGGGTCAAGGCCCTCTATGCGGCCCACAACGACCTGCCCTTCGCCGGCATCGCCAATCCCATGCGCGACCGCGGCCTGCTGGCGGCGGACAACACCTCGGGCGAGGCGATCCGCGCCTGGCTGGCCGCGCGGCGCGGCCCCGAGGCCGACGCCATCATGCGGCTCAATCCTCGTTACGTCTGGTTCCGCCTGGAGCCGGACGACGGCCGCCAGCCGGTCGGCGCGGCCGGCGTGCCCCTGCCGCCGGACCACTCCATCGCCGTCGACCTCAGCCAGCACGCCCTGGGCTCGGTCTTCTGGATCGACGCCGAGGCGCCGATCCTGACCGGCGCCTTCCCCGCCTACCGCCGGCTGGTGGTGGCGCTGGACACGGGCGGGGCCATCAAGGGACCCGTCCGCGCCGACCTCTATCTGGGCGCCGGTCCGGCGGCGGGGGTCGAGGCGGGCCGCGTCCGCCACACCCTGCGCATGGTCCGCCTGGTCCCGCGGGTGGGGCCTGAGCCTGCGGCGGGCGTGGCTGCGCCATGAAACGCCCGCTCCGGCCCGAGGAGCACAGGCTCTGGTCGGTCGTGGCGGCCACCGTCCACCCCCTGCCCGGCCGCGCGACGCCCAGCGCGCCGGCGCCTGAGCCGCCGCCGACGACGGAGCCCGGTCCCGCGCTGAGCGCGCCCAGCCGCAAGGCCAAGGGCATGGTGACCGGCGCGCCGGCCCACGCGCCCGCCGTACCCCCCAGGCCCGCGGTCGGGGCGGCCTGGCCGTCGCCCGAGCACATCGAGCCCAACCGCCGCCACCGCATCATCCGCGAGCGCGATCCCATCGCCGCGCGCCTCGACCTGCACGGCCTGGACTATGACGGCGCGCGGGCGGCGATGGAGGGCTTCCTGCGCCGGGCCTGGGATGAGGGACACCGCAGCGTCCTGATCATCACCGGCAAGGGCGCGCGGGGCGGCGGCGTGCTGCGCCGCGCCGCGCCCGAGTGGCTGGCCGCCGCCCACCTGAAGCCCCTGGTGGCCGGCGTCTCGGAGGCCCACCGGCGCCACGGCGGCGAGGGCGCCCTCTATGTGGCGTTGAAGCGCAAGCCGCGGGGCTGATCGCCAGGGTTGCGCGTTGAGGGAAGAAGGCGCCAGAAGGTTCGACTCATGAGCAAGCCGCTGACCGTCACCATCCCCCACAGTCTCGGCCCGGCCGAGGCCCGCCGCCGCCTGGACGAAGGCTTCGCCAAGATCGCCGCCCAGTTCGGCGAGAACGCCAAGCTGGCCAAGGACTGGAACGGCGACCGCATGGGCTTCTCCGTCAGCGCCCTGGGCCAGACCATCACCGGCCATCTCGACGTCCTGGCCGACTCCGTGCGGCTCGAAGTGGTGCTGCCGGGAATCCTCGGCCTGATGGCCGGCAAGATCCGCGGCAAGGTCGAGACCCAGGGCCGCCTGCTGCTGGAGAAGAAATAAATCCAAGGGGCTCCCCCGACCCCGTCATGCTCGCCCTCGTGGCGAGCATCCCTGTCGAGGGCAGGCGCAAGCGTCGAGAGGGATTCCCGGCACAAGGCCGGGAATGACGAGTTGGGCGCGGGCGGCTTAGGATTTCCGGGCGGCCTTTTCGTCGAGCCCAGACACGCCTTCGCGGGCGGCGAGCTTGTCGGCGACGGCCTGCAGCGGCACGCCGGCGGCGGCCATGACCACCAGCCAGTGATAGAGCAGGTCGGCGCTTTCGGCGGCCAGGGCCTCGGCGTCGCCCTGGACGGCGGCGATGACCGTCTCGACGGCCTCTTCGCCCAGCTTCTTGGCCGCCCGCTCGGGCTCGGCCAGCAGCTTGGCGGTGTAGGAGGTCGACGGATCCCCGCCCTTACGGCTCTCGATCACCGCCGACAGCCGGGCCAGCACCTGAGACAAGTCATTCATTGGAAGGCCGCCTCGGCCTCGCGGCGCATCTCGGCCCCGGTCAGGCGGGCGGGCAGGCCGGCGGCGACCATGGCCTGCTTCACCTCGGCGATGGAGACCTCGCCGAAGTGGAAGATGGAGGCCGCCAGCACGGCGTCGGCCTTGCCCGCCGTCGCCGCCTCGACCATGTGGGCGGCCGATCCGGCCCCGCCCGAGGCGATGACCGGCACGGAGACGGCCGAGGTGACGGCGCGCAGCAGCTCGATGTCGTAGCCGGTCTTGGCGCCGTCGCGGTCCATGGAGGTCAGCAGAATCTCGCCCGCCCCCTTCTCCACCGCCAGCCGGGCGTAGTCGACCACGTCGAGGCCCGTGTCCTTGCGCCCGCCATAGATGAAGACCCGCCAGGCGCCGTCCTCGGTGCGCTTGGCGTCGATGGCCGTGACCACGGCCTGGGAGCCGAAGGCGTCGGCGCAGGCGGCGATCAGGTCGGGATTCTCCACCGCGGCGGTGTTGACGCTGATCTTGTCGGCGCCGGCCAGCAGCAGGCGGCGCGCGTCCTCCACCGTCCGGATGCCGCCGCCGACGCTGAGCGGCATGAAGCAGACATCGGCGGTGCGGGCGATCACGTCGAGAATGGCGCCGCGCCCCTCATGGCTGGCGGTGATGTCCAGGAACATCAGCTCGTCGGCGCCGGCGGCGTCATAGGCGCTGGCCTGCTCCACCGGATCGCCGGCGTCGCGCAGGGACAGGAACTGCACGCCCTTGACCACGCGGCCGTCCTTGACGTCCAGGCAGGGGATGACGCGCAGGTTCAGCATCAGGCGGCGGCCTTGATGGCTTCGCCCGGCTGGATGGCGCCGGTGTAGAGCGCGCGGCCCAGAACCGCGCCGGCGATCGGCCGGCCCTTGCGCGCGCGCAGCTTCTCGATATCGGCGACGCTGGCCAGGCCGCCGGCGGCGATCACCGGGATGTCCACCGCATCGGCCATGGCCCCGAAGACGTCGACATTGAAGCCGGTGAGCGCGCCGTCGCGCTCGATGTCGGTGATGATCAGGGCGGCCACGCCGGCGTCCTCGAACCGCTTGGCGACGGTGACGGCGTCGAGGTCGGAATCCTCGGTCCAGCCCTGTACGGCCACCTTGCCGCCGCGCACGTCGACGCTGACGGCGATCTGTTCGGGCCAGCGGCGGGCGGCCTCGACGACGATCTGCGGTTCACGCACGGCGACCGTGCCCAGGATCACCCGGCTGACGCCCTTGTCGATCCAGCGCTCCATATCGGCGAGCGTGCGGATGCCGCCGCCCAGTTGGACGGGCACGGAGACCGCCTCGAGGATGGCCTCGACCGCATCGGCGTTCACCGCCTTGCCTTCCACGGCGCCGTTCAGGTCGACCACGTGGATCCAGGGGAAGCCGGCGTTCGCCCACTGCTGGGCCTGGTCGGCCGGGGACGAATTGAAGACGGTGGCTGTGTCGAGCACGCCGTGCAGCACGCGCACGCACTGGCCGTCCTTCAGGTCGATGGCGGGATAAAGAATCAAGGTCGCCACTCCAGAAAGCGGGCCAGAAGGGAAAGCCCGGCAGATTGCGATTTCTCCGGGTGGAATTGAACCCCCGCCACATTGCCGCGCGCCACGGCGGCGGCGAAGCGGCCCCCGTGATCGCTCCAGGCAGCCACGTCGGCCGGGTCGGCCGCGTGGAAGGCGAAGGAGTGGGTGAAATACATGGCCGCGCCGGGATCGAGCCCCAGGCCGCCGCCGGCCGGGCTCAGGTCCTCGACCGCGTTCCACCCCATGTGCGGCACCTTGCAGGCGGCGCTGACGGGCTCCAGGCGGCGGACCTCGCCGCCGATCCAGTCCAGACCCGGCGTCTCGCCGAACTCCAGCCCCCGGGTGGCCAGCAGCTGCATGCCGACGCAGACGCCCAGGAAGGGGACGCCGCGGTCCTGCACGGCATGGATCATGGCCTCGACCACGCCCTCGCGGGCCATCAGGGCGTCGCGGCAGGCGGCGAAGGCGCCGACGCCCGGCAGGACGATGCGGTCGGCCTTGGCCACCACGTCGGGATCGCTGGTCACGGCGATGCGCGCGCCGCCGGGGCTGGCGGCGGCGACCCGCTCCAGGGCGTTCTGGGCCGAACGGAGATTGCCCGACCCGTAGTCGATCAGGGCGACGGTCTGCATATGCGGGTCCTAAAGCACGCCCTTGGTGGACGGGGCTTGGCCGCCGGTCTTCGGGTCGATCTCGACGGCCGTGCGCAGGGCGCGGGCGAGCGCCTTGAAGCCGCTTTCGGCGATGTGGTGGCTGTTGTCGCCGTACAGCGTCTCCAGGTGCACGCAGGCCCCGCAGTTCATGGCGAAGGCGTGGTGGAATTCCTTGAAGAGCTCGGTGTCCATGTCGCCGATCTTCGGCGTGCGGAAGCCGACCTTCCAGATCAGGTACGGGCGGTTGGAGAGGTCGATGGCGCAGCGCGTCAGGGTCTCGTCCATCGGGATATAGGCGTGGCCGAACCGGCGGATCCCCTTGAACCCCTCCAGCGCCTTGTTGATCGCCTGGCCGAGCACGATGCCGGTGTCCTCCACCGTGTGGTGGGCGTCGATGTGCAGGTCGCCCTTCGTGCGCACCTTCAGGTCGATGCCGCCGTGGCGGGCGAAGCTGTCGAGCATGTGGTCGAAGAAGCCGACGCCGGTCTCGACGTCGGACACGCCCGTCCCGTCCAGATCCACGCGGACCGTGATCTGGGTTTCCTTGGTGTTGCGGACCACCTCGGCCGTGCGCGCCATGGTCTCTAGAGTCCTTTCGAAGCGGCCAGGTCCCGGAGCGGGACCT